>JAZRZW010000156.1:0-23389 GCA_045601585.1 Faecousia sp. | reverse complement strand
TATCTATGCAACAACAGCAGCATTTACGCAGGCTTTCGCCTCTGCCTGTTGAGCAGAAGCACAAATATAAAGCAGCAAAAAGCACTGGCCAAGTCTGTGTTTATGAACATCCAATTCCTGTGAATTACACTAAAAAATTGCTTCTGAAATATATAGAAGAATGTGATCAGCTAAGCATAGATGCGTATATTGATTTCATTTTCTATAACACCAGGCAGGTGTGTATGGAAAAAACGTGGGACGACCAGGTAAACCGGCTATATAAAGATACAATGCCGAACAACTGGAACTGGAAAGATCCGGAAAATAATGATATTTTTGCAAGATATGTATCTGCCGGGATTCCTGTTTATGTCTACGCTTAGAACCAAAGAGAAATGTTCTGCGTAGCTGCATTTTATACCAAAAGTTCAGTAATTTAACGAATGCAACGCTGGATGAAACTGCGTTGCATTGTATCAAATTGTGTAGTATATGCCAGAAAAACCACAGATTCCGGCGGAATCTGTCGTTTTCAACTAAATCCACCTTACGGGTGGGTGAAATATGCTATAACCAATTCCACAAATAAGAATTTGGCGGTCATTTTTACTCTACCTAAGGTTGATTTCTCCTCACTCAACTATCGGTTCGTGTTCTTTGTTTCTTTGACAGCCTATAATAAAAGCGACAGGAGGCACTCTATGGACCAAATGAAAATCGGAAAGTTTATAGCCGCGTGCAGAAAAAAGGAAAACCTAACGCAAATGCAGTTGGCAGAAAAACTGAACATCACTGACAGAGCAATATCAAAATGGGAAACCGGCAAATCTCTGCCCGACTCGTCCATTATGCTCGAACTTTGCGATATTCTGGGTATCAGTGTTAATGATTTACTATGTGGGGAGGTCGTTACAATGGATAATTACAACAAGGAATTAGAAAACAATTTGCTTGAGATGATTAAGGAAAAAGAACAGGCAGACAAAAGACTGTTGTCTGCAGAAGTGTTTATAGGCCTTACTGCAACGGTCGTTCTTTTCGCCTTGGCTCTCCTTGCCTCTTTTGTACAGATGTCAACCGGACTAAGGATTTCTCTTATGGTGCTTGGGTTCGTTTTGTTTTTTGCAGGTTGCTTCTATGCAGTGCGAATTGAGCAAGTAGCCGGATATTATGCATGTAATGAATGCGGACACAGATATGTACCGACATACAAGGCAGTTAATTTGGCTGCACATATAGGCAGAACAAGATATATGCGTTGCCCCCAATGCGGAAAAAAGTCCTGGCAGAAAAAAGTGTTAAACAAGGAATAAGCCAATCCTCTAAGCAGAGCAGACGCACTACTTTTGCTTTCTCTCACCTCCGTTCTGCTCCGTTTGGTTGCGCTTTCACATAACCCCCGACACAAAAACGGAACCCTCAAGGGTTCCGTTTTTTCATGTCTGGTCAACCTTGTCTCCTGTTGCACAAGCAAAAGGTCATTCGGCTGCATTTTTCCCATCCAAATAATCTTTATACTTTTTAAGCGCAGAACGGTAATCGGAATAGTTCTTCTTTCCATTCTTATCCCCACGCATTTTCGCACTGTCAATTTCTTCTGTGCAACGATCAATCGCTTCATCTATCCGCGCATCCAGCTCGTCCACAGAATGGATGCCCATCTGCTTCATAACCTTGTTTATAGACGATTTGTAGCTTTGCGCTGTGGTGTGGCCTCTGCCGCAAGCATCCACAACATAGCGGGCATACTCCGCCAACTGATCCGTTCCGGTCATCAAAATATCATATTCAATGTCGATTTGGAAATCCCCCGGATTGCTAACAGACGGGGTTTTGAATATTTTCAAAGATCCTAAGTAGTCTTTATACTCGTCGCCAAACAACTCGCAAAACTGTTCTTTCGCATACTGTTGAAACGCAGGATGTTCGGCAATATCACCGACTGCGTTTTTGTGGCAAATATGACAGCTTGGTTTCGGAGTGAGCACATAATTGAAAGGACAGGCAAAACGCAAGAAATGGGCCTTTAGTATTTCACGCGCTTCGTCGTCCAGGCCGGACAGATGACGCACATAACACTCGCCATAGGAATCTTTTTCCAATTCCCAGGCACTATACTCTCCTCTCGGGAAATAGGTCTTGCAAATTTCCGCCAAACCGGTTTCTTTACCGTGGACATCATAATTCTTACCGGCGTCGATAATATGGGCGATCTTATATCCGTTACCGGCAAAACCGGGGTCTTTACCGTTGATCGCGTACGCCGCCTTCGGCTTCTCATATTCCGTATCATGGGGGCCAAATCTGGCGGGAAACTTGCGGGAAAGCATACATTCCTTGAAGTCTTTATATTCGGGTACAAATCCGTCCATCGCCATTTTCAAGAAGTATGCGGCAAAGTAATTATCTGTGTAAAAAAACGAATACCGCTGATCGGTTTTTGTGTAAAAGCCTCTGCGCAATGTTTTATAGTTTTTTGCGCCGCCGATTGTGTTGGAGAAACAACGCACGGCATACACGGCGTCCTGATCTTCGCAATATCGTTTTAACAGTGCGTACCACGCTTTATAAGCATCGATCTCATCGGCTTTCGGCAGATGGGGCACTACAAATGCTCCCCAAAACTCTTCGATCGTGCCAATAGGCACATCGGTCTTTTGGTAGCTCTCGATTTTCTTGTTCTGGTTGATTCTTTCCAGCTTTTTTTCCAGCTCTGACTTCGCCATACGTCCGACACCACCATTTTCCTTTATTATTTGCATTATACCACAAAACACCCTGGGTTTCAACTGCACAACTTATTATAGCGTCTACACATTCCCCGACAACGAGCATGGGGATCTCGAATTTGATGATGTGATTGCCTATTTTCGCAAAGGCAACACTGAATCATCTGCGAATCAATCCGCTGTGGAGACCCAGCGGGTTGTTTTTCTGCAAAGAACTTTCGTCTTTCTGTCGCCAATGGCCGAAAAACACTTGCAAGCAAAATTTCCTTATGCTATAATAAGAAAAATCTTATAGAAGGAGTGACCCCTATGACTGAACATAACAATCCCATCCCTCAGGCTGATTCCTACGATCAGACCTATGTGATTCCCGAGTCTGCTCCCGTTGCAGAGCCCGCTCCCAGTTTTGCACCCGCTCCCGCAGCTTTCGAGCCCGCTCCTCAGTATGCACCTCCTGCAGCCCCCGCACCTACTTATGCACCTCCTGCCGCTCCCGCACCTACTTATGCGCCTCCCGCTGCTCCCACCTATGCTCCCCCTGCAGCACCTGCGCCCACTTATGCGCCTCCCGCTGCTCCCACCTACAGCTACCCCGCACCTACCGGTTACGCCGCAGCATCTGCTCCTGCAGTAGACGCCGGCACCAAGGCAAAGGGCTTTGTTGGCATGGGTCTGGCCATCGGCGGCCTGGTTATGGCCATCATTGGCATCATCGCATGTCTGGCCAGCATCGATTTTGATCCTGCGTACGCCTTCGGTCTGACCATCGGCTACGGCATCTTCTCCTTCCCCTTGAGCATTGTTGGCAGAATTCTGTGCAACAAGAGCCAGGAAGCAGGCAACACCTCCGGTGCTTGCAGCGTAGGCTCCAAGCTGGGCATGGCCGGTCTGATCGTTTCCATTGTCATGATGGGCATTGGTTTTATCGCTCTGCTGAGCATCTAAAAACAAATACCCAAGCGTGATCAGCTGATCCCAAAAAAACTGTTTCCGCTGGCACAACGCCAGCGGAAATTTTTATGCCGGAAGGGATTCCCTATGGACAGATACATCAAACACATTTTACGGGCCAACCGAGACCTGCTGGAGGCATCCGACAAGGACCTCAAAGCCATTTTCCGGATCATGTTCCGGGAGCAGGACCTCATTCTCTGCGAGACCAATGACGGTTTTCGTGTAAAGGAATATACATACGGCCAGATCTACCGGCGCATTTGCAATGCGGCGGGAGCTTTGTATGCAACACTGGGTGCAAAGCGCCAGTACATTGCTCTGGAGATGGAGAACTCTCCCGACTGGATTGTGGCATTCTGGGCCATTCTGATGAGCGGCAATAAGCCTTATTTGGTGAATACCCGCTACCCCGAGAGCCTGACCAACGGCATTCTGGAAACGCTGAAGGTACGCTATATTCTCTGTCAGGAAAGCACCAGGCTTTCGGGCGAGGCAATCGCAATAGCGACCCTCTCCGAAGAGCACCCGGCTGTGCCTGAAAATGTGTTTGAAAACGAACTGGCTTTCTCCTCCTCGGCAACCTCTATGAATGAGGTGATCTGCTTCTACTCCGGTTTCCAGATCGCAGAACAGATCCTGAACTTCAAGCAGATCGTCAAAGAGAATCCCCGGATCGCCGGTCACTACAACGGCCGGCTCAAGCATCTGGCCTTTTTGCCGTTTTACCATGTGTTCGGCTTATTTGCCGTGTATTTCTGGTTCACTTTCTTCGGCAGAACCCTGGTGTTCCTGCGGGATTACAGCGCAGACACCATCCTCAAGACTTGCCGCCGCCACCAGGTAACCCATATTTTTGCGGTGCCTATGCTGTGGCACACCATCGAAAAGCAAGTTTGGGCGGAAGCAGCAAAGCAAGGCCCCGAAAAAGAAGCAAAGCTCCGCAAGGCCCTGGCCTTTACCACCCGGGTGCAAAACATTTTCCCGGTGTTGGGCGCAAGCCTTGCAAAGCGCCTACTGCGTCAACTCACCGATAAGCTCTTCGGCAACTCCGTGATGTTCTGCATTAACGGCGGCAGCTACCTGCGGGATTCCGCTATGGAGCTGCTCAACGGCATTGGCTACCCTATGCATAACGGCTACGGTATGAGCGAGATCGGCATCACCTCCGTGGAGCTACGCAAGCGTCCCAAGGACAGAAACCGCAACTCCATTGGCCATCCTTTTGAATCTGTGGAATACCGCATTGATGAAAACGGCATTCTGCTGGTTCGGGGCACCTCCCTTTGCACAAAAAAAGTAGTCAACGGCGAACCTGTCTCCATAGAGGACTGGTTCGACACCGGCGACCGAATGACCTGCGCCGACGGCCACTACTACATTCTCGGCCGCCGCAGTGACACCGTCATTGGTGAAAACGGCGAGAATATCAATCCCGACACAGTGGAAAAAGCATTTTTGCCCCAGGGTGTACAGCAATTCTCCGTGCTGGGTCTGCCGGGAGAGAACGGCCAGGAGCTGTGCCTGGTAGCGCAGCTGAATCCCTACACCACCCAAGCCATGGCAAACCGCCTGAAAGACTATTTCTACAGTGTGAACAACACCCTCCCTGCCGCCACCGCGGTCAAGAGATTCTATTTCACCTTCGATGAGCTGGCACCTCCCACTGCTGTGAAGGTCAGCCGCCCCCAGCTGGCAAATAAGATCGCCCAGGGGCAGGTGTCCCTCATCGCTTTCCAGCAGTTCCAGACGGAAGAAGCAACTGACGGCAGCCAGTCCCCCCTGCTGCGGGAGGTCTGCAAGATCATTGCCGACGTGCTGGAAACCGAAACGGAGAACATCCACCCGGAATCCCATATCTTCTACGATCTGGGTGCCACCAGCATCCAATATTTCTCCATTCTTTCGGCGCTGGCGGAACATTTCGATCTCTCCGACTACCATAGCGGCGACACCTACCGCTACACCCCCAAGGAAATTTCTGAATATATAGAGAGTAAGTTGTAATATGAATAAACATAAATGGCTTGTGAATCTGTGCTTAGGCTTTGTGAAGATCACCGGCTTGCTGCCGGCATGGATCTTCTTTAAGCCCCGGATTCACTTGGCACCCGGCGCAAAAAGAACACTGCCCAAACCTGCAATTCTGGTAAGCAACCACATCAGCCTGATGGATTTTGTGGTGTGGGTGCTGGTGTTCCCCCTGCGCACTCTCCGCTTTTTGATTGCTGAGGTCATGTACCGCACTGCTTTTTTGCGGGTGTTTTTGAACCTGATCGGCGGTATTCGGGTGGATCGGGATGCCAAAAGCTTTGATTTTGTATCGGATGCCCTGAATATTCTGGATCACGGCGGCACTGTGGGCGTATTTCCCCAGGCAAGATTGCCGGTGAAGGGCTGCAGATTCCCCTTTACTGTCAGCACCGCTTTTATCGCCATGCATACCGATGCGTTGATCGTGCCGGTATACACCGACGGCAACTACGGCCTGTTCAAGCGTACCAATGTGGTCATCGGCGAGCCTATCTGCCTGCAAGACTACTGCCGGGAAGGCCTGGGTGAGCAGGAACAGATCGCCCATCTGACCAAAGTCCTGGAAGAAAAGGTTTTTGCCCTGGAAGAGGAACTGAAGTAATATGCAAAAAGAAACAAAACCTACCTGGAAGCGGCTGCCGATGGATATTGCCCGATTGGTGTGCAGCCCCCTGCTTTTACTGTATCGGCTCAAAAGAATCACCCCTGAGGGTGCGCCCCACAAGGAAAAGATCCGGGGCGGTGCGATTTTGGCCGCCAATCACAGCGCCTTTTCCGACACATTCGTACTGGGCGTCTCCGTCTGGTACCGCAGGATGTTCTTCCTGGCAGCGGAAGTGGTAATGAAGGGGAAACTCCGCAAAAAGCTGCTGCAAGGTGTCGGCGCCATTGAAATCGACCGCAACACTGCAGACATTGAAGCCATCCGCAAAGCGGTGGGCATTCTGAAGGAAGGCCATCTGCTGGCGATCTTCCCTCAGGGCGGCATCACCGAAGGCGACCAGATTCAAAGCCTGAAATCCGGTGTGGTGCTGATCGCACTGCAGGCCGGCGTTCCCATCATCCCCATGCACATCCAGCAGCCTAAGCATTGGTACAGTCGGCGGGTGGTGGTGATGGGCAAGCCCCTGGACCCCAAAGAGCTGATTACCAAAAAGTTCCCCTCCACCGCAGACATCGACCGGGTGACCGGCCTGCTGATGGAAGAGATGAACCGATGCGCTGCGCATCAGTAAGGAGTAGATTATGGATACTTTTGAGCGACTGATCAAAGTCTTTCGCGCTGTATTTGAAGACGATGTGGACACCGCCAAGGTGACCCCCGAGGCCAACCTGCGGGAGGAGATCGGCATCAACTCCATCGGTCTTTTGTATATGGCTATGGCTGTGGAGGAGGAATTCGGCATTAAGTTCACCAACGATGATTTCCCCACGCTTTCCACTGTGGCTGATGTCATTGCCTGCATCGAGGGCAAACTCTGATATGCAGTGGACGGAAAAAGCCCCGGCTTTCGGGGATCTGATTCGCACCAAAGTGGGGTTTTATCACCACTACGGCGTTTTCATTTCGGAAGAGGAAGTGATCCAATTCGGTCTGCCCAATGACCCTATGCGTGCCGCAGCGGAGATCCTGGTCCTGACCAGCGACATTCACGCCTTCCTGCAGGGCGGCGAGCTGGAGGTGGCTGTGCCGGATATAGCTGAGCGCCGGAATATGCGCCGCCCGGAGGAGATCGTGACGGAAGCCCGCCGCCGTTTGGGCGAAGGCGGCTACGACATTCTCCACAACAACTGCGAACATTTTGTCAACAGCTGCGCTTTCGGAACTCCCTCGTCTTCCTTTTTGCAGGGAGTGCGGGAAAAGCTTCGGGCAAAACTGGGAAAATAAAAAGGACTTGTGAGCAACCTCACAAGTCCTTTTCTTATATGATTTGCAGAATATAATCCTCTATTTTGTGGGTCTGGCGGTTCAGGGTCAGGATGTTTACGGATTGCAGATCGGTGATGCCGGTGCCGCATTTTTTGAAATAGGCTTCCTTGGCCGTCCAGATCTCAAAGAAACGCTGTAAAAATGCAGGATCCTGGTGGCCCTGCGCAGGGATCTCGCAAGCGCCCCGAAGCAAGTACGCCAGCTCCTCCTCCACGCAGACCCGCTTGCAAAGAGACGGGCTTACCGGGCGCATCTGCTCCACATCGATACCTACGGGTTCGGTACTGACCGCACAAGCCACCAAGCGATGGCTGTGGGAAATGCTGACTTGCAAGTCGCAACCGGTCAGATATGGCTGGCCGTTGGGGCGGCGGTGCAATACTGCGTCGCTGATGCCGTAATGGGTCTGCAACAGCTGCTTTGCGAGCAATTCCGCCACCAGGGATCGGGTGCGGTCTTCCGGCTTTTGCAGTCGGTCGATATACGCTTTTCGGGAAAGCGACAGAGATGCGTAGACCTGCTCCAACCGGGCAGCATCCACACCGTCAATATCGCAGTAAGTCCAGTGCATAATCCTCCGTCCTTTTTGTTGAATTCCCTTGTTTTTTACGATATAATAAAATTACCCGGCAAAGTGGGCTAACACCCGGGCCACATGGGTGGCGATGATCTCCGGATTGCCGCAGAGCATACTATGGGTGGCGTTTTCCACCACTACCCGCTGGCACATCGGGCATTTTTCGGCGAATTCCGCCTGAGCTTTCAGGCAGACCACCTTGTCATCTGCTCCACTGAGCATCAGAATGGGCGTACGCAGGCGGCTGATAAACCGTCGGCTGACCAGGTTTCGCTTTAATACCAGGGATTGCTGCACCCAGCGGATGGTCAACGGGGTTGTGCAATAGTGCTCGTCGCCACGGCGGATCTCCATATTGCGCGCAAAGCGGGCACGGCTCTGATCCTGAGACCGCTCAAAGGGATGCTCCGGATCAAATTCTTCGGAGAACCAAAACTTTTTCTTGCCGAAACCGAGGGTTACGCTCACCCTCAGGCCGATCCGCGCCACCGCAGGCGATACGCCGCCGGTGAGAGGCTCGATCATTGGGGCAGACAGCACCGCCTTGCAGAACACATCCGGGTGCTTGGCCAGATACTGTACCGCCACAGCGCCGCCCATTGAATGGCCATACAGATAAAGGGGTAAGTCGGTTGCCTTGCGAACCACATCCCGAACGAATCGCTCCAGGTCCTTATGATAATCGGTAAAGCGATCCACATGAATCATATCCTGCCGGTCAGTCAGTCGGCAGGATCGGCCGTGGCAGCGCTGGTCATAGAGAAACACATCATAACCCTGCTCCAGCAAATACCAGGCGAACTCGTGGTACTTTTGGGTAAATTCGCTAAGGCCGTGGACAACGACCACAGCACCCCGGCTCTCCGGACGCTGAAAGCTCTCGTAGTAGAGCGTTTTTCCGTCAAAGCCTGCAAAGGTGCCTTCCCGGCGGCAGGCCCAAAGCTGCTGTATGACCGCAGCCATATTCTCTTTGAATTGTTCCTCCTGCAGTATGCAAAGGCTCTGGGGAATTTCCATACAAAACAACTCCCTTATATTTTTACGGAAAAGTGGTGATAATTTTGGCATCTTACAAAAAAGGTCGTGGCAAAAGAATATCCATTATTATCATTTCTGTATTGCTTGCATTTTGCCTGGTCTCCATGACGGTGACCGTAGTGGTGTATGACAGTATTTTTGCCCGCTATGACACGGCGGCAAACATCCCGGCAGAACTGACACCCCTGGTGCAGACCCGACAGGTCTGCCAATTTCCCTCCGGGGACAATCAGCTCACCGGCTATTATTACGGTGCAACGGCGGCGGCACACGGGCTGATCGTATTTGTGCCGGGATTTCACGCCGGCGGGGATCACTATCTGCCCCAAATCCAATGGCTGACAGAAAACGGCTGGGGTGTTTTTACCTTCGACACCACCGGCACATACCAATCTCAGGGCAAGAGCCAGGTAGGCTTTTCCCAGGTACTTTTCGATCTGGATGCGGCGCTAAAACATGTTGAAAAATCTGACCGCTTCGGTTATAATGAACTTGTTTTGATGGGACACAGTCGGGGCGGATATGCCGTCTGCTGCGCCTTGGCACAGACCCGGGATGTGGCAGCTGTTGTGTCCATCAGCGGTGTCAATAGTCCGATGGAAGCGGTTATGGAACGCAGCAAGGACGCTGTTGGCGTGATCAGCTACGGAAATTACGGATTTTTGTGGTTATATCAGACGATGCTCTTTGGTAAAGACACGCTGCAGACGCAGGCATCTGAGGTGCTCTCCCAGACCCAAACCCCGGTCCTGGTGATCCACGGAAAAGCGGACGAGGATATTCCTCAGCATTCCGGTGCCATCATCGCCTATCAGGATGAGATTTCCTCCCATCAGGTGCAATATCTGCTGGCCGATGGTGGCCACACAGATCTGCTTTATGATGCTGACGGCTCGGCAAACGACGCCCTGATGGAACAGATCCACGGATTTTTACTTGACAATTTGGGATAAAACCTTGTCCATTCACCGGACAGATAGAGAGGTTACGATGGATGTAGTATTGATTCCGGCTTATGAGCCGGATAAGGAGCTGGTGCCCCTGTCGCAGCGACTCAAAGACGCCGGCTTTACGGTGGTGGTAGTCGATGACGGCAGCGGTAAACGCTACGCTGATATCTTTGCCGCTGTGCAGGAGCACGCTTTTGTGGTGACCCACAAAAAGAACCGGGGCAAAGGCGCTGCCCTGAAAACCGGCATGCGCTATATTCGGGACAATCTCCCCGAAGCAGAAAACTTCATCACTTGCGATGCTGACGGACAGCATCGGGTGGAAGATGTGATCCGCGTCCGGGAGCAGCTCCATCACGGTCACAGTTTTGTACTGACCATGCGCAAGCTCCGCAAGGACATTCCCCTACGCTCCCGGGTGGGCAACTCCATGTCCCGGGTGGTTTACGCACTTCTGACCAAGCGTTATCTTTCCGACAATCAGTCCGGCCTGCGGGGCTTTGCCTGCTCCCACATCGACTGGCTGGTGGAAGTGGAAAAAGACAATTACGACTACGAAATGAACATGCTGTACTACGCAGCAAAGAAAGCCATTCCCATTCAGACCATTCTGATCGAAGCCATCTACATTGACAACAACGCTTCTTCCCACTTCAATCCAATTAAGGATACCGTTCGGATCTATAAGAGTCTGTTCAGCCTGGCAAGGGGTCTGTTTATTGGCCTGCTGACTACCGAGGTCCTGCTGGCGATCGCCACCTTGCTGTTCAGCCACGACCATTGGTACAATTACCTGCATTTCGCAGTGCCCAGCGCAGGTGTTCTGTCCTACGGTGTCAACGCCCTGGTCAACAAATTCTTCGTATTCCGGGGCATCCGCTGCAGAGACTACTGGACCCTGCTGATCCACCAGATCATTTCTTACATTATGTACACATTGGGCTGCGTGCTTTTGTATTTTGCATTTCCGCAGATCCCCCTGTGGGTTGCCTTTAACCTGGTATTTCTGGTGTGTCTGCCCCTGCGGTATTGGCTGTATAAGTACACCTTCATCGCCATGCGCACCGGGGAATAAACTACATAAGAAAAAGTCGCAAATCGCCAAAAATTTTGGCGATTTGCTTTTTTCTTTATTTGGCCAGTTCTTCCGCCATCACCTGAGAGAACCGAGCCTTTTCCAGGCGCAGGATCTGGGCGATAGAGGCAGTGGCGGTGTCGGCATTGGCATTGCCGTGCATCTTTACTACGGTCTTTTTAGGGCCGAGGAAAGTTGCTGCGCCACGGGAATTAAAATCGAAAGTTTCAAAGATCTTCTGGCGGATCTTCTCTGCCACCGGGTGGCCTGCACCACAGTCTAAGGCAATCTGCATTGCTGCTTTACCCACGGACTCGGCACATTTGAGCAGCAAGTTGCCGGAAAAGCCGTCGGTGACGATCACATCGGCATAGCCGCTCACCAGGTCACTGCCCTCAACATTACCCACAAAATTCAGCCCCAAAGCGCTGATCTTCTCAAAGGCCTTGCGGGTCAGCTCAGTACCTTTTTGGGGTTCTCTGCCCACGCTCATGAGACCCACCCGGGGGCTGGGGATGGCGCAATAGCTTTTAGAAAACACGTAGCCCATCCGGGCAAAACGCACCAAATCGTCTGCAGTACACTCCACATTGGCGCCGCAATCCACCAGGCAGAGCAGGTTTTCGCCGTTGCAGGGCAGCGCACTTGCCAGCGCAGGGTACTTCAGGCCGGGCAAAAGGCCCAGGTGGCAAATGGAGCCTACCAAAAGGGCACCGGTGTTGCCTGCAGAAAGCATTGCATCACACTGGGCGTCCTTTTTCAGCCGGTCGTAGGCCAACGCCATAGACTTGTCGCCACAATCGCCGAAAATGCAGGTGGGCAGGTCCTCGTTGCGGATGAAATTTTCAGTATGAACGAGCTCATAACAAGTTGGGTCGATCCCCTCAGCATCCAGCATATTCTTGATTTCCCGGGCAGGGCCAACCAGCACCGGGAAGAATTCCATTCCCTCTTTGAGTGCTTTGGCCACACCCTGGACAATGGGCCCAAAGCCCATATCCGCTCCTAAAGTGTCAATAACGATCTTGGTCATACATTTACTCCAGAGAGATAATAAAGTCGTACACGGCCTGTTTGCCGTCCACAAAGCCCACATCCACCATAGGATATTCGGCGCTGAGGAATGCGGCCAGGTCGTCGGTTTCCTCCTGAGTCACAGTTTCACCACAGAAGAAAATGATCACATCCTTGGGATGCTCCGCAGTGATTCTGCGCACCAGATCCTTGGCTGCCGCCACCCGGTCGGTATTGGTGGTCAGGATGTGCTTATCCGCCAGGCCGATATAATCGCCCTTTCTTACATCCAATCCGTCCATATGGGTATCCCGGATAGAAGTAGTCACATAGCCGGTGGTCACGCTGTCCAGGTTCATGGACATATCCTCGATCAACTCTTCCACCGTATCGCTCCACAGATTCATCATAGACAGTGCCGAATAGCCCTCCACAATGGACTTGGTGGGGATCACCCGGACATCGCAATCTTTATATGCCTCTGCGGCCTGATTGGCGGTAAGGATAATGTTGGAATTGTTGGGCAGCACTACGATATGCTCTGCATCGAATTTGCTGAATGCTTCCAAAAATGCACTAACGGAGGGATTGTTGGTCTGGCCGCCGTCGATGATGTAGGAAGCGCCGATGCTCTCGAAATACTCCTTAATGCCCTGGCCTGCAGCCACGGCGATCACCGCATATTTTACCTTTTCCTTCTTTTCCTGGGCTGCTACTTCGCTGTGCTGAACGCTCATATTCTCGATCTTCAGCGTCACAAACTCGCCGAAGCGGCGGCCGTATGCCAGCACAGTCTCCGGCTCGAAGGTATGGATATGGATCTTAACGATGCCATCATTATGTACTGCCACAATGGAATCACCCAGGGCTTCCAGAGGTTTTGTAAACTCCTTCAGATCGAAGGATGTCAGGTCGGTCTTATCATTCATCAGCTGCAGGATAAACTCTGTGCAGTAGCCGTACTCCAGGCGGCTGTCGGGGCCGAAATCGGAAGTATTCACAGAGGGTGCCGACCACTGAGCATGGTCCGGCATCTCCTCCAGGGGCTCGCCCCGCAGGTAAGCACAAATGCCCTCTACAAAGCACACAAGCCCTGCGCCGCCGCTATCCACCACACCGGCTTCCTTCAGCACAGGCAGCAGCTCCGGGGTTCTTTTCAGGGTAGCGTTCATTTGATCCTGAAGCGCCTGAAAGCCCTCCAGGAAGGTGTCATACTGCTCCGCATTGCGCTCCAAAAACTCTGCAGCTTCCCGGATCACCGTCAGGATCGTGCCTTCGGTGGGGGTGAGGATGGAATGATAGGCATCCTTCTTGGCGCAAGCAAAGGCATGCCCCAGATCTGTAAACGAAATGGTCTCCTTCTGAGCCAGACCCTCGTACAGGCCGTGGATAAACTGGGAGAAGATCACGCCGGAATTGCCTCGGGCAGACAGCAGCACAGCCTTGGAAAGGCTCTGCATATACTGACCCACACACTCCGTCTCCGGATTCACCGCACGCAGACCACCACCAAAGGTCATCACCATATTGGCGCCGGTGTCTCCGTCGGGGACGGGGAACACATTCAGGTCGTTGATGGTCTGCATATTCTTTTTCAAATTTTGGTAACCGCTTGAAAACAGTCGATGTAATTCAATGCCGTTTAGGGTGGTTTGCATATTACTCATTTCCTTCGATCGTAACTTCATTGCCCAGGCAGAATGCAATCACGGTGCCGGGGCCTACGGATGCGCCCACAATGGGGCCGATGGTGCTGATAATCACATTCTTGAAAGGTGCCATTTTCAGAATCTCTTCCTTGAGCAGCTCGATGTCCTCCAGGCAATCTGCATGAGTCAGAAGCAGGTTCTCATACACGCCGTTGGCTGCCTGGACAATATGCTCTGCAATGGCTACGCGGGCATTGACAGTGCCCTTTGCCTTTTTATAGGCATAGTTCTGACCCTTGCAATCGGAGATGATGATGGGCTTCACACCAAAGAGGTTACCGAAAAAAGCCTTGGATGCCTTCACACGGCCGGCACGCCGAAGATACTCCAGAGATGCCACAGTGCCACACTGGTTGACGCAGAGCTTGATGCTCTCGATGTAGGCAGCAGTATCGGCAGCGCTGAGGCCTTCCTCACGCTTGCGGGAGGCTTCCATTACCAAGAATCCCTGACCCAGAGAGCTGATGAGGGAGTCCACACAGCAGATCGTCGCCTCGGGATGTGCCTCCATCAGTTCCTCTGCCACCAAGCGGGCTGCATTGATGGACGCAGACAGTGCAGAGGAGCAGGAGATGTAAACCACATCCTTGCCGTCCTCAACGGCGGCCAGAAACGCATCGCGGTAGATGTTCTTGGGAACCTGAGTGGTGAACACCCGGGTGCCGTTACGCATCAGGTCGTAGTATTCCTGAACGCCGTGGTTCTCCCAATCCAGGGATGCCTTATACTCCACACCATCGATCACATAATTCATTGCCACATAGTCTACCTTGTACTGCTGGCGCATTTCGCGGGTCAGGTCACTGGTAGAGTCAGTCAAAATCACAAATTCTCTCATTTGTAGAACCTCTTATTTCTTTTGCTCCTGAAGAATCTTATTCATCAGCGCCTGCTCGAAGGACATCTCTTCGCTGATCTCTTTACCAAAATAGAAGGCCGCGCACAGACCGGGGCCAATGGACGCACCGCAGGACATGCCCACATGGTTGATAATGATCTCCTTGGGATTGAATGTCTGGCGGATACGCTCGGCCAACACCTGAGCCTGCGCCTCACGATTGGAGTGAGCCACAAAAATGATCTGCTCGTGAGGATCCTCGATGGTGCCCTTCATATACTCGATGACTGCGTCGAAAGCACGCTGCTTGCCTTTGAACTTACCCAGTACCTGGGAAATGCCCTGGCGATTGAAGTCCGCCATAGGGTTGACACCTACCAAGTTGCCGAAGAACGCCTTGAAATTGGAAATACGACCGGTCTTACACAGGAAAAACAGATCGTCCATAGGGCCCATCTGGTGCACGCGATGCTTATTGGCTTCCAGGCAGGCAGCCGTCTCCTCCAGGGTTGCGCCCTGGCTCTGCATATGGCTGGCCATCAGCACCAGCAAAGATAATGCGGTGGAGTAACGCAAGGAATCAACCACAATGATCTTTCTTTCAGGATACTTTTCCATCAGCTCCTGGGCCACCTTCCGGCAAACCTGGTAGGTGCCGGAAACACCGGAAGAAAGATTGATAGAAAGCACATCCTTGCCCATTTTCAGTTGATTTTCATATGCCCGGAGCACTTCGCGGCGCTGGCAGCTGGCGGTCTTATAGACCGTCTTCCGGTCGGCCATGGCAACATAGTATGTAGTCGGGTCGATCAGTTCCCAATCCAGGTCGGCAAGGGCTTCTTTTCCATCGGGGAAATAAAATGTTCCTCGGATATAATCGGGAATATTGAAGCGCTCTCGCAGCTCCCGGTTCAGGTCAGATGACGCATCGGGAATAATTACAAAATCAGCCATAGATTTTGGTCCTTTCCTCTCTTTTGCCTCTACGCAAAAAGACACAATATACTTGGTAATTATATCATAGCAAACCATTCAAAATCAATTCTTTTCGACTTTTTTCGATAAAATATAATGCAAATTATTAAAAGCTATGTTATACTGTTTCAAAGCCAATCTTTCAGGGAGAAAAATTATGGAAATTTTTGCGATTATTGCCATTATTGCCGCCGTTTTGCTGGGCGGTCTGGTATTTATGATTGTCTATACCTACCCCATCGCCAAACGGGTCTACACAGACCAGCTGGTGCGCACCACACCGGAAAAATGGGGCAGAACCTGCTCCTTCCCGGATGATGCCGAACAGGTACAGATGTGGAACGACGGTCTGGCCTGGGCGGAGGGCAACCGGGAGCGTATGACCGAATTGCAGATTGAAAACGATGGCCTGCTGCTCTTCGGTGAATACTACGATTTCGGCGCAGACCGATGCGTAATCATCCTCCCCGGTCGGTGCGAAAGCCTGATCTACTCCTATTATTTCGCTCCCCCCTATGAAAAGGCCGGTTTCAATGTGCTGGTGATAGACACCCGCTGCCACGGAAAAAGCGACGGCAAGTACAACACCATCGGTGTGCAGGAAAGCCGGGATGTGCTGAAGTGGGCAGAACTGGTGCATGACCGTTTTGGTAATCAGGAGATCTACTTCCACGGCATTTGCATCGGAACCTCTTCCGGTCTGTTTGCCCTGACTGCTCCGGACGCCCCCGACTATCTGCGAGGTCTGGTCACGGAAGGCTGCTACATCTCCTTCCCAGAAACCTTCCGCCGGCATATGATGGCCCTGAACCGTCCCCGATTCCCGGTGCTGCAAATGGCTATGATGGAGATCCGGCGCAACACCGGCACCAATGTATATCGCCAAAAGCCCATCACCGCGATCCGCAAGCTCCGTCCTGACTGCCGAGTACTGTTCCTCTACGGTGAGAACGACATCTTCTCCATTCCCAAAAAGAGCCGCCAGCTCTTTGCTGCCTGCTCCTCAAAAGATAAAAAGCTGGTTTGGTTCGGCAAAGGCGGCCATTCCCACCTGAGAATCAACAACACCGAAAAATACGATCAGGCAATTATTGATTTTTTCGAAAGAGTTTAAGATGAGCACAAAAAAGTACGCTGTTTTTACCATGGATGTGGAGACCTTCGGAGATACAGAATGTATCAGCTCCGCCAATCTCCATGTGGATGTTGACCTACTGGACGGATTGGAAGAATATCTGAAGATCCTGGGTCGCAACGGCATCAAAGCCACCCTCTTTACCGTGGGTGATCTGGCACCGAGGATCGCTGATCGGCTGCGCCCTCACATTGCCTCAGGCCACCGGCTGGCTATGCACAACCACACCCACCTGGCACCGATGCTGGAATCTCCGGAGCAGTTCCGGGAGAGCGTCCGGGAGGCAAAAGCCCAGATGGAGGAGCTGTTCGGCGTGGAGGTGATAGGTTTTCGCGCCCCTTGCTTCAGTATGGATAAAGTGAGGCTGAACACCTTGCAGGAATTGGGTTTCCGGTACGATTCCAGCCACCTGGACTACCGCCAGGCACGGCACACCGTCGAGCTGGACCTGCAGGATTTTCAGACCCTTCGAAAAGGCATCCTGCACAAAGATTCCTTTTATGAATTCGGTCTTTCCAAAACGAAAGTTTTGGGTATGCCCTACCCCGTCTCCGGCGGCGGTTATGTGCGACTAAGCGTGTGGGCATTTATCAAAACCCTTCTCAATCGCTATATTCGCAAGAACGACTATTATGTGTTTTACCTTCACCCCTTTGAGCTGACAAAGAAAAAAGTTCCTTTTATCAAGGAACTGAAATCTTACGACAAGTATTATATTAAACAGGGCATCCGTGCCTACGGACGGCGGATCCAACGGATCATCCGGATGCTGCAGAAAAGCGGCTATGAGTTTGTTACCTTCGAGGAGATGGTACAGGCCCTGGACGCAAATAACCGGGAAGGTTGATCCTTCCCGGTTTTCTTATTTATTGGGGGTTCTGCTCACTTTGCTCGGTTGCAGGGTCCTTCTTCTTATCCCGGAGCATCCAGATGCCGCCGGCAACACACACAATTGCCGCCACCGCAAACAGATAATAGGCAATGCCAAAACGGTATTCCCAACTAGGGATCAGGTTGCGACCGGAATAGCTGCTGTTGTGGAGATAGAACGCCGCAAAGGCCGTCACATTGGTAAACAGCATAGCAACCGGCTTTTTCAGCAGGCTGAACATACCACTCAGCAGCGCCCCGAGACCCATAATGCCCACCAGCCATCCGCAGTACTGACCCACGGCTGCGCCCTCGGGGCGAGAAGCATAGACCTTCAGAAAGTCGATCATGGAGATCTTCTCCAGCTTCACATCGGTGCCTTCAAAGCAAATATCTCCGCCCTCCGCCCGGATCATCTCCCGGAACTCATCTCTGGCAGAGGCATAAGGCAGGAATAACGCCACAAACATCACCAGCGCTGCAATCAGGCAGATGACGGTAGTATCTGTGATTTTCTTTCTGAACAAGGTCATAGTAACTCCCCTTTTCATTGATACAGTCAGTATAGCATCCTTCGGCATTCGTTGCAAGCAAAATCAGAACTTTGCCACCCACTTAATGACCTTGCTGCCCACTTTATACAGAGGGGTTTCCAAAGTTTTCTTTGCATTTTTCAGTTCCTCACGGATGGAGATGCCCTGAGGGCAATGCTTTTCACATTTTCCACAGCCCACGCATTGGGAGGCAGCGGACACATTGGTGCGCAGTGCGGTACACATCACATACTCCCGAAGGGCGGCAAAACGACCTTCGGCATACCGGCGGTTATAGGCCGCAAAAGTACCGGGAATATCCACGCCCTTGGGGCAAGGCATACAGTAGCCGCAGCCGGTGCAGCCTACCTTCATTTGGGCATTGATAGCCGCTGCGACTTCCCGGAGCATTCTCTCTTCGTTCTCGCCCATTTCCCCGATCTTCACATCAGAGGCAGTGGCCACATTGTCCAGCACCATTTCCATCGTATTCATGCCGGAAAGCACCACCGTCACCGCTTCCTGGTTCCAGAGCCAGCGAAAAGCCCATTGGGCAGGACTGCGCTTGACGGAATGCTCTGCAAATATCTTTTTGGCGCTCTCAGGCAGGCGGTTGACCAACTTGCCGCCTCGCAGAGGTTCCATGATCACCACGGGAATTCCCTTTTTATGGGCATGCAGCAGGCCTCTGCGGCCAGCCTGGGTGTTCTCGTCCATATAATTATACTGGATCTGGCAGAAATCCCAATCCCAGGCATCCACCAGGCGGCAGAAAGTCTCGGAGTTACCATGGTAGGAAAAGCCCACCTGGCGGATCTGTCCGGATGCTTTCTTTTCTTCCAGCCAGGTATCCATGCCGATGCTCAAAAGCCGCTGCCAGGTGGCATCGTCTGTAAGCATATGCATCAGGTAGTAATCCACATAGTCGGTGCGCAGGCGCTTGAGCTCCTCGGCAAAAAGGCGATCCATGTCCTTGCGGCTTTTGATCAGGTAATGGGGCAATTTTGTGGCAATATGTACCTTTTCCCGGACTCCGATTTTCTCCAGGATCTTTCCCAAAGCCGCTTCGCTGCCGGGGTAGATATAAGCAGTGTCAAAGTAATTGACGCCCTGTCCAATGGCCGCCATCACCTGCTTTTCCGTCTCTGCCATATCGATCTTTCCCATACTCTGGGGAAAGCGCATGCAGCCATAGCCCAAAATGGACAAAGGATTTCCGTATTTGTCGTTTCGATAATTCATACGATACCTCCCGGTTCGCTTTTCTCGATCATACCACATTTTGCCCATCTGCGCAAGAAAAAGCCGAAAGTCTATTGACTCTCGGCTTTTCGAATGAGTTGATTGATGGCCGGGTAAAACACCGCAGTCTGGGCCACAAAGGCTATCACCCAGGAAATAGGATAGGAAATATACAGACTAAAGGGGGTGTGGTATCTCCGGAACACAGCAAAAATCCAGATCACCCGGAACACGCAGACGCACATCACGCAGATGATGGTGGGACTCAGGGATTTACCCATTCCCCGGAGCACGCCGGTGGCGATCTCCATCATACCGCAAATAAAATAGGGTAAACAGATCATTCCCAGACGGTAAACACCGTGGTCAATGGCCTGGGGCGTACCCTTAATGTAAAACGACAACAGCTGGGGTCCCAGCAGATATGCGATGCCGCCCATCGCACCGCCTACCACGATCACACAGCCAAGGCAGGTCAGGAAAATCCGCTTCACCCGACGGTACTGGTACGCGCCGATATTCTGGCCGGTATAATTCACCGTCGCCTGCATAAAGGCATTGAAGGACACATACACAAAACCTTCGATGCTGATGGCGGCGGAGTTGCCTGCCACAAACACATCGCCGAAGGAATTGACAGAGGACTGAATCAACACATTACTGATAGCAAACATGGAGCTCTGCAGACCTGCAGGCAGACCGATCCTGAGGATCTTCCTCAGCTGGGGACGGTAGATCCGCATTTTCTTCAGGCTGAAGCGGCATGCGTCAGTGCGTCGCATCAGAGCGATCACAACCAGCACTGCAGACAGCGCCTGGGAAATCGTTGTGGCCAGGGCTACACCCTCCACATCCATATGGCATGCAATCACGAATAACAGATTCAGGCTCACATTCAAAATGCCTGCCAGTGCCAATGCCACCAGCGGAGTCTTGGTATCGCCGGCTGCCCGCAAAACGGAAGCGGTGAAATTGTAGACCATATTGAAGGTCATACCGGCAAAGTAGATCTGCATATACAAAGTAGACAAATGCAGGATGTTCTCCGGCGTGCCCATCCAGGTGAGGAATGTACCGCAAAGGGGGATGCCAACCGCCGTCAGGATCAAGCCGCAAACAATCGCGGTGGGGATCGCAGTATGGACTGTGCGGTGGACATTCTCCTTATCTCCACTGCCCAGGCCGTGGGCCGCAGCAACGCCTACGCCCACAGAAAGTCCCATAAACAAATTGATGATCAACGCAGTGATAGAGCCGGTAGCGCCCACCGCTGCCACAGACAGCGGGCTACGGAACTGACCTACCACCACCAGGTCTGCGGCATTAAACAACAGCTGCAGCCAACCGGTGAGGATGATTGGGACGCTGTATGAAATAATTCCCCGCAGCAGAGGTCCCTGCAGCATATTCACATTCTTTTTCAACCAGGTTTCCTCCCTTTTGTTTCTTCCTTCATTATAGAACTTCAGGGTGAAATTGCAATAGGCAAAAAACAACAAAAACGCTCCGGAACACTTTCGTATTCCGGAGTGATTTTTAGGTATTATTCTTGCTTGTCCAGGAAAGACAGGATGATAGAGTAGAACAGCGTGGGGCCCAAATTGAAGAAGTGACAGTCAAGCAAACTGCAAGCCAACATGATCAAAACAGCAATCGCCGTCAGCTTCTTTTCCCGGGTGCGGAACTGCAATGCCATCTTCACGGTCTGCAGTCTGTGATAGCCATAGGCCAAAAGGCCGGTGATGCCACAGCTTGCCAGGAGCTGTATCACAGTGTTATGCCAACGATCGGGCAAAGACTTACGAACATAATCGATAGACCAACCCCAGGCCGGATACTTGCCGGGATAGAAGGAGCCACCAAAGAGCGGCGCATCCAGGAATGTTCTGAGTCCGTTACCGTAGATAGTGTATCGGGAGACCAGCTCAGATGCATCATCCAAAGACTGATAGAACAATCGGTACAGCTGTTTGCGGAACAAGGCCACAAGCGCCATGAACAGAACCGCCACCACCGCCATAGCGATGATTTTCTTCTTCCGGTCGTCGGTATAGAAGAACATCAGCACGACACAGCTCACAAAACCCACAGCACCAAAAATGAACGATGTTCTGGAGGTAGTCATCAATGTGCCCACAAGAAATACCGCGCCACCAACGATGCCGTAGATACCCTTTCTGTGCTGGATAGCAAGCACCATAGTAAAAGGAATGGTCATCGCCATCATGCAACCAACATTGTTGCGCATGCCCCAACCCACAAACACCCGGCTACGGTGGATCACACCGTCCTGGATCGCATGGTTGATAAAATAAGCGCAGAAGATCTCAAACAAAATCAGGCAGCCGGCAGCCACACCAATCCAGGCCAGATAGTCCTTACGGGCTTTCTTCCAGTCCACACCATTGGCCAGCAGCCAATAAGGCAGCAGCAGACCTGCGCACTGGCACAGAGCAAACACCAGATTTTTGCCGAAAATGGTGGTATAGCCCTCAGAGCCAATACCGCTGAGCAGGTATGCACCGCACAGAATCAAAAGGCTTGGCAGCAGGCGATGCCCCATACGGAAAAACTGCTTGCAGTTGGTAGCGACCCGATAAATCAGGCTGCCCACAATGATCACACCCAGCAAGCCAAAGTACAGCATATTCGTGCCATAGAAGATTGTATTGAGATACTTGCCGGGATTGTTCATCACAGCAGGCGCAAGATAGGCAAACACAAAGAGCGGTGCCAGAGGCAACAGATCATCGCCAAAAGCACAGATATAGCATGCCAGCAGCGTGACACCATAATAGAAGAACATTTCCCCACGCACGCAGAAAGAAAAAGCGGTCATAAAGGCCAGCAGCAAGATATATCTGGGGTCAGCCAAAAACGCATTGATCTTCTGTCGCGTATCTTTTTTCAAAATAGCCACTACCAGACCACTCTCCTTTCACATAGTATATCGACAGTATTCTACCACACCAAAAAGGAAAAAACAAGTAGCAAAATTAACGATTGCAGTCTTGTTCCCGGGGAGAGCTTATGTTATAATACACACACAAAAATAACAGGAGGCTGATCCATGAGAAAAATCGGTCTATCCAACAACCAACTGAAGATTTTGGCGATGCTGGCAATGACCGCTGACCATGTAGGTCTGACCCTTTTTCCGGAACTGGAGTGGCTGCGAATCATTGGTCGGTTGGCGCTGCCGATCTTTGCCTATATGATTGCTGAGGGCTGCTGCCACACCAAGCATCCTCTGCGCTATCTGGGGACAATGGCTGGTTTTGCCGCCCTGTGTCAGGGTGTCTATCTCTTTGCTATGCACTCCCTATATATGTGCATTTTGGTAACTTTTACTCTCTCGATTGCCGTGATTCTACTGATTCGGCTGGCGCAGAGCAAACATAATCCCCTATTTTGGTTTTTGCCTTTTCTGGCAATTTTGGCAGTGTATTACATTTGCCGGATCCTCCCGCAAAAGCTGCCGGATACCGATTTTGAGATCGACTACGGTTTTTGGGGCGTGATGCTCCCGGTGGTCATCTATGCAGGCCGGGATACCTGGGGCAAGCTCCTGTGCACCGCCCTGGGGCTTTGTCTGCTGGCCTACACCGGCTACCCCATCCAATGGTGGAGTCTGGCGGCCCTTCCCCTGCTGGCGCTGTATAACGGTCAGCGAGGCAAATGGAAAATGAAATGGTTTTTCTATTTCTTCTACCCTATTCACCTGGTAATTATTTACGGAATTTCTTTATTGATGCAATAAAAAACCCGGTTTAGGCGGAGCACCACACTGATAAATTGCCTATAAAT
>JAZRZW010000155.1:0-2132 GCA_045601585.1 Faecousia sp. | reverse complement strand
ACGACGAATCTCCTCGGGATCGTAGTCGCTGACGGTGTTGCCGTCGGCATTCTTGCCCATACGGTCAATAGCACCGGTCATATAGAGCAGACTTTCAGCCAGCGCGGTCTTGCCGCTGCCGCTGTGACCCAGCAAGCAGATGTTACGGATAGAATTTGCAGTGTACATGGTTTTGTGTTCTCCTTTCGGGAAGGCCTCCGCCCTCCACAGTTACAGTTAGCGTGGCCTGCGCCACATTATGAACATTATACACGAAGGCGGGGAATTTTTCAATGGCTAATTTCGCAAAACACACAATATTGGGAAAATTTTTCCGCAAGGCGCGGACAAAGGTATTATGGCTGCGCACTTTCCCTGTGGAAAGCGGCCTTTTTTTGTGCAAAATCACCCTATCCTTTGCGCAAAAACAAACATCCCCGCCACGCAACAGCGTGACAGGGATGTTTTGAAATATAAATCCGGTGTTTCATCCGATTTGTGTAACCTCTCCGGTAGCAAAATTATATTGGTATGCGCCGTCGCCGTAGCAATAGTAAACCGTATTGGGCTTTGCCAGCATATCCTTGTTCGCCTGGGTGTACTCAGCCGCCCAGGTGAACATGGTCTTACTGGTGTAGAAGATAATAGGCGCGTTGAATTTATCGATATACCGATCGTAAATATTGTGGCCGTGGTGGAAAGCGGACATAATGTCCGGCTTTCGGGCAGCGTAGTCACCGGTGTACATACTCTCCACATGGGCCAGGTTCACATTCTCGGTATCACCGGCATCCAGGAAGGTATGGCCCTCAGCACGGATCAGATACCAGGTGGACGCAGCATTGATGTCCATCTGATATTCCGCAAAGGTGATATGCTCCTGGGTATAGGGCACTTCCACAGTCAGATCCTTAAAGTAGAAGGTCTGGCCGGTCTGGGGACGGTAGACAGGAGTCTGGGTGCCGTCCTCGGTGAGCATCTTTTCCGCTGCCTGATGGACGCGGTACGCCCAAACGCTTTCGGTCTTATTGCGCATTCCGTCGCTGCGCCAGCCATAGATGGTGTTGTCCAGGATGTACTCCTTGGGCATATTATAGTAGATGCCATTGACACGAACACGGTCGTTCAGGTCGCCTTCGCCAAAGACGCCGCCATTTTGCTCGTTGGTATAGAGGTAGCCGCGGGTCCAACCCACATGGTCATAGTGACCGTGGGTAATGAACCAGGCATCCACGATGGGCATCTGACCCTCGGGGGTATTGGCCTCCATGAATTCCAGAGCCTGCGCATACATCTTATGTGCGCCACCGTCAAAGAGGATAAAATGGCCGTTCTTGAGCTGGATGATGTAGTTGTCGCCACCGCTTTCCTGCCAGGTGAGCATGGTCAGCTTGGTCTCCAGGCCGGGGATTGCCTCGCTCTGGGTGCTGGGATTATCCTGCAGCAGATAGGGAGACAGGGGGCGAGACTTGGAAGCAGTCACGATCAGGCTGTTGCCGGTGAGGCAATAGATCACATCATACACAAAATCCTGATAAGTCAGCAGTGTATAGGAAACATCGCCGTTATTCAGGGTGCCGGTAGAATAGACCTGGTAGCCGGCATTCATCATCTCCTGCACCAACACCATATAGGCATCGGCTGCAGGCTTTTCATAGCGGGTCAGATAAACACCGTCGCCATAATACCAGTTGAAGATGGGGGCATCCTCCTGGGAGACGGACATATCGGCAAAACCATAGGGCCAACCTGCCTGCTCATCAAAACCGATCTCGGTAAAATCCCACTGGACAATATCGGAAGTGGCATAGGTAAGGTCGGTGAGCTCCAGGCAAGGGATCTCTCCGTTTTCGCCATAGAACACCTCACGGACCCGGGGCTCTTCCACCTTTTCTTCCTCAGCTTTTTCCTTGCTGCAACCGGCGAGCAGGCAGACGGCCAGCATCATAACCGCCAGCAAAAGAGCTAAGATTTTACGGGATGTTTTTCTCATAAAAGCACCTCTTTCTTCTGGGTTAAGAGACTATTTCATAACTTTTTTATTATATCACAGTTTTATAATGCAATCAATTATTTTCTTGTGGACGCTCCCACATTACCTCTGCAAATCCCACAACAACCGAAAAATCCCCGGCTGCATAAGCAGCAAGTCG
>JAZRZW010000154.1:0-2340 GCA_045601585.1 Faecousia sp. | reverse complement strand
CCGCTTGGCCTCCGACTTCACTGTTGCCGCAGCCATCACCATGGCCTCCGGCAAGAAAATATCCCTTATGCAGCGCAGCACCATGCAGGATGCCATCTCTGCACCGCAGGTAGGCGGCATTGTCCGATTCACCGGCTTTATTCTGAAGGGTATCTTCCTCTTTGAGCTGCTGGGAGCATTAGTACTGATGACCGTATTCGTCCCGGAATACGGCTTAAAAGGTATCTGGCTGGCGGTGTTTCACTCCATTTCCGCATTCTGCAACGCCGGCTTTGATCTGATGGGTACCAACAGCCCATTCTCATCCCTGACCGCCTATGCCGCACATCCGGTGGTGAATATCACCGTCATGCTGCTGATCGTCATTGGCGGTATCGGCTTCTTGACCTGGCAGGATATCCGGCAGAATGGACTGCATTTTAACCGCTACAGGATGCAGAGTAAGGTGATTCTTGCCACTACCGGCATCTTGTTTGTGCTTCCGACGATCTATTTTTTCTTTTTCGAATTTTCGGCAGAACCTATGGGCCGGCGATTGCTCCTGTCCTTGTTCCAGGCGGTAACCCCCAGAACGGCGGGCTTTAATACGGCAGATCTGACTGCCCTCAGCGAAACCGGTCAGACCCTCACCATCGGTCTGATGCTCATCGGCGGCAGCCCCGGCTCCACAGCAGGCGGCATGAAGACCACCACAGTAGCTGTGCTGTTCGCCTGTGTCGTGGCGATCTTCCGCAGGAGGGAAAACGGACGCTTCTTTGGGCGAAGGATCGCTGACGACACTGTAAAGAACGCAGTAACCGTATTCCTGATGTATATTACGCTGTTCTTGATAGGCGGTATGATCATCAGCCGGGTGGAGGGACTTCCGATTCTCACCTGCCTGTTTGAAACCGCATCTGCCATTGGCACGGTCGGTCTGACCCTTGGGATCACGCCGGGGCTTCATCTGATTTCCAGGCTGATTTTGATCTGCCTGATGTTCCTTGGCAGAGTCGGCGGGTTGACCTTGATTTTCGCCACACTGTCCGCTACAAAAAATACCCTCTCCAGGCTGCCCTTGGAGAAGATCACCGTGGGTTAAGGAGGTAACACTATGAAATCCATTCTGTTAATTGGATTAGGCCGTTTCGGAAAACACATCGCCATGAAGCTCCGGGAGCTGAACCACCAGGTCATGGCGGTGGATTATAAGGAGGAACTGGTGCAGGAGATTCTGCCATACGTGACCAATGCTCAGATCGGCGACAGCACCAACGAAGAGTTCCTGCGCTCCCTTGGGGTTGAAAATTATGATGTGTGCATCGTGGGCATCGGCAACGACTTTCAGAGCAGTCTGGAAACGACCTCGCTGCTGAAGGAACTGGGTGCCAGGATGGTGGTGTCACGGGCGGAGACCGATGTGCAGGAGAAGTTTCTGCTGCGAAACGGCGCCGATGAGGTGGTGTATCCGGAAAAGCAAATGGCACGGTGGACAGCCATCCGTTACAGTGCCAACCATGTACTGGACTACATCGAGCTGGACAGCGAGAACGCCATCTTTGAGGTGACGATTCCGGCTGTTTGGATGGGCAAGACCGTCGGTCAGCTGGACATTCGTAAGAAACACAGCATCAACATTCTTGCCGTGAAGTGCGGAAGCAAGCTGGATTCCTTCATCACCCCCGATACGCTGCTGTGCGAGGGTAAATCCCTGATGGTCATGGGTAAGTACAAGGATATCCAGAAATGCTTCCGGATTTGAGATCGCAGCCATGAAGGTTATTTGGATCATACTGGCCGCACTCAGCTTTATTGGCGGTCAGGTATACCTGTTCTTCTGCTTGGGAAAGCTGGATCAGTTTCTGGAGCGCGGATCCGGCAATGAGCCAACTGTTACCAATGACGAAAGTTGTAGATATCCGGACGGGGATGTGATAGAATGAAGGGAAATAATATGGGAGGTTTCCCTATGGCAGAACATATTCTTGTGGGCCTTTCCTCCGCACCTTCCAACGCCCGGATCATTCGCACAGCGGCGACCATGTCGAAGGCCTTTGGCGGCAGCTTCACCGCACTTTTTGTGCGAACGCCGAATTATGATGCGATGTCAAATGCGGATAAGGAGCGTCTGCGGCAAAACACGGTGTTGGCACAGGAGCTGGGAGCCACCATTGAAACCGTGTTCGGTGACGATGTATCTTATCAGATTGCGGAATATGCCCGTCTTTCCGGTGTGACAAAGATCGTGGTGGGTAGAAGCGCTGTGTCCAAGCGCAGACTCTTTGGCAAACCGACCCTGACCGAAAAGCTGACCCAGATCGCACCCAATATCGATATTCACATTATTCCGGATGCCAACGC
>JAZRZW010000153.1:0-8428 GCA_045601585.1 Faecousia sp. | reverse complement strand
GGAAACACCAATACCACCACCACAGCAGGAGGAGATCATGCCAAACTGTGCGCCGGTATTCTCCATGTGACGGATCGCTGACAAAGCAATACGTCCACCGGATGCGCCGTTGGGGTGACCGAAGGCAATTGCGCCACCGTTGGGGTTCCAGGAATCCATGTTGATGGTCTCGCCGCTCATGATCTCCATCTGACGAATAACGCCCAGGTTCTGAGCAGCAAATGCCTCATTGCACTCATAAACACCCACGTCAGAAGGCTTCATGCCCATCTTCTGCAGGATCTTCATATTGGAGTAAGCAGGTCCGATACCCATCAGCTTGGGATCAACGCCCACATCCGTACCGGCGACCCAGCGCGCGATAGGAGTATAGCCCAGTGCCTTCGCCTTCTCTTCGGTCATCATCAGCAGAGCAGCACCGCCATCGTTACGACCGGAGGCATTGCCGGCAGTAGTAACGCCGCCTTCATAAATCACTCTCAGCTTGGCCAAAGCTTCAGCTGTAGTCTGAGGACGGGGATGCTCATCCTTGGAGACAACGACCTCAGGGGTCTTCTTTGTGGCAGGAATCACAACAGGAATAATCTGATTATCCAGGAATCCACTTTCTACTGCATGGTTAGCCAGCTGCTGGCTGCGCAGAGCAAAGGCATCACATTCCTCACGGGTAATGCCCCACTTTTTAGCCATCAGGTCAGCAACCTGGATCATGATCAGATTGTCCTCAGCCTTAGGCGCCAGGTTGTTCTCAAATGCAGTGGGAGGTGTCATTTTATAGGGGTCCTGAGATGTAGAGAACTTGAAGAACAGCTGGCTAAAGGTCTCAGCGCCACCTACGATCACACAGTCAGCATCGTCAGCAAGAATGCGGAACGCGGCATGGTTGATACAAGCAATGGCGGAACCGCACTGCATTTCTACAGATGCCGCAGATGTCTCATAGGGCAGATCTGCCAGCAGGGATGTGTAGCGGGACAGGTTAGGGCATCTTGCATCGCCCTTGGCCGAACCAATATACACAGCATCCAGCTCCTTGGGATCCAGCTGCGTACGCTCCATCAGGGCCTTTACAGCGATGGATGCCAAGTCCGCAGTATGGAACTGGCGTAGACCGCCGCCCAGTCTGCCGAAGGGCGTACGAACGCCATCAACAATAACGATATTCTTCATAACAATTCTCCTCTTCTGTTCTGCTTTAATAAGCATTTTTAGCTTTAATAAGAATACCACAGACGGAATTTTCTGTCAATCGCTAAAGACAACTCATACAGTATTTCCGTGATTATTTTAATTTCTTCACTATCCTGCTACCGTTTTATTGTGTAATATGCGAATTTATCAGCGTCACCTGGCATCCGGTCTTGACAGCGCCGTCTCATTGGAATAAAATATATACGCATAAAATATAAATTGCCGCAGCTGGCAAAACTATCAGGAGGAACACATCATGGGTAAACTTACAGGTCGTTATGCAGTAGTCACCGGTGCCGCAAAGGGTATCGGCCGTGCGATCGCAGAACGTTTTTTAGAAGATGATGTTGCCGGTGTCGCCCTGTTTGACATGGACGAAGAACTGGTAGCCGCAACCGCGAAGGAACTGGATCCTACAGGCAAGAAGATCCTTGCGATCCGCTGCAATGTTGCGGATCAGGAAAACGTCCAGCAGGCAATGGCTGCTGTTACCGAGAAATTCGGCCGCATCGATATCCTCGTTAATAATGCCGGTATCACCCGGGACGCTATGTTCCACAAGATGACCGACGCTCAGGCGAAAATGGTTATGGATGTAAACTTCTTTGGTACATTCTATTGCTGCCAGGCTGTCATCGCAGGCATGCGCGAGCGGGAGTATGGCAAGATCATTAACATCTCCTCTACCTCCGCCTTCGGCAACATTGGCCAGACCAATTACAGCGCCTCCAAGGCCGCAATCGATGGCTTTACCCGTACTCTGGCGCTGGAAAGCGCAAGAAAGGGTATCACCGTCAACAGCATTGCACCCGGCATGATCGAAACTGACATCTTGAAGACCATTCCCGCCGACATCATGGCGCAGAAGATCAAGAACGTCCCGGCAAACCGTCTAGGACAGCCCTCAGAGATCGCCTCTGTTGCTTCCTTCCTGGCAAGCGACGATTCCTCCTGGGTTACAGGCAACTGCATCCTGGCTTGCGGCGGTCTGAAGATGCGCGGCTAAGGCAACCATTACATAAGCAGATCTCCCCTGCCCAAACGGCAGGGGAGATTTTTATCCAATAGCTTCCGGAATATACCGTTCCGCTCCGATGTAGTGGGCAATCATTTCCATTTCCGCATAAGTCTTTTCATTGACAGGAATTCCTTCTTTAAGAGCTTTCTCTTTATTCAAAAATTCCTTTTCCCCATGGGTATATATACGCTGCTGCCCTTCTGCCTTGTTACTGTCCCGCAGTTCCTGCATATACACAGACAGAGCCGCTTCCATATCTTTCTTCTCTCCGAACAATCCGTGATCCAGCGCCATAAAAAAGTGGGCAATGTTTGATTTCCCCACTGTTTTATAGATATAATTGGAAGTAGTACCGCCCGAGAGGATCGCAGTAAAAATCTCGCAAAGCATCGCAAATCCGTATCCCTTGTGACCGGAGGTTTCCTCCCCTACCCCACCCAGCGGCAAAATACCGCCGCCGGATTTTGCGATAATATTTTGTAAGACCCGCCCCGCGTCTGTACTGGGTTGCCCGTTTTCGTCCAAAGCCCATCCCGCTTTCAGACAGCCATCACGCTTCGCGTATACCTCCAGCTTTCCCCGGGGGACAACCGTTGTGGCTGCATCAAAGGTAAAGGGTATTGGCTCAGCCGGCATAGAAAACGCTATAGGATTCGTCCCCAGCATAGCCTGTCTTCCGTACGTGGGCACCATAATGGCTTCCGTATTGGTCATGCAAATGCCAATGAAGCCCTGCTCGGCAGCCATACGGGTATAATACCCGGCAATACCATAATGATTGGAATTACGAACTGCCACCATGCCCACCCCGTATTGGGAAGCCTTTTGAATCGCCAGTTCCATTGCCTGGACAGCAACCAATTGTCCCATTGCGTCATTTGCTTCTATCGTGGCGGAAATCGGTGTTTCCTTTAGGATCTGCGGAACACTTTTAACGGAAACCATCTTCTTCTCCGTGATTTCCCGGTGATATCGAATCAATCTTTGCACACCGTGGGACTCAATGCCGAGCAAATCGGCTTCCAACAGAACATCCGTAATTTTTTCGCTTTCCTCCTGCAGGAATCCATATCCACAAAACACAGCTCTGCAAAAACGCTCCAGTTGATCATAGGCAAATAATTGATACCCCATTTTCTATTACTCCTTAAGAAGTTCCTGCAAAACACGCCCCTGTGCATCAGGAAGAGATACGCCCAAAATATGTGCCCATGTAGTTGCGCCGTCCACTAAATTCGCACGCTCCAACACAGCATCATTGGTAAAGGCAGGACCAATCGCAAGCAATGTAGGAGACGGCCCGTTCTCAGGATGGAATCCATGGCTTCCGTGGACATACTCCAACGGTACCAAGTATTCCCCTAGCCAGTAATTGTCAAAGCCGGTACGTCCATCGCTGTCCAACACAAATGCAAAGTCCCCGGAAAAACCGTCTTTTGCCGCTTCCTCACGGCTGTATATCCTTCGGAATCCCTGTCCCTCATATTGTTTTAGCAGCAAATACACCGCAGGCTCATCCGCAGGATCTTTTACGTATACCACGGCGCTCATGCCAACAGAGTGACTCCATGCACGCCAATTTGTAACCAAACCGTTTTCATCCAGTTCCAGATAACCGTTTTGGGCAAAAAGCGTATTGGGATTTGCTGTTTGAAACGTATCCATCTGACCGTGATCTGCAGTTATGACCAGATTATAATCCACGCCGCTATCCTGAACGGCACCCAAAAGCCAGGACAGGATCTCCTCACACTCATCCAGCGCAGGTTGAATATCCGGTGAGAACACTCCGTACTTATGCCGAGCATTATCCGGATTTGCCAGATGCAACAATACCAGATCCGGCTTGTAATACCGTACAATATCACAGCATACTGCCGCATTAAACATGGCCACACGGCGTTTTTCTGTACGCCAATGAATATTCGGCAAGCACACCGCATCCCACAACCACTGGGGGGTACCGGTCAATGCATAGTCATGATAGAACGCTTCTACAGTCTTTGCTCTGGTAGCAGCAATCTCTCCCACAAGATAATCCACATGGGCATGCTTGCCGTTGGCAGGCCAGCCAACCGATGCTACTGTCAACCCTTTTTCCTTGCAGGCATCCGGCAGATCCTTTGCCTTATACACATCATGGAACCAGCACCAGGGAGAATTGACCACACCGGGTTCAAAATAGGTATTGTTGACCACTCCGTGTCCGGAGGGATACTGTCCCGTAGACATAGTCGCATGGCACGGGTAGGTAAGCGTAGGAAAAACGCTGCGGATGCGATTGACCTTAGCACCATGCTCCATCAGCCACCGGAAAGAGGGTTTTGTGGAAAGATACTCCAAATCCTCATAAATCAGCGCATCCATAGATACTACGATTAATTTCTGTTGCATACAGCGTCCTCCAAAATCTTCAGCGTTCCCGGCAGCTGACCCAAATCCCTCAAAACATCCCGGCTTAACCGGGATGTTTGGGAATTGACAGGGACTTGATCCGGAATCAAGATTACTTCCATTCCAGCCGCCGTTCCGGCATACACATCCGCCGGTGTATCTCCTACAACCACACATTCCTCCGGCTTTACCTTACAGCTCCGGGCCGCATGCAGGAAGATATCCGGTTTTGGCTTACCATGCTGTATCATATCGCCACCTTCAACAGCCGTAAAATACTGCAAAAGTCCGGCATGCTCCAAATGCTGGCAGGTAGTAGCATAATCTGTAGAAGATGCTGCACCAAGAATATATCCGCAGTCATGTAAGCGCTGCAAAATCTCCTTGGCATAAGGCTTCCGCAGCTTCTCCGCATCCATAGCATGAATATGATCCTCTGATATACGCACCCGTTCTTCCCGTATCTGATGATATGGAAAATCTGCTCCGCAGTAACGTTGAAAACAGGCTATAGCAATCTCTTTATTGACTGCCCGTGTTTTCAAAAGTGCCTCCTCCGGTATTTGATAACCGAAATGAGCGCCCGCCTCGATCCATGCCCGCATGTAGATTCTTTCTGTATCCAGGAGTGTCCCATCCACATCAAAGAGTATCGCTCTCAACGGTTCTTCACGCTCCTTTCAAATCGTTCAGCATCTCCACATACAACTGCGCCAGCTTCTCGCCGTGACCGGGAGCCGCTTTACTGGAATATGCCTCGTAGCAATTAAATTCGTAGGCATCCTCCGCCGGAATATAGCCGTGTCCGTCATTGGCGCAGGTTGCGATAAAGGTCATCGAAAAAGGAGATTCCTCTGTAATCTGAGCAGCATTCTTGCCGAACATCTCATAAGGCGCAAATACAAAAGATACATCTCCCATAGACATTGCCCATACATCAAATGTGTATGTATCCGCCAACGTGGAACGCTGAACAATTGCCCTTGCCTCAAACACCCGGACAAACCCATACTTCGCTACCAAGGGATCAGACAATGGATATCCGCCCTCCAGATAGGCGTTGTAAGTTTCTGTAGCCTCCTGCAACCGATCCATACCCGTTTTGTTTGTGGTCATGGTAAAGCTCTCTGTTGTGAATTTGAAATCTCCGCTTTTGACCTCTGTCAAGGTCGGCAGCGCATCCAGCACCAACTGACCCACACCTTTTCCGTACTCTCTGTAATCCTTTGCGACAACCTCAGAAGCTATTCTGGAATCAGGAGCCTGATCTCCTGCGGCAGATATAAAATACGCAACCAGCAGATCGGAATTGGCCTCAATATGGTCCCGCAGCGGTCCCGGGAAGTCTGCTGACAAGTTTGTCAAAGACGTGCTTCCGTTAAATGTGGCATGGTCTCCAAGGTTCATCATCAAGATATCCTTCTTCCCTTCCGCAAGGCGGGTAAAACGGATCATTTGCAAAGTTGTATTGGCCTTATAGGCATGATCTCTGATGGTACTCTTGTTGAAATCGCCGTAATTTGCGCCGGCATAAGTACCATTATCCAAAATGTAGTGCCGGACAAAAACATAATCTTCCGCCTGGGTACAGCCAACAGATACAGTCGCAGGAGAACGGTCTGCCATAGCATCCTGAGCAGCCCGCAGCATACCCTCGCTGTAAATTTTTATTGCAGCAGGAATACCGGTACGGCTTGCATTTGTCAAACCCGGCGCAGAGTGTGTATGGGTGGAGGAGATCATCATATTCTCCACCGGTACGCCGGTTTCCTGACTGATCGTCTTTTTGGCAGGACCGGTATAACTCTCCCGCGTTCCCTGAAGATCCTGGGTAAAAATCAAATACGTATTTCCGCTGGGATCTGTGATCGCAACACAGGTCACATACAAATAATCGATAAAGCTGGTGGAAATACGGTTCGGATTCCCTCCACCGGATATCCAAACCGGTTCTTTCGGTGTAATATTTGCCCTGCCAAAGCCAACCTGAAGACCGGCAGTTGTTTCCGGCACTTCCGACACTGTCTCACCGCCGCAGGCGCAAAGTCCAATGACCAACAAAATCATTAACACGAAGGACATTAAACGTTTCATACGCAGGCTCCTCATACTTCCGTTTTTCTTTTACTATATCAAAAGTATTGACACAGAGCAAATTGAGAAATAGAATATTCATATGCATAAAATGCATATATTTTGAGTGATACAAACGGAGGTCAGCTACAATGGAGCTTAAAAAGATACAATATTTTTTAAGAATCGCAGATAAAAGAAGCCTGACGAAAGCCGCCGAGAGCCTCTATTTGACACAGCCCACGCTCAGCCGATTCCTTGATAAATTGGAGCAGGAAGCAGGCATCCCGCTTTTTGTCCGCAGGAAGAACAGCATCCTGGAATTAACCGATGCGGGCATCATATACCTGAAAACAGCTCGTCAAATCCACGATTTGTGGTCCGGCTTGGAAAACGAACTTTCTTCTGTACGCAGAGCAGCCAACAATCATATACTATTCGGAATTTGCGGTGATAATTTGCAGAAGTTCGCGTCGGATTGCGCCGATTCTGTACGCAAACGCTACCCGGGAACGACCGTAGAATTCATTTGTGACAGTTCCCTGACAATACAAAAGCTTGTTGCTTCCGGCGAAATAGATATCGGCATTGCCGCATACCTGGAAACCGATCCCAACCTTACCTATTTCCCATGCACTGTCAGCGAAATGGACCTTGTTGTCTCTCACGAGAACAAATTGCCTTTCTGTTCCGTACAGTTGGCCCAAAGGAATGACCAGCGACTTTCCTTGCGGGAGCTTGCGTCTGACACACATTTTGCTTTGATGCGGGAGGGACCGATTCTCCGGCAAACCGTGGACAGATATTTTCAGCAGGAGAAGCTGCAGCCCCACATTCAAAAAACCTATATGCGGCACAACTCCCTTGTGAAGATCCTAACAGATGACCCCTCGCTGGTTGGCTTCTGTCCTGCCAATCATCATTCCGATCAGCTGACACACATTGCCCTGGACCCTCCCTTTTACTATACGCAAGGTGTCTGTTACCGCAAAAGCGCGCATTTTACACAGGCGCAGCAATATCTTCTTCAGCTTCTAAAAAAGCAGCCTAAAACGCGCAATTTGGATTGATCTGAAATATTACGCGCCCCTCTTCTGACTATACAGAAGAGGGGCGCTCAGCATTTTATATTATTTTGCAGGGAGCAGCTGGCAGCTCATACCGCCATCCACAGCAAATTCTGTGCCGGTAACATTCTTCGACTGATCAGAGCCAAGGAAGAATGCTGCATTGGCGACATCCTCAAAATCAGAAATCTCGCCCAAAGGTGCCTGAGAGCCCCCAATGGCCTCGCCACCCATCTTCTTCCAGCGGTCCGTTTTGATCGTACCAGGCAGTACCACGTTGGAGCGGATGCCGTATTTACCCAGGTCCACAGCAAAGGCTTTGGACATGGAGTTGATTCCGCCCTTGGATGCGCAGTATGCACTCCGGTTGGGGATAGCACGATAAGCTGTGTTGGAGCTGATGAATACGATAGCACCCTTGTGATGCTCCTTCATCCGCAGAGCAGCCTGACGCACGATGGTAAAGTTCCAAACCAGGTTTGTCTCAAACACTCTCTGGAATTCCTCAACAGGTACAGTAAAGAAATCCATTCCCTTAACAGGGTCATCGCCAAAGCCCAGATCAGCAGCATTCAAGACCACAGTTTCCACAAAGCAATCATTTGCATCCAAGTCCGCAAAGATCTCCTTGACCTGCTCCTCGTTGCGGATGTTCAGTTCGTAGCCCTTGGCAAAGCATCCGTAG
>JAZRZW010000152.1:0-3906 GCA_045601585.1 Faecousia sp. | reverse complement strand
AGAACATCGTCTATCTGGAGCTGCTGCGCCGGGGCTACACCGTCACCGTCGGCAAAGCAGGCGACAAGGAGATCGACTTCGTCTGCGAAAAGCGGGGCCAGAAGCTCTATGTCCAGGGCACCTACCTGCTGGCCTCCCCGGAGACCATCGACCGGGAGTTCCGGGTCTACGACACCATCCGGGACAACTTCCCCAAGTATGTAGTCTCCCTGGACGAGTTCGACATGAGCCGGGACGGCATCAAGCATTTGAACATCCGGGAATTCCTGGTGAAGCCGGAATGGAACTAAGTCTAAACAGGAAAAGCTGACAGGCCCGAAAACCTGTCAGCTTTCTCTTATTTCTGCGGATACCCGACCTTTTGAAGCTCATCCTTCATGGCAGGGCGATTTTTATGATGACCGTGCCAGTGGGCAGCGAGGTTTCGGGCAGTGCTGTCTCCGTTCGGCTAGGACCTCAACGCATCCAGATGCCGGATGATATGGCGGTATTGCTTGCGTTCACAGGCAGCGTCCATCACCCGCTTCAAAATCCTCCGAACCCCAGTCCTACTCGCTGCCCTCCAGAAACTCATGGAGCAGATCAAAGATCTTCCGTCTCTCCCGGTCATCAGCCTTTGAGAGGATCTGCTCGAATGCATTCCGACAGGCTTCCGAAACGAGATCGTGTCCTCCACCGTCATCGCCGCTCAGCTCCTCATCGAAGGCCGTGTCATACACATGGAATACCAGCTGCGCAGCATCCAGGATCTGACCGTCGTTCAGAAGGTGGGGCAGCGATTCCTCCAGATATTGGGCAATATCTGCCAGACAGTCATATTCCTGCCCATATACGAGCCTGCCCCGATAGTCCGAATGATCGAGGATGATTTGCTCCAGATCCGTCCGCCACCGCTCCGGCTCAGTTCCCGGTCCTGCAGCCAGACGCACGATGCGGTCCTGCAAGGCATGATTTCCCACTGCCAGACTGAGCAAAAGCTCCCGGAGTTTCTCTGCCGAAAGCTGTTCCAATGCATCCTGCCAGTCCGTCCGCTCGTTCCCGGGTTCGTCCTCCAAAGCAAACAAAACTGCCGCCATGTGCTTGCAGTTCTCGCCGCGCTCTGCATAGGGGCAGTCACAAGCCATCCGGAGCACACCGTCGCTGTCACTGCGGATCTCCACCTGATACTCCTGGCTTCCGCTGACCTTTGCGCAGACAAGAAAACCTTCCTCTTCCAGCTCCACCACATGGCCGCCAGAAAAATAATCCCGTCCCCGCTCCAAGATCCAGGGCTTGAACAGTTCTCTCCAATCTCCCACCTGCAGCACCTCCATACTTCTTTCGTTCAGTGTAACAAATCCATACGAAATACGCAATACTCCGGGTTTCTTTCTGTTCAGACAATTCCCTGAAATTACAGGGCGGCCATTATGCGCTGTCCAAATGCGTGTGATAAATGTCGGATTTCGTCAAGTTTATAACATTCACGTAAGAAACTTTTATTTGCTGCGATAAGAATGAAAGGAGGAACGACTCTGATCCGAGACGTTCCCTTTTGTCTCTATGCGTTGCCAAGCCTTATTATGGTTGGTCTCTAATAATTCGACATGATATTTCCTTATCTAGCAATTTCTCCCAAATTTTGAAGGACGTTTGTCCCGGACGAACTAAAAAATAAGACCGTGAAATCCGTACAGCCATGGGACATATACAGACTGTGGAATACATAGCCACTCTCACCGTTTCGTAAAGGAAGCGCGAAAATATACACTTGTTGATATGGCAAGTAAAAAGTCCAATCAAAGAAAAATCACAGGCAGTTGGCGGTATGATATGTTCCCGCATCCGTGCCTGTGATTCTTTTTTATAAAATTTCGTATGGCCGCTAATCAGTTTTCAACGCCGACCATAACGGAGCTTGCCTTAATAACCGCGTATGCAGTACCGCCAACCTCCAGACCCAGTTCCTTGATGGAAGCCATAGAAATATTGGAGCTAATGATGTTGCCACCGCCGATGTCGATCTTGACATAGCCGTTTACTGCACCTTCGATAATTTCAACAACAGTACCCTTAAACTGGTTTCTTGCACTCAATTTCATAAATTAGTTTTTCCTTTCAATCACATAAAATCTTGCGTACATTACTTCAGCAGCATCTAAAAATCATACGAACGCGATCTTGTGCTGAATAATTTGTCTCAGCTGAGCAATGCCGCCGCCCTGGGAAATGATGCGGAAGATGTCCTCTTTTCGCTCTTTCGGCCACCAGGCACCTGCCAGAGAAGTAACCTTTGTATCCTTCCAGCCTTCCGGGAACATGGGGGTGGAAGAACCCACCAAAGCAATCTGGGTAGCATTGCAGCACATCTCCAGAAGGCCGTCGATGCTGCCGTTGATGGTGGACGAACCAGTGATGATCATTTTGGTACACTCCGGAAGCAGAACAGGCTGCTGATCCATACCGCACACACGCATATTACCCTCGTACAGAGAAACACCCTCGTCAAAGACGTACAGCTTCTTTACCTGTTTTTCCAAAACCTTGGCAACGGGCTTGATAAAGCCGATCATGCCCACAGTATCTTCGGCGGTGATCTCCATGCCGTAGCGGCACTTATCATCTGTATCATCGGCAATGGGCAGCTGCTGGGAAGCAGCCGACAGAACCGCACCGCCAATGGAACGGGCAACATTGTCTTCACCCTCCACGGTCCATCTTGCCACATCCCAGGCAGACATGCCGATGGCATTGCGGGCATAGCCGAAAGCACCGCACTCCGGAGGCAGCGCATAACGCAGAACGTAGGAAACACCTACAGATTCATCATTGAGCTGAACCGCGATGAGGGAAATGCCCACTACCAAATCCTTAACCGTAAGATTTTCCAGATAGGGTCTGGCTGCTTCCAGAACACGATACTTTACAGATGTTTTCTCCATATCAATTCACCACTTTTTCAATATAAACAACGTCATTGATCTTACCCTGAGCAGGAACCATTTCCGGGAAGGTTCCGTTGACAGAACCGGACAGGGCACCGCGGATCTCACCATCATCGTAGTCCACAGGGGTTGCGGGAACGAAGAACTTATCGGTAGCCATCACATGGTAGGTGGTGGAAGCGGTATCCCAGCCAACCAGCGCAAACATATCCATGCACCGGCGGGACTGTTCCGTGATGATGCTGATCACCATTTCATTATCGGTGATGAGGTGGTCAAAGTCAACCACTTTCGCACCGGTGGCAGGATTGAACAGCACCGGCAGCGTATAGCTCTGGAAGCCTTCGATGTACACATAGGAGCCTTCCAGTTCTTCCTTGCTGAAAGCAGTTTCATTACCGGCTGCGTCAACCACTGCAGCACCGTTTTCATAACCGAAGGTCAGGAAGTTCAGCGCATAAGTCAGCTTATAGGCAGCAACGGTCTGGCCATCCAGCTTGACTTCCTCGGTCACAGGCTTGGTTTCCTCGGTGTAGAAACCTTCACGACCAAAGTTCAGGGTGTTCTGCAGAATGACAATGCGCTCAGCGGGAACAAGCTCCTCAAAAGGGATCATAGCATCCCGGTAGAGGGTCTCAGCAGGGACTTCCTCTTCTGCCGCCTGCGTTGCCACAGGCAGGGACTTTTTTTCTTCCGCGGGTTTCTCGGTAGCCGCAGTGGTTTCCGCTGCGGAACTGCCGCCGCAGGCTGCCAGAGACAGGACAATTGCCAGAAGCAGCATCAATGCAACAATTCTTTTCATATGAAATCTCCTTAATCAAAACAGGGCTCGCAGAAAAAAGCCTTGCTGCCCTCGGTCTGTTTGTTAACGATGCGAACACGGACATCATAGATATCCGACAGATTGTCTTCCGTCATAATCTCCTCTGGAGTTCCCTGGGCGATAATACCCTTGCGGCCCATGAGCACCACTTTCGTACCC
>JAZRZW010000151.1:0-3026 GCA_045601585.1 Faecousia sp. | reverse complement strand
GCCGATTTTGACTATAACCTGGACTTTATCGTCTACGGCAAAAACGGCGTCATGGGTCAGCTGGAGCCCAACACCCAGATCACATCCCACGAGATCGGCATTGTGATCGATGTGGTGGCAGATACCCAGGAGCATTCTGCCGCCGCCTGCTCCGTAGCCCGCTCCACGCTCCTGCACTACGGTTATCCCGGACGCATCGCCACCGCAGGTAATCTGGCCTTCCCCTTCTCCCCTTCCGATATTAAGGTGGGAGAAACTTATGTGTTCAGCGTGTACGCCCTGCTGCGCACCCAGGATCCCTTGACTCTGTTTACGCCTGTTTATGAGGAGGTAACGGCATGAAAATCGCACTGAAAGATATCGCCAATGTGATCCGCTCTAAAAACGCAGGTCCTTTCGAACTGACCCTGGATATTCTGCTTAAGGAGCAGGAGATGTTCGAGAAGATGCGCGCTGCGGATATTATCAACAAGCAAACCATCGCCCGGCTCTATCAGATCCCGGAAGAGGATGTTTTAAGCATTGTTTACTTCCCCAATGCCAAGGCTATTAAGGCTACCATTGTCCGCCCCATGCCCTCCGGTGCTTTGGGCGAGCGGGATGTGTACGGCGCCCAGCAGCACGCACCCCTGGTGAGCTTTACCTTTGAGGTATAGGTATGCAGATTGACGGTTCTTACATTTTAGCCATACGTCGGGAGCTGCACAAGTATCCGGAGTTGGCCTTTGACCTGCCCAAGACCTTGGCGCTGATCCGCCGGGAACTGGACAGCATGGTGATTCCTTACACTGAGGAATACGGCAAGAGTAGTATCGTAGCCTTTATCAATCCCGATTGCACCGATTTTTCCATTGGTCTGCGGGCGGATACCGATGCGCTGCCCCTAACAGAAAAGACAGGTCTGCCCTATGCCTCCCAACACCCCGGCATTATGCACGCCTGTGGCCACGATGCCCACACGGCCATGCTGCTGGGTGCGGCAAAGGCGCTGAAGACTATGGAAAAGGACCTTTGCTGCAAGGTAGTCCTTCTGTTTCAGGCCTGCGAGGAGGGAGAACTCAGCGGTGCCAAACTGATGGTGCAAGACGGCGTTATGGATCTGGTGGATGTGATCGTGGGTATGCACATCGAAAACTGGCTGGAGACCGGCACAGTGGGCATCTGCCCGGGTGTTTCCATGGCTGCCTCCCATCCTTTGCGAATCGAGTTTTTTGGCAAAACGGCCCATGCTACCTTGCCCCAAAGCGGTGTGGATGCCCTGTCCATGGCGGTGGAGACCTACAACGGAATCGCTGCTATGAAGGCCACCCAAATGAACCCCTTCGACAAATATGTTTGCACTGTTGGTATGCTGGCAGCAGGCAGTACGGACAACGTGATCCCGGACTATGCCGAAATGAAGATCTCTTTGCGAACCTTTGACACAAAACTGGAAACCTTCATTGTGGAAAACATCCGCACCATAGCTGAAAATGCCGCTGCCCGGCGGGGCGGAACGATTGCGTTCCATGAGGACACCAAGGCTTTGCCTTTGTGCAACGATCCTTTGGTTTCCCGGCAGCTTTTGGAGTCTGCCGCAAAGATCGTGGGGCAGGAAAAAATCGTGACCATGCCGGAAAAGCTCAGTTCCGAAGATTTCTCCTTCTATGTTTCGCAAAAGCCCGGTGCTTTCCTGCGGCTGGGTACAAAAAATGCGGCAAAGGGCTGCACGACCCTGCCCCACAACAACGATTTTATGCTGGACGAAGATGCCCTGCCCCTTGGCAGCCAAATCTTCGTGCAGTTTATTCTGGACAATATGGGAGGTATCAGCAAGTGAAGATCTGTATTACCGGCGACTCCATTTTGATGGAAAAACTGCCGGAAAACTATGAAGGTCTGGTGCCTGTCCGGGACTATATCGGACAGGCAGATGTGCGGATCAACAATTTGGAGATGGTGATCTCCAATAATGACCGGTTTGCCTCCACCTATTGCGGTGTACCCTGGCTGACAGCCAAGCCGGAAATTCTGGATGATGTTTTAAAATACGGCTTTAACTGCTTCGGCTTTGCCAACAATCACACTATGGACTATTCCTATGGTGGCATTGAAAGCACGCTGAAAGCTTTTGAACAAAGAAAAATGCCGGTTTGCGGTGCCGGCATGAGCCTTGCGGAGGCAACGGCGCCGGCCATGGTGGAAACGGGCAAGGGGAAGGTGGCAGTGCTGTGCATCACCTCCACCTGTGATGATGCCGCCCGGGCCGGGGATGCCGGTGATGTGATCCCTGCCCGACCTGGCGTGAATAAGCTGCGGCACAGTGAGACTTTTTTGGTCAATGCTGCCCATATGAAAGCACTGGAGGAAATTGCGGACGCCACCCACATCAACGGCCGCATCAACAACTCCAAGCGGGGCGGCTACATTGTTTCAAGGCCCGGTGTTTTCAGTCTGGGTACGGTGGATTTTAAATGCAGCGACACCGAAGGCAAAGAAAGCACACCCCACGCAGGGGATATGGAGCGTATGCGCCTGGCGATCGAACAGGCAAAAAAAGATGCCGACTATGTAGTGGTCTGCTTCCACTCCCACGAGATCAAGGGAGAACTGGATGAGGAGCCGGACTACTTTATTGAGGAGTTTGCCCGTAAGTGCATCGACTGGGGCGCCTGCGCCGTGGTCGGCAGCGGCACCCATCAAGTCAAAGCGATTGAGGTTTATAAAGGAAAACCCATCTTCTACTCTATTGCGAATTTTATATTCCAAAGTGAGAAGCCGGGTGTTCTTCCTCTGGATTTCTATGAGCGTTACGGCGTGGATCCGGCGCTAAGCGTGGAACAAGCGGTATATGTCCGCTCCAACGGCGGAACCCGCGGATTGGAAACTGAGTTCAAAAACTATAAGGGCCTGATGCCTCTGCTGGAATTTGAGGGTGGTCAATTAAAGAGAATCACCATCAAGCCCGTAGAACTGGGTTTTTATCACGAAGACAAGTCCGTTAAGGGTCTGCCCCACAGTGCAAATGAGGCTGTTACCCAGGATGT
>JAZRZW010000150.1:0-2619 GCA_045601585.1 Faecousia sp. | reverse complement strand
TTCATAGAGGTGCCCTCCGCTCTTTTTATTTATCCTCTTCGGCGACAAAGTCCAGGGTAATGCTCTTCACAGTAGGCTTTAACTGGACGCACTTAACACCGGCAGCAGCCAGCATCCGCATGGAAGCCAAGGTAGCCGGGGTGGAGGCATACTTATCGGACAGATAGTAGACCTCCCGAATGCCGCTCTGGATAATGGCCTTGGCACACTCGTTGCAGGGGAACAGTGCCACATAGATCCGGCTGCCCCGCAGGTCGCGGCCGTTGGCATTGAGAATGGCGTTCAACTCTGCGTGAACCACATAGGGATACTTGGTCTCTTCTCCGCTGCGATCCCAGGGGAACTCATCATCGCTGCAGCCCTTGGGCATACCGTTATAGCCAGTGGAGATGATGATATTATCCGGGGATACGATGCAGGCACCTACCTGGGTGCTGGGATCCTTACTGCGGCGGGCTGCCAGCATAGCAACGCCCAGGAAATACTCATCCCAGCTGATATAGTCGGTTCTTTTCATAGAGGACCTCCGTTAATTATATAGTATAGCTTCATTATACATTATAATATACATATGAGCAAGCATAAAATCCCCGGACGGGAGACCCGTCCGGGGATCGGCTTAATCGAAGAAATCTCTAATGGTGTCAAAGAACTTGTTGCGCTTGGGGGTGGAACGCTTTTCCATGGATTTTTCCAGCTTTTCCAGAAGTTCCTTCTGCTCTTTGGTAAGCTTGGTGGGAGTCTCCACCACTACCGTGAAGCGGTGATCGCCACGGCGCTTGGGGTTCTGCACGGAGGGGATACCCTTGCCGGTAATAGAGAACATCTTGCCGGTCTGGGTGCCTTCGGGCAGATCGTAGGAGACCTTGCCGTCCAGGGTGGGAACTTCGATCTTCGCGCCCAATGCTGCCTGGGTGAAAGTAATCGGCACCTCGCAGTACACAGTCATACCGTCCCGCCGGAAGATGGGATGGCGCTTGACTGTGATCTCCACCAGCATATCGCCGTTGGGACCGCCATTGACGCCTACACAGCCCTCGCCGCGGATCCGAATGGTCTGACCATCGTCCACACCGGCGGGGATCTTCACTTTCAGCTTGTGGGTACGGTAAACCTTACCTTTGCCGCGGCAGGTGGTGCAGGGATTCTTGATGATGCTGCCCTGGCCACCGCACCGGGGACAGGCGCTCTGGGTTTGCATCCGCATGCCCATCACATTCTGCACACTGGTCACCTGACCGGTGCCGTTACAGTGGGAGCAAGTCTCTACCTGGCCGTCGGAAGAACCGGAGCCATTGCAGGATGCGCAGTTTTCGATCCGCTGGGCGGACACTTCCTTTTCCACGCCGAAAGCCGCCTGTTCAAAGGTGACCTCTACCCGGGCTCCTACATTTTCGCCCCGGCGGGGTGCATTGCGCCGGCCTTGTCTGCTGCCGCCTCCACCGAAGATGTCGCCGAAGATATCGCCGAAATCACCGAAGCCGCCAAAACCGCCAAAGCCACCAAAGCCACCGAAACCGTCAAAGCCTGCACCGCCACCGTAATTGGGATCTACGCCGGCAAAGCCGAACTGGTCATAGCGGGAACGCGTTTCCTCATCGGAAAGCACCTCGTAAGCTTCGCCCAGCTCCATGGACTTCTCCTCGGCTTCCTTGTCGCCGGGGTTGCGGTCCGGGTGGTACTTCATGGCACTCTTGCGGTAGGCCTTCTTTATTTCATCGGCGCTGGCCTTTTTGTCAACACCCAGCACCTCATAATAATCGCGTTTATTTTCTGCCATATGTTTTCACCTCGGTTAAACACACCGAAAAGGGGCGGCGGAATGCCGCCCCTTGGGCTTCGTCAAAATTAGTCTACAGTCTCGTAGTCAGCGTCTACCACACCATCGTTGGCGGCATCACCCTGGGGTGCTGCGTTCTGGTAGAGCTTCCCAGACACGGCATAGAATGCCTTCTGCAGCTCCTCGGATGCTGCCTTGATGGCCTCCAGGTCGCTGCCCTTGTTGGCTTCCTTGAGCTTGTCGCAAGCTGCCTGAATGGATGCCTTCTCGTCCTCGCTGATCTTGTCACCCAGCTCACCCAGAGTCTTTTCAGTCTGGTAGACCAGGTGCTCAGCATTATTGTGGGTATCCACTTCTTCTCTGCGAGCCTTATCCTCTGCCGCGAACTGCTCAGCTTCCTTCACAGCCTTGTCGATATCTTCCTGGCTCAGGTTGGTGGAAGCAGTGATGGAGATCTGCTGCTCCTTGCCGGTGCCCAGGTCCTTAGCGGAGACCTTCACGATGCCGTTGGCGTCGATGTCGAAGGTGACTTCGATCTGAGGCACGCCGCGGGGTGCGGGAGCAATGCCGCCCAGCTGGAAGTTGCCCAGAGTCTTATTGTAGGCAGCCATCTCACGCTCGCCCTGGAGCACATGGACCCCAACGGAGGTCTGGCCGTCAGCGGCGGTGGAGAAGATCTGGCTCTAGCGGGTGGGGATGGTGGTGTTGCGGTCGATGAGTCTGGTGAACACGCCGCCCATGGTCTCAATACCCAGGGACAGGGGGGTAACGTCCAGCAGACCAACATCCTTCACGTCGCCGGTGAGAACACCGCCCTGGATGGCAGCGCCCAGCGCAAC
>JAZRZW010000149.1:0-17837 GCA_045601585.1 Faecousia sp. | reverse complement strand
ACCAACGACCTGACTCAGATGACCTTCGGCTTCTCCCGTGACGACGCAGGCAAGTTCCTGAACGCTTACTACGATGCCAAGATCTTCGAGAACGATCCCTTTGCTAAGCTGGATCAGACCGGCGTTGGCCAGCTGATGGAGATGGCTATCACCAAGGCCAAAGCTACCGGCAACAAGCTGCACTACGGTATCTGCGGCGAGCACGGCGGCGACCCCAACTCTGTTGAGTTCTGCCACAAGATCGGCCTGGACTATGTGTCCTGCTCCCCCTTCCGTGTTCCCATCGCTCGTCTGGCTGCCGCTCAGGCTGCCATCAAGGGCTAATCGCTTAATCCAATAATGAATCCCCTCGGAGAAATCCGAGGGGATTTCTATATATTGCAAGTTGTAAATTTTTATGCTACAATAATACAAAATCTTAGATGATTAGGGTGGTATCGTATGGATAATGTCATTTTAGTAATAGTGACCGCACTGATTTCTGGTTTATTTGCTACATTGATAACAATATGGTGGCAAGGCAAAGCGGCGGTTAAAAAAAGCAAAATGAAAATTTTTGAAACATTGATGGCGTATAGATACAGGATTGTTGCTGAACCCAGTGTACATGCGCTAAATTCTATTGATGTTATATTTTACAATGACGAAAATGTCCGACGAGCATATGCTGATTTTTTAAATGAAGCGGCTAAACGACCTGAAATGAATCCCAATACAGCCGACAAGCATTTGAAGCTTCTTGAAGAAATGGCTAAAGCGTTAAACTTAAAAAATATTCACTGGGATGACATCAAACAAGCATATTGTCCTAATGGTTTATCTGAAAAACTCCGCGAGGAAGAATTACTTAGAAAAATGCAAATTCAAACAGCTGTCAATTCTATTCAAAAGCAAAAAGAACAGCAAAACACTCCGTCACAAGAACAAACAAATCAACAAATGGTTATGCAGCTACTTCCTGAACTTCTTAAAAATCCTGAAGGGTTAAAAACATTAATGGAAATAGGCGAAAAAATTGGGTCAAGAAGATAGTATATTCCCTCTTTTGTGCATAGCACCACAAGCTGCTATGAAGGGCTAATTCCTAACAACAAAATCGCCACCCACCCCGGTGGCGATTTTTTGCAATACACTTTATTTTTTACATCAATTCTGATACAATGAAAATAACAAGAGAAAAGAAGGGATGATAAGCGGTGGCAAAAATAGTAAGAATGGAAAAAGTAAAACTTAAAAACAATCCACAAATTAAGGAGGAATTAATTCAAAGCTTTATATTTAATGATCCATCTGTGCTGGGTTTGGGAGATTTATCGCCAATTCAAAGAGAAAAAATACAGCCGTTGGGTGGCAGACTTGATTTACTGCTGGCCGATGATGATGGAACGCGCTATGAGGTAGAGGTGCAATTGGGTGCCACCGACCCGAGCCATATTATCAGAACTATTGAATATTGGGATACGGAAAGAAAGAGATACCCTCAATATGACCATTGTGCTGTGATCGTTGCTGAGGAAATCACAGGCCGATTTATGAATGTCATCTCGCTATTCAACGGTGCGATTCCGCTGATAGCTTTGCAAATGACTGCATATAAGCAGGGGGATGATATTTCTCTTGCTTTCACGAAGGTATTAGATAGAGTTACCGTAGTGAATGATGACGAAGAACAATACGAAGCTACCGACAGAAAATACTGGGAAGCCCGCAGTACTGCAAAAATGTTGCAAAATGTCGATGCAATCTTTGAAAGTGTAAAAGAGTACGCCGTAGGATATGAACTCAAGTATAATAAATTTTACATTGGAATGATGCGGGACGGCATTTCTAAAAACTTCTTAATGTTTAGGCCGAAAAAGAACTACCTTTACATTGTTTACAAGGGAAATGAAAACCCCGAGATGATTCAGCAATGCGAGGAGTTAGGTCTTGATATTTCTTACACACCTCGCTGGAAAGAATTCAGCATTCGCTTATCCGGCTATGAAGAGTACAAGCAGTATCAAAGCACCATAGATGCTTTGATTAAAAGTTCTATGGAGTATTTTAATATAGCAGAGTGATCATTTCCCTCTTTTGCGTATAGCAGGACAGGCTGTTATCCGGGCTAAGATTTAATTCAATAATGAATCCCCGCCGGTTTCCCGGCGGGGATTGTTGTATCTATTGCAAAAAACGATCCGCACCCCTTGGGACGACCCGAGGGGTGTTGTTATTGCATTCGGATTCTGACAGTGCTATAATAGCTTCATAAACAGAAAGGAGAATCCCTATGAAAAGATTACTGGCTATCCTGATTATGGGATGTGTTCTTTTGACCGGTTGCCATGACACACCGGCTCCCTACACGCCTCCCCCTGCACCGAACCCTACAGAAAACACCACCGATGCCCCTACCGAAGCTCCCACCCAAGACGACAGCAGTCTCGTGGAAAAGCCCACCGTCTCTGCCTTTGAGACCGGTGTTTATGACTGCACCCACGACTCCTTCGACACCTTCACCATTCACGCGGTAGAGGGAGATACCATGAGCTTCTCTGTTTTCTGGTACCGGATTACCTCCATAGATATGGCCACCGCCCAGGTCGACGGCAACCACGCCACCTTCTCCTGGACCAATCCCGATACTCAGCAGATCGCCGTGGGCACCCTGGACATTCTCCCCAGCAATGTGCTTATTATGACCCTGACGGAATGCACTCTCCCCTACACCGAGCCCGGCATCTACACTTACCAGCTTTTCGGCTCTGAAGAGGAGCATTCAGCCAATTACATGAAAGAGATCCTACTGAAAAACACCGATACTTTGTGTTGGCGCTGCTCGGTAGACACCGGAAACATAGAACCCACGACCATTTCCCTGCGATTTAACGAGGACGGCACTTATACTGCCAGAGTCATCGTGACTTTGGGCGGAGATGGACTGGTTAGCGATTACACCGGAGTTTACATTGTGACTGCTGATACCCTGTATCTCGATATGCAGCCTTACGAATTTTCCGCATATTCCACCGCGGTCTCCGGTATGAGCCTGAAAGCAATGGGCGAATATGATCTGGATTTCAGCGGTGAGTACACCCTGTCCTAACCCCTCAATTCTCTGTAAAAGGTGATTTTATGCATCAGGATATCAACGCAATCAACGCTGCCATCCGGCAGACTTGCTCTGATTTGACCCAGCATTGTCGGGACGCAAACCTGCCCTATGAGCTGACCCACAAGTACAAAAGAGGTATGATCATCCGGGAGCTGGGATTTGTGGATGCCACCGCCCTGTCCGGCGGTATCCCCACCAACCACAGATATATCATTCTCTCCAATCATATGGCACCGCTGTTCGATTTTGAAAAGGATAAGCAATGGGGACTTTGCGTAGCAAGCAAGGGCTCACGCTTTTTGGTCCTCGGTAAAGCCGAAGGCAGCGGCAAACGCCTGACCGTGCTTTTGCATTTGCACAACGATAGCTGGCATTTATTTAAGTCGCTGAATATGAGCTTTACAGAAAAGCTGCTGCTCACATGCTTCGACTCTTTTAAGGAGTGTCTGGACAAAGACCCCATCCCTTCCGTGGCCACCGAGGAATGGCTCAAGCGCTGCCAGTTCCCTGTGGGCATGGACGACAACGGCACATTCTTCCCCATCGACTGAAAGTACCCCCATAAAGGAAGTGATTTTATGCCTATTCGGCCGGCAACTGCCCAGGATATCCCCCGCATTTTAGAAATCTATGCTCCCTATGTGGAAAACACTGCCATCAGCTTTGAATATACCGTCCCCACTCTCCAGGAGTTTACCCAGCGATTTTTTGGGATCACCGCCCAATTCCCCTGGCTGGTTTGGGAAGAAAATGGTGTCATTTTGGGCTATGCCTACGGCAGTCTGCCCTTTGAGCGCAAGGCCTACCAGTGGAGCGCCGAGGCTTCTATCTACCTTTGCCCCGAAGGGCAAGGCCGGGGAATCGGCAGGCAGCTGTATGCCGCTTTGGAGAATCTTTTGCGGCTTCAGGGTTACCGGAAGATCTATGCCATTATCACCACCGCCAACGAAGCCTCCATTGCCTTTCATCGGGCGGTGGGTTATCGCCACACCGCAACCATGCCGGACTGCGGCTACAAATTCGGAAAGTGGTACGGTACCGTCTGGATGGAAAAAGACCTGAACACCTGGGATGCCCCGCCCCAGGAGCCCATCTCCGTTCACCGGATCGTCCCCCGGTGATCCTATAAACACAAAGAGGTAATCCTATGGATAATTGTACATATCATCTACAAACCATCAACCAAAAGGTGTTTCACTTTGTGTACGGCTGCGCTTTGCGGGATGCGATCCTGCGAGGGTCCTTCAAAGGCAAGAATAAAGAATGGATCGGTGAGCTGGACCAGCCCAAAAACATCGTGCGCAATTACATCGATCAGCTCCTGGGTTTTACCTTTGACTCCCAGACTGCCCACGATGCTTTCTTTTTAGATGCGGCCAATGCCCTTTGCAAAGAGATCAACCGTCACCGCCCTGCTGAAGCAGAGGATGTTTTCAGCTTTGGCAACGCACAAAAATTGCTCAACATCGCCGTAAAGCACATCTACAGTTTCTGCTATTACGACCCCAAGTTGCGCGACGCTTTTCGCTATTGCCACTGCCCACTCGATCAAATCATGCTGGAGAAAATCTGGAAACAATATCCGGACAACACAAAGCGCAGAGCAGCGCTGGGCAAACATCAAGAATTCTTCACTGCCTGGGGCAGCGAAGGCACAGAGGATGGTCGCCAGCCCGATTTGACCTGCTTGCCTGAAAGATACCGAAAGTTCCAGGCAGCTGTTAAGGATTTGATCGGAGAGGGTGATATCTACCCCGTTGAATTTGACTACTTGTTCTGGAAATAACCAAACGATTTCACCGATACTCACAAACTCCGCCCCGCCTCTTTTTACGAGGCGGGGCTTTCTTCTGAAATCACACACATTTATAATGACAAGCGGCAGGTTTTGTGGTATCATAGCAACATATGTCGAAAGAAAAGGATTCTGAACTATGCGATACAAAAAATGGGTGGCTTGTCTGCTGGCAGCTACAATCTTACTCAGCCTGACCGCCTGCAAATCCAACACCCCTTCTTCAGAGGATAACAGCGAAAAACTGACAGTTTACCTGATGACGGAGACCGTCTGCGGCAATAGTAAAACCGTCTACGCCTACGATATCAACGGCAACATTCTCCAACAGATCGACTATTGGGGCGAAGCCATCGATTGGCGCATTGAATACACCTGTGACGACAACGGCAACCGTATCTCCGCTGTGGGCAGTGACGGCACCGGCGAAGATTACCACTATGAATACCAGTACGACAGCGCCGGCAATATGCTGGAGGAGATCGTCTCCCTCGACAACATAATGGTCTCCTATACTGCCTTTACCTATGACGAGAACGGAAACAGGATCCTGGCCGAAAGCAGCGATGTCTCCAAGGAATACACCTACAATGAATTTGGCGACCTGATCCTGGTAGTAGAATCCCGAAATGAGGAAGAGAGCGCCCGCATGACTTACGAGTACGATGAAAACGGCACCCTGACCCAGATCGTCCGGGAAGCCGGTATTGCCTCCTCCTACTCCATTGATCTTGAGTACGACGAAAACGGCTGCCTGACAAAAAGCATCACGAATTGGGGCGGCGGCACTACCGAGTACACATACAAATACACAGCCGTCCAAATCACCCTGGAACGGGCAAAAAAACTCCAATCCGAACTGGGTCAGCTGAATGTGATCATTATGAAATAAAAAAGTCTCCCTGACGAATATCGCCAGGGAGTTTTTTGTTTATAAGCGGGTGCCGCAGGTAGCGCAAAATGCTGCGCCCTCCTGGGCCGGAGTATGACAGTTGGGGCAAACTCTTGGTGCAGGAGCTACCACTGGCATACCGCAGTAGGCGCAGAAACGGGCGCCGGGGGTAAGGGGGTTTCTGCAATTTGCGCAATAAGGCACTTGAGGTGCTGCCGGCATCGGCGGCTGATAGACAGGTGCCGGGGCAACCGGCGCAGGAGCTTGATAGACCGGTGCAGGTGCTGCCGGAAGTATCGGCCGCCGGAAGGTTTCGGGGGTCAACTGGTTCTCAGGCTTTATAAAATCATCCATCACATATCCCGCCGGACGGATCTCGACAGGAAGATGCCGGCGCACAGACTTATTCAGGTCCTCGGCATAGCGCTCATATCGAGCGCCTACGCCCTGGGCAAGACTAAAGCGAATATTCACCGCAGTGCCGGTACCGCTGGGCATAAAGTGGATCGTGCAGGCGCCACCATTCATATTGTACTTAAACGACATATTCACACCAAAGGAAATGGTATGCCAGGGCTCTTGCTTGCAATCCCGTTCGAACGGCGCGGTGGTTGCCGCCGCCAGATAGGCCTGATAAACCTGGTCCAAAGGTGCTTCCAGGTAAAAACCAACATCTCTTCTCATAACGCCCTCCTGTTTTTTGTTTTATAACTATATTTTATCACATCATCGCTCCAAGTGCAATCCTATGTGTAAATCAAAAAGCCGCTGATCTTCAGACCAGCGGCTTATCTAGTTACAAATCCAACAGACGGGGGTCAACGGGTTCTACCACGAAGGAGTTGGTCCAGAAACCGGGCTTAATGTACACCTTGGTGTATGCCACAGGGCATTCGGGGGTGATGGTGACCTGGAGGTCGCGGCAATTTCTGCTCATACCTACTGCGGAATGAACCGTATAGGTGCCAAAGGGCAGGGGCAGACACAGCAGCTCCTTATTGCCAATATAGCCAAAGGGATGATTGTTGATATACAAGCCGAAACCGCCGGCGATGCCATAGGGGGAACCCTGCCGGTAGATGTAGATACAGCCCTGCTGGGGAATGTTCATGGGGCGCTTGCATTTTGGGCAAGGCTCATGGATGGAATGGACATTGTTTGCGTCGCCGCAATGGGGGCATTTCACTCTGATTTTTGCTGCCATATTTCTGTCTCCCTTATATTAAAATGGATAGCACTATTTTATCACAGGTTTTCCCCACTGTCAACGCGATCCGATCGGGCGGAGCTAACACAAATAACCTCTGCCTCCGGCGGGGTTATTCTTGTATTTTATGCAAGTGTGTGGTATGATAAGGACAGAAATCTTTTATGGCGGTGATTACTATGTTTGATGCTAAGAAAGTAAAAGATCAATGCGTGGAATGGATCCGTGAGTTTTTCCGGAATAACGGCCCTGATTGCAATGCAGTTGTGGGCATCTCCGGCGGCAAGGACAGTTCCATTGCCGCAGCACTGTGCGTGGAAGCCCTGGGCAAAGACCGGGTCATCGGTGTGCTGATGCCCAAAGGTCAGCAGCACGATATCGATATGGCCTACCTGCTGGTGAATCACCTGGGCATCCGTCATTATGAGGTGAACATCCAGGATGCGGTAGAAGGTCTGCTGAACAACCTGCCGAAGAATATGGAAGTAACGCCCCAGACCCTGCAGAACATCCCGCCCCGAGTACGAATGACCACCCTGTATGCCATCAGCCAGAGCAACAACGGCCGTGTGGTGAACACCTGCAATCTTTCCGAGGATTGGGTGGGCTACTCCACTCGCTATGGCGATTCCGTGGGCGACTTCTCCCCCATGAGCAACCTGACCGTCACCGAGGTCAAGGAGATCGGCTATCTGCTGGGCCTGCCCAAGGAATTGGTAGATAAGACTCCTATCGACGGTCTGTGCGGTAAGACTGATGAGGAAAACTTAGGCTTTACCTACGCAGAGCTGGATGTTTATATCCGCACCGGCTATATCGCCGACCAGGAAAAAAAGGCACTCATCGACCGCAAGCACCAGATGAATCTCTTCAAACTCCAGCTGATGCCCGCCTTTATGCCAGAAATGTAACCAACAATCCCCATCAGTATTTCTGCTGGGGATTGTTTACATATTATTTAAGAATTTGTCATATTTACCATACATTTTTCTGATATCGTATCTCTGACACCATTTCCCGGAAAGGAAGTCCTTTATGAAAAAGTATATTGCCACCGTGCTTTGTGTCGCTTTCTGCCTGATGTCTTTGGGCTGCCAAACAGAAAACGACAGCACCCCTCCCACCCCCGCACCCAGCAGTCAGATAAGCACCTATGAAGGCACCCACATCACCCTGTCCGACAACGGCATCACCGTAGATGGTCAGAGCGCCTCTGCCGACCCCGCCGCTGCAGTATATATCGCCAATGATATTATTTACTACCAGGCGGGAAACGACCACACCTACGGTGAAGGCGACACTAATGATGCCCATAGTCCGCAAGAGGCACAAGCGCACACCGTTGTACACATCACCCAGGCAGGTCAGTATGTACTAAGCGGTACTCTTTCCAAGGGTCAGATCGCTATAGACCTGGGCGATGAAGCAAAAAACAACCCCGAAGCCGTCGTAACCTTGGTTTTGAATGGAGCAAATATCACTTGCTCCGTGGCTCCGGCTGTGATTTTCTACAATGTTTACGAATGCGGCAACACAGATGCCGACACTGCCACTGCCACAGTAGACACCACGACCGCCGGTGCCAATTTGATCCTGGCTAAAGGTAGCGAAAACAACATCGTCGGCGCTTATGTGGCGAAAATCTACAAACCCGAGAGCGTTGAGTTGAACGAGGATGGCACAGAAGTAGTGGAGGCTAAAAAGCTCCATAAATACGATGGTGCATTTTACTCCAAGATGTCTATGAATATTGACGGAGAGGGAACTCTGAACATTCAGGCTGCCAACGAAGGCCTGGGTTCTGAACTTCATCTGACCATCAATGGCGGCACTATCAACATCATCTCCGGCAACGACGGCATCAACACCAATGAGGATTATGTTTCCGTTACCACCATCAACGGTGGCAATCTGAATATTTGGGTAAACGGCGCCACCGGCGAAGGCGACGGCATTGATTCCAACGGCTGGCTGGTGATCAACGACGGCGCTGTAATCGCTCAGGCCTGTGGCTTCAGCGGCGATGCAGGCATCGACTCCGATAAAGGCATCCACATCAACGGCGGCACCGTCTTTGCCACAGGTAATATGCTGGACCAGATCTCTGAGAGTCAGCAAACCTTTGCTGTATTTCAGTTTTCCGACACCCAACGAATCAGCAAATACGCCGAGGAATACCGCACCTTCACTCTGAAAGACGGCAACGATAACTTTGTGATCTCCAGCACGGTAATTAACGATTTTAATTGCCTGGTAGTCTCTACTCCCGCCCTGATCTCCGGCGAGTACTCCTTCTGGCAGGGCGACACCCAACTGTCCGGTGCCAAAACGGCAGGTATGGGCGGAGGTATGGGCCCCGGTGGGATGCCCCCCGGAGGCATGGAATTTGAGGGAACGCCGCAGCCGCTAAACCCTGACGGCAGTGATTTTGTGATCATTCCCGGAACCATCACCAACGAAAACGGAGAGCCTATCACCATAGATCCTGACAGCATCGGTGATCTACCCACTATCGAGGCCACCCCCATTCCAGACAGTGGGCTGGAGGTCATCCCTTTCAACCCCAACGGTCAGCACGGCAGCTTTGGCGGTAGTTTTGCTATCACCGTCTCCACCGTTTTTACCATTGAACAAGGCTGTAATTATTTTGTCAATGTCCAATAAAAAAGACCCCTCTTTCTGAGAAAGAGGGGCTTTTTTATACCATTGCCGGTGTGTGGAGGTAGTCCTGAACCCGATTGATCTGCCGGTCAAAACCTACACCGAATTTTTTATCGAAAAAAGCTCCGCCGATGGTAAAGTAGGCAGGCTTGATCTCCATCACCTGATCCAGCCGGGTAAAATTATCAATGCTGCCGGCAAGGCATACCGGCACACCGCAGTTGCCTACCACTTCCTTGCTCAGAGCATATCCGTCACAATGGCGATAGCCTAACAGGTCCACGCCCGCAGCACCTTTTTCCACACATTCCCGGGCCTGGCGGATCATCTCCTCCGCAGTGCCCTCCAGAATTGAGGGGCGGCCGCTGACCTGTCCTATAAACGGCATATACCGAATGCCGTTATCCCGACAGATCTCATTGACAGAATCAAAGAACAAGGTGCCCATCAGCACATCGCAGCCGCATTCCACGGCCATTTTCGCGCCTGCAACACACTCCGGCTCGCTATAGGCCACCACTTCCAGAAAGCTGGTCTTTCCGTAGTCCCGAAAAGCGTCATAGAGTTTTCTCATTTGCGCCAGAGGAATCCCCTCCTCCTTTGCGCCCCAGCACTTGGCGTTGGCGTACTTGCAAAGGTCAAATACTTCCAACGCGTTTTCTGCTGTATGGTCATTTTTGGTGAGCATTACCACCAATTCCGGTATGTTCATAAGCATCCCTTTCGGTGCATTTGATTTTGTTTATTATATCACGGTCCATATTGTATTGCAAGTTTTCTCTATTCGATTGCTTTTCCAAAAACGCTGTGATAAAATAGTATATTGTAGGTAGGTGATTCAAATGCTGAGACAATACTTCCCAAGCGCCTATGTTTCCGGCGTATTTTCCATCGATTTTGAGAAAATCTATGCCCTGGGCTATCGAGGCCTTGTGTTCGATGTGGACAACACCCTGGTGCACCACGGCGACGATTCCACTCCGGAAATTGATGCATTGTTTCAACAGCTCCACGATATGGGTTTTCAAACCCTGCTGCTGTCCAACAATGACTCTCAGCGGCTGGATCGGTTTAATCAAAACATCCGCACCCTTTACATCCCCGATGCCGGCAAGCCGGCTCCCGAGAGTTATCTGCAGGCAGTAGAAATGCTGGGTTTGGAAAAAGACCAGGTGCTGTGCATCGGTGACCAGGTTTTTACCGACATTTTGGGTGCCAACCGCAGCGGCCTGAAAAGCATTTTAGTACATTATATCGAGACCGGCAAGAGAGAATGGATCGGATTTCGCCGCTATGCAGAAAAAATGATCCTTCTTCTTTTCCGCCTCCGCAGCCCCCGGCACAAGCTGGGAGACATCAGAAAGCAGGTGTAAGTAATGGCACGACGTTGTTTTTGCGATATTAACCCATTTTGCTACAACCTCTCTGTGAAAAAGGGGATTTTCCTGCGGCACTGCAAGGACTTTTTCAGCAAGGAGAAGATTGCAAAAGAAAAATCCGCAAAGAAATTACCCGTGGTGGTTTTCGATTTTCACTCCAACATGATCAAGCGGGCACCGGGCGTGGATCTGACCTCCCAGCTCAACAAGGCTGTGAACATCGACCTGGCATCCCGCCAGATCAACGGCATCATCATTCACCCGGGCGAGGTGTGTTCCTTTTGGCGCACCATTGGACCGGTCACCAAGAAGAAAGGCTATAAGGAAGGTCGCATCATTCTTCGCGACCGACTGGAACTGGGCATTGGTGGCGGTCTTTGCAACTTAGGCAACACTGTCAACCGCATTGTGCTCCACAGCCCCATGACCATCACCGAATTCCACAAGCACTCCGATGCCCTGGCACCTGACGAAGGAAAGCGGGTGCCTCTAAGCGCCGGTACTGCGGTGAGCTACAACTACATTGACTACCGCTTCAAAAACAACACCGACCAGGATGTACAGCTTTTGCTTTGGGTGGATGGCGAGGAACTTTACGGCCAGCTTCGGGCCCAAAAGGAATTCCCCCACACCTATCATCTGGAAGAGGAGGATCACCATTTCCGCAAAGAGGGCGAGAAATATTTCCGCATCTCCAGAATCTATCGGGTAGTCACTGATCGGGATACTCAGGAAGTAGTGGACAAGGAGCTGATTTGGAAAAATCACTCCGAAGTACTGTTTGACTACAGTCTGATCCCTCAGGATCAGATCCGCCCTTACGAGCACGCCTGATCCTCTGATACACCGTCCGGAACGGCGTTCCGGACGGCTTTTTCATTGATTTTGCATTACAAAAACCCCCGAGTCCTACGACTCGGGGGTTTTTATTACACATACATGGGGAACTTCTTGCAGATCTCAGCAACGGTAGCCTTAACCTCAGCAGAAGTACCTTCGAAGTCACGGGCAGTCAGGCCGATGCAGTGTGCGATCGCCTTCATCTCTTCTGCACCCAGACCACGAGTGGTCACTGCAGCAGTGCCGATACGGACACCGCTGGTGATGGAGGGTTTCTGAGGATCGCCGGGGATGGCGTTCTTGTTGAGGGTGATGTGGTTCGCATCGCAGCGGTGCTGCAGATCGATACCGGTGATGTTCATAGGACGCAGGTCAGCCAGCATCAGGTGGTTGTCGGTGCCGCCGGTAATCAGGTCGAAGCCCTCTTCCAGCAATGCCTTTGCCATTACCTGAGCATTCTCTACAACATTCTTTGCATAGCGCTTAAAGTCGTCGCTCATTGCTTCCTTCAGGCAGACAGCCTTAGCAGCGATGATGTGCTCCAGAGGACCGCCCTGGGTGCCGGGGAACACTGCAGAGTTGATCTTCTTGGCGAACTCTTCCTTCATCAGGATCAGGCCGCCACGGGGGCCACGGAGGGTCTTATGGGTAGTGGTGGTAACAATATCCGCATAGGGCACGGGGTTCTGGTGCTGACCGCCGGCAACCAGGCCGGCAATGTGCGCCATATCTACCATAAACACGGCGCCGACCTCGTGAGCAATGTCAGCAAATGCCTTGAAGTCGATGGCCCTGGGATAAGCAGATGCGCCTGCGATCAGGAGCTTGGGCTGATGCTTCTTAGCCAGATCGCGGATCTCGTCGTAGTCGATACGACCGGTCTCGTGATTGACATCGTAGGACACTGCGTTGTAGTACTTGCCGGAAATGTTAGCAGGGCTGCCGTGGGTCAGGTGACCACCGTTGGCCAGGCTCATACCCATCAGGGTGTCGCCGGGCTGCAGGATCGCCAACTCAACAGCCATATTGGCCTGAGCACCGGAGTGGGGCTGGACATTGGCGCACTCTGCACCAAACAGCGCCTTGGCACGCTCGATACACAGGGACTCCAGTTCATCCACGCACTGGCAGCCGCCGTAATAACGCTTGCCGGGCAGGCCTTCTGCATACTTATTGGTCAAGACGCTGCCCATAGCAGCGATCACTGCGGGAGATGCGAAGTTCTCAGATGCGATGAGCTCCAGACCGTCCTTCTGACGGGTGAACTCCCGATCCATCATAGCAGCAACTTCGGGGTCAAAATTTGCTACAAAGCCAATAGAATCAATAGGTTTGCTCCACATAATATATTCTCCTTATAATAAAATACATAACAAAAACAGCAGCCCCGGAGGACTGCCACGGCAAAGAAGCGGAATATCACCGCTTATTCTCCGTCCGTTTGCCTGAGAGATTCGGCTTGCGCCTTGCACCTTCGGCACACAACTTAATGTGTTCTCCAGAGAGTCCTCCACTTCCGGTCCTGAGGTCATTTCCGGAAGGTTCAAAGGTATTTTGTTGTCTAGATATAGTATACACTTTTTTGACAGAAAGTCAACTGTTTCCCCAGAAAAATACCCTCTGTCAAATACATTTTGACAGAGGGTATCGATCACCATAAATTCAGGTAACCCACCACGATTCCCACCACTGCGCTGATGCAGATGATCAGGATGGGATGGACTTTTTTCAGCGCCAGCAGGAGCATTGCGCCGAAGAGTGCCACACTGATGTAGAAGCTGACGTTAGAGAAAACTGCTGCCGTCGGACCTGCCGGGAAGAACACTGTCAGGAACACAGACAGCACTGCACCGGCGATAAGGCCTACACTGGCAGGCTTCAATCCGCTCATACAGCCCTTAACCGTCCGGCTCTGGCGGAATCGGTCGTAGCATCTTGCAACAACCAGGATCACCAGAAAGCTGGGAAGTACCACGCCCAGGGTCGCGCAGAATGCACCAAAAAGGCCGCCCTGCTCCGCACCAATGAAGGTAGCCATATTCACCGCAAAGGGGCCGGGAGTGGATTCGCTCACCGCCACCATATCCAGGAGCCTGCTTTCAGTGATCCAGTTGTGACGCAACACTTCTTCCTGGATCAGGGGCAGCATGGCATATCCGCCGCCAAAGGTAAAGGCTCCGATACAGAAGAAGGTGTAGAAAAGTTCCAAATAGATCATTTCTGCAGCCTCCTTTCCGTAATCAGCGCGGTAACCAGGCCAAAGATCGCACAACCGGCAATCACCAGGAGAACATGGATGTCAGTAAAGCTGGTGATCAGAAAGGCTGCAGCCATGGCCACATAAGAGACCCAGCCCTTGGGAGCTTTCTTGAACATATTAATGAGTGCCTTAAACAGCAGGGCCAGAACGCCTACCCGGATACCCTGGAAAGCGAATTGCACCGCCTGATAGTCGCCAAACTGCCGCAGAACAAAAGCAATCAGGCTGATAACCACAAAGCTGGGCAGCACTACACCAATGGTAGCCACGGTCGAACCCAAAAAGCCTGCGGCTCTGTGTCCCACAAAAGTGGCAGAATTGATCGCGATGGGGCCGGGGGTAGACTCTGCAATGGCCACGATCTCCAAAATATCATCATCGGAGATCCAGTGGTTCTTTTCCACTGCCTCGTGCTGGATCAGAGGGATCATAGCGTAACCGCCGCCAAAGGTGAACGCGCCGATCTTAAAGAAGGTGGAAAAAACTTTCCATAAAGTTTTGGGAGCGTTTTTCATTGGGCACCTCCGGGCAACTCATACTCGGGATCGCCGTACTCCAGGTTGGAGAAGGTCACATCCCGGTCGCTGGCATAGACAATGCCCTTATCCACCGCCACAAACTCCACGCCGGCGCCAGGAAGATCGGCTACCGCTTCCCAATCCATCTGGTCAGCGATATACACATCCATAGTCCGGTCCAAAATCTGTGCGCAGCTCAGGCTCCGGGAGTACACCACAAAGTCGCTGCAAGCAGACTTGGGTAAGCCGTCCGCGGCATCCAGGCGGGTATGACTCACACGGCCATTTTCCCAAACATAGTAATCCACATTCAGGTCGTCCATACTGATGGGGTAGTTTCGCATCCAGATCATTGCGCCCACGCCGGTATGCTGCATAGTGGCAACCCGGTAGTTTCGATTCACAGTGCCATCAAAAATAGCCTGCTCCAAAACCTCTTTGGTGCCCAAATTACGGATATAGCCATCGTAGCTGGTAAGGATGCCGTTGCAATAGCCCCTGGCAATCAGCGCATCGGCGATATAATCCGTCACAAATGCATTACGGGTCCAATCCAGAGTGATGAATTTGTCAAAACCGTTTTCCTCGGTGTATTTCTGATACTCATCAGAAACCACCAGACGAACCTGGTTCTCTCCCAGCAATTCCAGCTCCACATGCTCCGGATCCTGGATGAAGGTCAGGAGCTCCGAGTAGAGAATTTCAGTATCTTCGTTCCGGGTGGGGTCATATTCCTCAGCCCAGGTATCATCGGTGCAAGCGATCAACGCCCGGTTGTTCTCGTGGATAGGTGCCAGATACAGCGCCCGTCGCCCATCTTCGGTCAGCAAAGCCAGGGCATTATACAGCGCAGGATCCACCTGTACCTTCTCGCCCACATGCTGGTTAATATAATAGATGTTCTTCACATCTTTGATTTCATTTTCGCTAAAAATGCGGTAAGCATCCTCTGCGGCTTGGACATACAGCTCAGTGACTGCGTTTTTCTCACGATTGGTCTTTTCGTCGGTTTCACCCAACAGATACCGCAGAGAGAACTCATAGACACAGGTGTTTTCCAGACCGGGGGGCGGCTCAATATTCGCCCAACCCTTCGGGACTGTTAAAAATGCCACGATCGCCCAAACGATCAAGGCGATGCCCACTGCCAAAAGGGATGCGATCAGCAGGACCTTCTTTTTCGTGACTGTTACAGGTACCTGGATCGATCGAACCGGTTTGACCGGGGGATCATTCTTCAGTTTGCCGGTTTTTCTCATAAAACCCTCCAAAACTGTCTTTAGTGCTGATAATTGAAAATGCCACGGCAAGGCAACAGCCTGCCGTGGCATTTCGCTAAGATATCACTTTTCGTTTATCTGCCTGCCAACAGGAGCAAAATGCCAAAGAAGATAATGACCGCTGCCAGCGTTGCCAGACCCGCAAAAGCGCCGTTACGGCAAGCCTTATAATTGCGGTAGTAGCGGAACTTCTTAAAGATAGCCGCTGCAATCAAGCCGGGAATTGCCAGGAAGAAGCTGAGGAACTTATACCAGAAGCTACCGGTATCATGAATGGGCGCATCCAGCACCACATTCTCCTCTGCATAAACCTGGGGAGTCTCTTCCTCCACGGGATGCTGAGGATCCCGGATGGTAACAGACTTCAGGGGAACATTCTTCTCACGGATGGCCTTGTACTCCTCGATCTCCTTGGCATTACCGAAGATATAGTGATCATGACCGATGCAGGTCAGCTCAGGCTTATCTTCGCTGTAATCATGAACGGAGGGATCGTAGGTAAACAGGATCTTGTTCTTCTCCAGCTGAGGATCGGGGATGGGAATTGCAGAGATCAGAGAACGGGTATAGGGATGCAGAGGATAGTCAAACAGCTCCTCAGCATCCGCGATCTCCACGATGTCACCCTTATAGATAACCGCGATTCGGTCGGAGATAAAGCGCACGATGGAAAGGTCATGGGCAACGAACAGATAGGTGGTGCCACGCTCCTGCTGGAACTTCTTGAGCAGGTTCAACACCTGAGCACGAATGGAAACGTCCAGTGCGGAAATGGGCTCGTCTGCCACTACCAGCTCAGGATCCATAACCATTGCACGGGCCAGGCCGATTCTCTGACGCTGACCGCCGGAGAACTCGTGGGGGTAACGGGTCAGATGCTCAGGGAGCAGACCCACTTCGTTGATCATATTCTCCACCTTGGCAATACGATCCGCCTCGTTTTCGTAGAGGTGGAAGTTGTACAGGCCCTCGGAGATGATGTATTCCACGGTTGCACGCTCGTTCAGAGATGCTGCAGGATCCTGGAATACCATCTGGATGTTACGGATGACCTCACGGTCCAGTGCGCGGGGAATCTTACCGGAAATCTTGACACCCTTATACAGGATCTCGCCGGCAGCACAGGGGTTGACACGGATCACGGCACGGCCGATGGTGGTCTTACCGGAACCGGACTCACCTACCAGGGAGAAAGTCTCACCCTTATAGATGTCGAAGGAAGCGTTCTTAACTGCACGGACAGCCTTATCGCCCTTACCGAAGGTGATGTCTACATTCCGCAGGGAAAGCAGGACTTCTCTCTGGTTCTCGTCGATGGGGCCGTGTTCAGGCAGGCGGGACTGCTTTTTGTTTTTCATTTGCTTTTCTTTCACAGTCTGCACCTCCTTAGATATTAAATGCGCGCTTCAGCTTCTCGTGGATGTCCTGAATTGCTTCAGGCTTTTCCACCTTGGGAGCTCTGGGATCCAGCATCCAAGTCTTTGCGAAGTGGGTATCGCTGACCCGGAACATGGGAGAATCCATCAGAGTATCGATCTTCAAACAATGGGGATTTCTGGGAGCAAAGGGATCGCCTACGATCTTGTTATACAGGGAAGGAGGCGTACCGGTGATGGAGTAAAGCTTGGTGTTTCTCTGTGCCAGCTGGGGCAAGGAGGACAGCAGTGCCCAGGTATAAGGATGCTTGGGATCATAGAACACCTCTTCGCAGGTACCAACTTCGACCACCTGGCCGCCGTACAGAACAGCAACACGGTCAGCAACATTGGCAACAACACCCAGGTCATGGGTAATGAAGACGATGGTATAGTTGAATTCCTTCTGCAGGTCCTTGATCAGTTTCAGGATCTGTGCCTGGATGGTAACGTCCAGAGCTGTGGTAGGTTCGTCACAGATCAGGATCTTGGG
>JAZRZW010000148.1:0-2583 GCA_045601585.1 Faecousia sp. | reverse complement strand
GATCCTACCGACGGACTGCTGGAGGTGCTGCTCATCCGGACGGTGGATCTGATCACCGTGATGAAGGTCATCGGCGCTTATAAGCAGGGGCTTCACCGGCGGCTGCCCCAGTATATCACCCATCTGCAGGCCAAAAGCATCACTATTTTCCATCAGGAGGGCAAGGATATGACGGTCAATCTGGACGGGGAGATCGTCAAGGCCCCCCGGGTGTCTCTCCGGGTGGCCGACCACAAGCTGCGGTTCGTCATCCCTCAGAGCGAGGATCTGCTGCCGCCCAGGATCGTGGAATAAACAAAAAGAAAACGGCTCGTATGATAATGCCGTTCGGTTAACAGAACACTGTCATTGCGAACCAGTCCGCAGACTGGTGTGGCAATCCGCTTCTTGGTGGGGAATACGGATTCCCACGCAAAAATGCCGCCTGTCAGGCGGCATTTTTTCTCGGAATGACCCAGTGGGTGCGATCTGTTTTCGTAACCGAACAGCATTGGCTCGTATGAGCCGTTTTTTCATTATTTCGGTTCCTTTCCTTCACTGAACACCCGGATCATCTCCCGGGTGAGGCTGATGCCGTCATCCTCGGCGGGGATGCTGTCCCGGCAGAACCATTCGGCAGAGGATAGCTCGGTTTCGTCCAGGGTCACCTTGTCGTCCCCCTCCAGATCGCAGAAATAGCCGATGGACACGTTGCCTGCGATGCCCCAGGGCTGGGACTTGTAATAGCGGATGTTTTTGACCCGCAGTCCCACTTCCTCCATGACCTCCCGGGCCACACATTCCTCGCAGGTCTCGCCGATCTCCTGGAAACCGGCCAGCAGGCCGTAGCGGGTGTAGTTGCGCCCGGCGTACTTGGACAGCATGATCCGGTCGCCGTCGGTGAGGGCGATGATCATGGCGGGATTGATCCGGGGGAAGATCATGTTGCCGCATTCGGGACAGCGCATCATGCGCTCCTTGCTGTCGTGGACGGTGGCGGTACCGCAGCGGCCGCAGAAGCGGGCATCCCGATACCAGCAGAACAGGTGCCAGCCGGTCATGGCGGCAAAGCACACCGTTTTGGACACCACCTGCCGCAGGGTGGCGGCGGGCTCATAGGCAAAGGCCGCATCCCCCGGCTGTCCGGCCTGTCCCATCCACAGGAAATAGCGCACCTCCTGCAGGGTGAACACATAGCGGAAGGGCTGGTCGTCCCAGTGCTGCCAGTCTGCGCACCAGTCCTGCACCTGCTCGTACAAAGGCAGGGTCAAAGCATCCAGCCTGTCCCTTGCCACCATGATTCCGTTGCCCTGCATACAGAGCACGATGTCGCCCTTCTTGGGGGCGTGATCCTCGTAATGATTATCCAGATGGCCAAAGGCCAGATCCTGCAGCATAAAAACACTCCTTTGCCATTACTGACAACAGTATACCACAGAAAATCAAAATAGAAAGCCGCCCGAAGGCAGCTTTCCTGGGAATTTACTTGAAATCATGGGCCTGCTGCAGGATCATATCCTTCACCTTCATGAGCCGGGTGATGTTGCCACGTTCGTTTTCTTCCAGCTTCATGGAGATGTAGCGGATGTTCTTCTGCAGGTCGGGGATCATCACATATTCCAGGGCGTTGACCCGGCGGCGGGTCTTTTCGATGTCCTGGGCCAGCAGCTGCATGGTTTTTTCCACCTCAGCCAGCTCCAGCATATCCCGGAACACACTGGACAGGGCCTCCAGGGCCGCATCCAGCTCGCCGGAGGTCTGGGCAAAGCCGTAAGGGAAAATGTCGGCAGGGTCCTCGTTGCGGGTGTGGAAGGTGTAGGTGGGCACATTGACGCTCATCATGTTGCGGCTGCCCACCTCCAGCTCCACGCTCTGCTTGGGATAGAGCAGGGACTGCTCCAGCATTTCGGGGCTCATGACGGCGGCAGCGATGGTAAAGGCCCCGTTGGCCTGCTCCAGACCCCGCTCCACCCGCTTCCGAAGCTCCTTGTTGCGGCGGACGATCTCCAGAAACTGCTTCATCAGCTCGTCCCGCTTATCCTTCAGCAGCTTGTGTCCCCGGGAGGCGGTGCGCAGACGGCCTTTCAGCCGGGTCAGCTCCATCCGGGTGGGATTGATGGTGGTGTTGGCCATAAATGCTCACCTCACTCCCGGACAGGATAATATTTGTCCACCATTTCGCCCTTGATACGTTTTAATTCACCGCGGGGCAGGATGCGCAGCAGCTCCCAGCCCAGATCCAGCGTCTGGAAGATGTCCCGGTTTTCCTCGCTGCCCTGGGAGACATAGCGCTTTTCAAACTCCTCGGCAAACTTGGCGTACAGCAGGTCGGTGGGGGACAGGGCGGCCTCGCCCAGAATGGTCATCAGCTCTTTGGCCTCCTTGCCGGAAGCATAGGCGGCAAACAGCTGGTTCATGGTGGGGGCGTGATCCTCCCGGGTCTTGCCCACGCCCACGCCCTTGTCCTTCAAACGGGACAGGGAGGGCAGCACATCCACCGGCGGCAGAACGCCCTTGCGGTACAGGTCACGGGACAGGATGATCTGACCCTCGGTGATGTAGCCCGTCAGGTCGGGGATGGGATGGGTCTTGTCATCCTCGGGC
>JAZRZW010000147.1:0-17540 GCA_045601585.1 Faecousia sp. | reverse complement strand
ATCATTCCGAAGAGCTGGCCGGCAAGGAAGCCGTATTCGCCATCAAGCTGCACTCCGTGCAGGTTCGTGAGCTTCCCGAACTCGATGACGAGTTCGCCAAGGATGTCTCCGAGTTCGATACCCTCGATGAGCTGCGTGCCGCCAAGCGTTCCGAGCTCGAGGCTCAGAACGAGAAGAACATGGCTGCCCTGCGTGAGAACGAAGCGATCCGCATCGCTGCCGCCAACGCAGAAGTTGAGATCCCCGATGCCATGATCGACCGCCAGGTCGCTTACATGCTGCAGGACATCAGCTACCGTCTGCAGTCCCAGGGCCTGTCCTTTGAGCAGTACCTGCAGTACACCGGCCAGACCATGGAGACCATGCATGCCATGTACCGCGGTGAGGCCGAATCCCGCGTAAAGACTCAGCTCGTCCTCGAAGCCATCGCCAAGGCGGAAGGCATCGAAGCCACCGAAGAGTCCATCAAGGAAGCTCTCACCAAGTACGCTGAGCAGGCCGGTATCCCCGTTGAGGAGCTCGAACCCCACGTGAACGAGGAAGAGCGCAACTACTTTGCCGAGCAGAGCGTCATGGAGCGCACCGTTGCTCTCCTCGTTGAGAGTGCTGTATTCGTAGCGAAGAAGGAAGAAGCCGAAGAAAAGAAGGACGAGGAATAATCATTCCTCCCTTCCCGGCGGAATATACTGATAGGAGGCGACCATCATGAATCTGGTTCCGATGGTAGTAGAACAGACCAACCGCGGTGAGCGTTCTTATGATATCTACTCCCGCCTGCTCAAGGATCGTATCATTTTCCTGGGCGGCGAGGTAGACGACGATACCGCGAACATTATCGTGGCGCAGATGCTTTTCCTGGAGGCGGACGATCCCGATAAGGACATCAACCTTTACATCAATAGCCCCGGCGGCAGCGTCACGGCCGGTATGGCGATCTACGACACCATGCAGTACATCAAGTGCGATGTTGCCACCATTTGCGTGGGCATGGCGGCTTCCATGGGTGCATTCCTGCTGTCAGCAGGCACCAAGGGCAAGCGTTTGGCGCTGCCCAATTCCGAGATCATGATCCACCAGCCCTCTGCGGGCACGCAGGGTCAGATCACGGACATGGCGATCCACATGAAGCGCCTGGAGACGATCAAGGAGCGCATGAACCGGATCCTGGCTCAGAACACCGGTAAGTCTGTGGAGGAAGTCACCGCCGCTTGCGAGCGTGATAACTTCATGACCTCTGAAGAGGCCCTGGAGTTTGGCCTGATTGATCGTGTTTTGGAACATCACTGATTTTACTTGAAAGGCGGTAGCGTCCATGCCCAAAAATGAAGAACAACTGATTTGCTGTTCCTTCTGCGGTAAAAGAGAAAATCAGGCTAAATTGATCGCGGGTCCGGACGTTTACATTTGCAGCGAATGTGTGCAGGCCTGCTGTGATCTTTTGAAGGAAAGCGATCAGCGTGAGAACGCTCCGGATCATCTCCCTACGCCTATGGAGATCAAAGCATATATGGATCAATACATTATTGGTCAGGAAAACGCCAAGATGGCGCTTTCTGTCGCGGTGTATAATCATTATAAGCGTATCTTCCTGGCGTCTGATTCTGATGTAGAGCTGCAAAAGAGTAACATTCTTTTGATCGGTCCCACTGGCTGCGGCAAGACCCTCTTTGCTCAGACTTTGGCCCGGATTCTGGATGTGCCTTTTGCGATTGCCGATGCAACAACATTAACGGAGGCCGGCTATGTGGGCGATGATGTGGAGAACATCCTCCTGCGTCTGCTGCAGTCTGCTGATTTTGATGTAGAACGCGCCGAGCGTGGTATTATTTACATCGATGAGATGGATAAGATCGCACGCAAGAGCGAGAACACCTCTATCACCCGGGATGTTTCCGGTGAAGGTGTACAGCAGGCATTGCTGAAGATCCTGGAAGGCACCGTTGCTACAGTACCTCCGCAGGGTGGACGAAAGCACCCCCAGCAAGAGCTGATTCCTATCGATACCACAAACATTCTGTTTATTTGCGGCGGTGCGTTTGATGGTTTGGATAAGATCATCGAAAAACGGACTGACAGATCTGCCATTGGTTTTGATGCTCCTGTTACCAGCAAAAAGAAACGGGATGTGGGCAAGCTGCTGGCACAGGTTCAGCCGCAGGATCTGCTTAAATTCGGCATCATTCCTGAGCTAGTAGGTCGTATGCCGGTGATTACCAGCATTGATGATCTGAAGGCAGAGGATTTGGTGCGGATTCTGAAGGAACCTAAAAACGCCCTGACCAAGCAGTATATTTCGCTGTTTGCTATGGATGGTGTGGTGCTGGAATTCCAACCCAAGGCTTTGGAAGCGATTGCAAACAAAGCAGTTGAACGTCAGATCGGTGCTCGTGGCCTGCGAGCTGTTCTGGAGAGTATCATGACCAAAATCATGTTCCTGATTCCCTCCGATCTGTCTATCAAGAAGGTGGTAATTACGCCGGATTGTTTGGAAGGGAAAGATCCCAAGATTACTCGGGATGCCAACAAGCCCCGTACACCTTTGACAATCAATAATATTCAATAACTTGACAGGGGGTAGTTGATCTGCCCCCTGTTGCTTACCCTCAGGAAGGAGGTTTCTTATGGGTGAACAATTTCATACCGGCGTATTGCCGGTGCTTGCTCTGCGCGGAATTGCTATTTTTCCCGAGCAGACTGTTCACTTTGATATCGGCCGCGTAAAATCTGCCCTTGCACTGGAAAAAGCTATGAAAAAGGACCAGCTTCTGTTGCTGATCCCGCAAAAGAGTATTTTGGTGGACGATCCCGGTTTTGCCGATCTGTGCAATGTGGGCACAGTTGTGAAAGTAAAGCAGATTCTCAAATCTCAAAATGATAATATTCGTGTTTTGGTGGACGGCCTTTATCGCGCAAAAATCACGAATGCTCTACAGACTGAACCTTATCTCAGCGCAGAAGTGGCTGTGTTGCTAGATAAGCCTGAGACGGACAACCTTCGCAACAGAGCTATGCGTCGTGAGGCTACTGTACTGTATGCAGGCTATATGGATCTTGTGGAAAGACCTGCGCAGGGCGTTCAGCTGCGTCTGATGACCAGCGAAAGTTGCGGTGAAATCTCTGATATCATTGCGCAAAACTCCGGTTTTGACTATGCAGATAAAGTCAAGCTTCTTGCACAACTAAACCCTGCTCGGCGTTTGGAAATGACCATTCGACTTTTGCAGCAGGAGATAGAAATGCTGCGGATCGAATCAGAGATTCAGGAAAAAACACGCTCCAATATGGACCAGGCGCAAAGAGACTATTATCTACGTGAGCAGATGAAAGCCATCCGCGAAGAATTGGGGGAAGGTGACGACCACTCTGAATTTGATGAGTACGAGCAGAAAATCATTGCTCTGAATTTAGAAAAAGAGTCTGAGGAGAAGGTGTTGCGCGACCTAAAACGACTGAAAAAGCAGCCGTTTGGTTCTGTGGAGGCTTCTGTGCTGCGCAATTACCTTGATACTCTGCTGGAGCTCCCTTGGAACAAGTCTACCAAAGAACGAGTGGATGTGGATGCTGCAAGAAAGATCCTTGATAAGGATCACTATGGTCTCCAAAAGGTTAAAGAGCGTATTTTGGAAACGATCGCAGTGCGACAGCTGGCACCAGAAATGCCTCCGCAGATTCTGTGCCTCGTTGGCCCTCCCGGTGTTGGTAAAACATCTGTAGCATATTCTATTGCCAAGAGCTTAAACCGCAAGATGGTGCGTATTGCTTTGGGCGGTGTGCGTGATGAAGCTGAGATTCGTGGTCACCGTAAGACTTATGTTGGCGCTATGCCCGGCAGAATCCTTAATGCGTTGATCCAGGCTGACAGCTCCAATCCGGTTTTGCTTCTGGACGAGATCGATAAGATGGGGTCCGATCATCGTGGTGATCCAGCTGCAGCACTGCTTGAGGTGCTGGATGGTGAGCAAAATAAAACCTATAGGGATCACTATCTGGAGATTCCTTATGATTTAAGCAATGTGATGTTCATCACTACTGCCAATACGCTGGATACCATTCCCAGACCGTTAATGGATCGTATGGAGATCATTGAACTGAACTCTTATACCGATGAAGAGAAGTTGATGATTGCAAAGAACCATTTGATCCCTAAGCAGCTGAAAAAGCACAACCTAACGAAGCGTCAACTTACCATTGGTGATGATGCAATCCGTGAAATGATCCGCTGCTATACCCGTGAGTCCGGTGTTCGTAATTTGGAGCGCGCTGCAGCTGAGATCTGCCGTAAGGCGGATATGCGTTTTGTCAGCGATCCGAATGTGAAGCGTATTTTGATCAAGGGCAATAATATTGAGGAATTCCTGGGTGTTCGTAAGTTCCTGCCTGACCGGATCCCCGGCTGTGACCAGGTTGGTCTTGTTACCGGTCTTGCCTGGACTTCTGTGGGCGGCGAAGTGCTGGAAGTAGAAGTCAATATAATGGACGGAACCGGTAAACTGGAACTGACCGGCAATCTTGGTGATGTGATGAAGGAATCTGCACATGCAGCATTGAGCTACATCAGAGCAAATGCTCAAAAGCTGGAAATTGAGTCTGATTTCTACAAAACCAAGGATATCCATGTTCATTTCCCGGAGGGTGCTGTTCCCAAAGATGGCCCTTCTGCCGGCATTACCGTTTGCACTGCTATTATCTCTGCATTGACCGGTGCAACAGTACGCCGCGATGTGGCGATGACCGGTGAGATTTCTATCCGCGGTCGTGTACTTCCTATTGGTGGCCTTAAAGAGAAAACCATGGCAGCTCTGCGTCATGGCGTCAACACTGTGATCATTCCCGCTGGGAATGTTAAAGATCTTGAGCAGATTGACCCCACAGTACGCAAGGCTCTGAATTTTGTAAGTGCAGATCGTATTGAGACAGTGCTGAACACCGCGCTGAATCAAAAGAAGGAGCTGGACCCCCAAATTTTGCAAAATATCCCTGAAAAGCTGAAGACCCCTAATAAGAACACCACTATTCAGCAGTAAGGAGGCTATTATGAATCTTCAAAATGTTGAATTTTTGATTTCAGCGGCCTCTCCCAAGGATTTCCCGGGAAATCGCCTTCCGGAGATCGCCTTTGCAGGAAAGTCTAATGTTGGCAAGTCCTCGGTGATCAACCGGCTCTTGCAGCGTAAGAACTTTGCGAGGGTAGGTGAGAAGCCCGGCAAGACCATCCATGTCAATTATTTTACTATTGATAAGAAGTGTTATTTCGTGGATCTGCCCGGATATGGTTTTGCTAAGGTTTCCCAGGCGGAAAAGAACCGATGGGGAAAGCTCATGGAGGACTATTTTGCTTCAGAACGCATTGATCTGGGCATTATGATCGTGGATGCACGACATGCACCTACCAATAACGATATTACAATGGCAAACTGGTTTTTAGGCACCGGTTGTCCCTTTGTGGTGGTTGCGAATAAGTTGGATAAGCTGAAAAAGAGTGAGCTGATTCCCAATATGCAGCGGATCCGTGATGATCTTGAGCTGCCGGAAGATTGTCCGATTGTACCTTTCTCTGCAGAGAAAGGTACCGGCAGGGAAGAGCTTCTCAAGTACATTCTTTCTGCAGTAAATCAATAACAAAAGCCCCCGGATCGTATAATCCGGGGGCTTTTGTTATTTCTGAACAAAGGACAATTCGTAGAAGCGTACGACTTTTTCTTCGTGGTGATCATTTACTGCAAGGATAAACTTATCGCCATAAACAGAGATGTTCTCTACTTCATAGGGTGTGGTGAAATCTATCAGACACTTGTATTCGCCATCCCAGGTAAAAACAAAGATAAATCCTTCGTTGGCGCCTTTGCCGTTAGGGGATTCCAGAAAATAGATTAGTTTATCATCACAAGCCAGACACTGCTCTGCAAAATTGTATTGATTTTGAATGTCGATGACTTTTTCCAGGTTCCCATCATAGATTGCCAGGTTGTCTTCTTCGCCCCACTCGACGAATGCATAACGATCCAATTCAGGACTGTATGTCATACAGGGATGCTGTTGGGGATAGGTGATGGTCTCAATGATCTCAAGGCTTTCTGCGTCCACAACAACGGCACCGTCGCCCGGAGCTTCACATAGGGTAACCACCAACCGGTGGTCTTTTGGCATGTAAGTAACATCGTTGCCGTGACCAAGATCTAAATCCTCACTGATCTTTACGATTTCCCAGGTTTTTAGATCAATTTTATAAATTCTGGATCTGGCGCGTCCCTCGTCGGGATGTTCGTTCATAACAAAGTAGCCATAGGTTCCGTCATTTGCGCCGCCTTGCATACTCCAACTGTTGCCGTCTTTTCCGTCGATCCTCTTGTCAATCGTGAGTCGCTCTACTAAGCATTCTTCGTAAGAACCGCCCTCACAATAGTCGAGGATAATTTCGCTGAGCTTTTTGGGTGTTTCGTCGCTATTATGCTTGTTGGCGTTTCTACATGCAGTCAGGCCGACTAACACGGAAAGCATCAGTAAAAAAGAAAACAGTCGTTTTAGCATTGTATAACCCTCTTGACGGCAATTACTTCTTTTTCTTCGTTTCTTTCTTTTTAATGTTTTTCAGCGCAGTGGCAAGTTGATCGGGGCAGGAGGTAGCCTTTGCACCGCAGTGAATACCCTCCAGACGAGAGATGACTTCCTCCACGTCCATTCCTTCCACAAGAGAAGCGATGCCTTGCAGATTGCCGTTGCAGCCACCAATGTACTGAACGTTGTGAATCTTGCCATCTTCAATATCAAACAGGATCTGGCGAGAGCAAGTGCCTTTGGTAGTATATTCGTAACTCATATTTTATCTTCCTTTCTGTTGCATTTAACTTATTGTACGATAAAATGCAGATTATTTCAATAGAATTATTACGATGATTCTGGGTATTCTAACAAAGAACGGAGGAATGCATATGAATACGGGTAATGATCCTAAAATGCAACAAGAGAATCGCGAACAGCTTCTGGAATTAGGCAGTGATTTGACTCAAAACAGCAAAGGTACAATCTACACATTAACAATAATCGGTCAAATAGAAGGCCATCAGGTGTTGCCTGAGACTGCTAAAACAACAAAATACGAGCATATTTTACCTTTACTTGCGGGAATTGAAGAGAGCGATGAGATAGAAGGGCTACTTTTACTACTGAACACAGTAGGCGGTGATATAGAAGCCGGGCTTGCCATTGCAGAAATGATTGCAGGAATGAAAAAACCCACAGTATCTTTGGTGCTTGGCGGTGGCCACTCGATTGGCATCCCACTGGCCGTTTGCACGAAGAAATCCTTTATTACGCCAACTGCAAGTATGACAGTGCATCCTGTTCGAATGACAGGCCTTGTTGTGGGCGCACCTCAGACATTCCGTTATTTTCAACGAATCCAGGAACAAATTGCAGATTTTGTAACAACAAATTCTCATATTTCTAAGGAACAATTTGAGGACTATATGATGGCAACCGGAGAGATGGCCACCGATGTTGGTACCATCTTGTATGGTAAGGAAGCGGTAAATTCCGGCCTGATTGATAAGCTTGGCGGCCTTAATGATGCATTAACTGCATTGCACAGAATGATTGATCGACAAAAGAATAAGGGAAAATCATAATAATGCTGGAAATTTTGATAATTGTGTGATAGAATATAGTAGTATTTTTATGTAATAGGGGAGGTGGGCAGATGTTCACATTTTTGAAGAGTATTCTCTATGGTTTCATATCGGGTTGTGCGCATATTTTGCCCGTTTCACCCAGAGCACACAAAAGCATTCTGTTGAAACTCTTTGGTATGCAAAGCAGTGTGCCTTTCAGTGACTTGATGGTGCATATCGGTTTGATTGCAGCTGTGTTTTTCGCTTGCAGCCACAACATCAACAGAATTCTCAAAGAAAACAGAACCCTCTCGCACAGAAGAGGGCGTACATACCGTTCTACATCCTATTTCGAACTGAAGCTGCTGAAAGCTGCTGTAATTCCTATGCTTCTCGGTCAAATCCTTATTTGGACAACAGAGAATATTGCCGGAAAGCTATTGTATGTTGCACTGTTTCTTGTGATCAACGGTGTTGTTCTGTTTGTTCAGGATCATGCTTCTCAAGGAAACAGGAACGCAAGTCACTTCAGCGCTTTGGAATCTATTTTATTTGGCCTTTCCGGTGCGTTGTCGTTCCTTCCCGGTATCTCCCGCACAGGTATGATGCTTAGTTTCGGCACGCTTCGCGGGGCAGATCGTCAGTCTGTAGCGGACTGGATTCTGGTGTTAACCGTTCCAACACTTATTCTGTTCTGTATATTTGATATTATCGTTATCATTTCCGTCGGATTTGGAATTACATCCTTCCTGACTTTTTTGTATTGCGTCGTCTCCGGCCTGACAGCCTTTGCAGGCGGTTATGTTGCGATTCGTGCACTGAGGGCTTTGGCTACCAATGCAGGCTTTACCGTGTTTTCCTACTACAGCTGGGGTGCTGCGCTGTTTTGTGTAGTACTGTATTTAATCTCGTAAGGAGGCTTTTATGGCTACAAAGAAAAAAACATCTCATGCCGAACGGGCAGTAGCTTCTTCCCGTTCCTCCAAAAAGCCTAATAATACTGCTAAGAAGGCAGAAGAAGCCAAAAAGAATACAAACCATAAGAATGCAACACCTGAGAAGAAGGAGCAATCTATTCCTCCCAGAGTGATCTCTGCATTTGTACTTGCCGGTATCTTTATCTTCCAGCTTGTAAGTGTCTTATCTAAAGATGGCGGCGGTGCATTGGTTTCCTGGTTTGCTGATTTTATGTATGGCTTGATCGGTAAAGTCGGTTATTATGCATCGATCCCTGCAGTTCTTTACATATTCCTAATCCATGTGGGCAGCGGCAAGCGTCCTATAATAATGCGTACGGTTTGCCTTGTGTTCTTTGTGATCTGTGTTGGCGGTTTGGCACACATTTGGAATGTTAGCGTGAATAATTATAGTGGTGGATATGCCCTTGGCGATCTGTATCATAACGGCGTTTCCGGTATCGCAGGAGGCATTATTTGCGGCCTGATTTCCCGTCTGCTGGAAGTGCTTTGTGGTGTTGCTATCACATATATCATTTTTATCATCGCTGCACTGCTTACTCTGCTTGGTGGTATGCAAATCACTATTCCCAGTATCGTTCGCGCCATTCAGAACCGTCCAAAGCCCGAATGGGAAGAAGAGGAGAAGCAATATCAGGAACCCGCTTCTGTCGTGGTGAACCATATCGCACAGAAGAAGATCGAACGAAAAGAAAAACGCCTTCGTGCAGCCATGGGGCAGGAAAAGGAGATTGCCGAATATCGGGAAAACAGACAGCACACCGATGATCTCATGAAGCAGATCGATGCCGATCTTGAAACTCCCGTTGCTGCAGCACAAACGATTCAGTCCATTCAGGTTGTGGACGAGCAGGAGCTGTTCGAGGAAAACAGCACCCCTGAGTTAATTCCCGCTGAAATACCTCCCTTGAAAGTGGATGTGAAAAAGCGGGAACCCCGCCGCGTAAAGAAAGAACCGGTTGAGATCGTGGAAGAGGAGCCCGCGGCTGAAGCTGCCGCAAAAAAACCGGAATACTGTTTCCCTCCCATTTCTCTTCTTAAGAAAGCTGAGGGTGGTAACGGCGACGCTTCTGCCGAAATGCGTGAAAATTCCCGCAGACTGAACGAAACTCTGGCAAGCTTTAAAATCGAGGCACATATCATCAATGTGACCCGAGGCCCCAGTGTCACCCGTTATGAGGTGGAGCTCGAAAAGGGCGTTCGCCTCAGCAAACTTACTACTGCCGCTGATGATATAGCTTTGAGTTTGGGTGCATCCGGCGTCCGAATCGCTGCAATTCCCGGCAAGATCTCTGTAGTGGGTATTGAGGTGCCTAACCGAGCTGTTAATACCGTTTCTCTCAGAGAAGTTATCGATTCTCCTGAGTTCAGCAATGCAAAATCCAAAGCAAGCTTTGCTGTTGGTAAGGATATTGGTGGCAACTGTATTGTCGGCAACATTGCCCGACTACCCCATATGCTGATCGCAGGCACTACCGGTTCCGGTAAGTCTGTGTGTATGAACTCTGTGATTATTTCCATCCTCTATAAAGCAACCCCTGATGATGTGAAATTGATTATGGTCGACCCGAAGATGGTTGAGTTGGGTATCTACAACGGCATTCCGCATCTGTTAATCCCTGTGGTTACGGATCCTAAAAAGGCCGCAGGCTCTCTGCAGTGGGCTGTTACAGAGATGATGCGCAGATATAAATCTATGTCTGACGCAGGTGTCCGTGATATCGATTCTTATAACAGCATTATTGAAAGTCAGGAAGTCGATGGCAAGAAAATGCCTAAGGTTGTCGTCATTATTGACGAGTTGGCTGACCTGATGCTGGTTGCAGCAAAAGAGGTGGAAGAATCTATCTGCCGTATTGCCCAGATGGGTCGTGCAGCAGGCATCCACCTGACCATCGCAACCCAGAGACCTTCTGCCGATGTGATTACCGGCCTGATGAAGGCAAACATTCCTTCCCGTATTGCATTTGCTGTGGCATCTGCTATGGAATCCCGCATTATTCTGGATACCATGGGCGCTGAGAAGCTGGTAGGCAAGGGAGACATGCTCTATGCTCCCATTGGCGACGGCAAACCCAAGCGCGTACAGGGTTGTTTTGTCAGCGATCCTGAAGTAGAGGCCGTAGCGACCTTTGTAAAGGAAAACTTTACTGCGCAGTATGACCAGAAGGTCATGGAAGACATTGAAAAGAAGGCATCTCAGGCTGGTTCCAAGCAGCCTGCCACCGCTTCTGATCCTGAGCCCAATGAATCTGAATTAGATGGCGACGAGATGTTGCCTGCAGCTGTTGATGTGTTCATGGAGACTGGGCAGGCATCTGTTTCCATTCTGCAGCGCCGTCTGAAACTGGGTTACGCAAGAGCTGCCAGAATCGTTGATGAGATGGAGGAAAAGGGAATTGTCGGCCCGTTTCAGGGCAGTAAACCTCGTACCATTCTGATCACAAAGGACCAGTGGGAAGCTATGAAAGCCGGTCAACCTGCGCAGATGGATTTTGATGATCTGTCTGATGAGGAAACCGAAGAAGACGCATATTGATCAATCTACAGCGGAGTAACTCCGTTTAGATAAATCGCATCGCATCCGGGGAAGCCGGAGCGACAGCAAGGAGGATATTATGCAAAAAAGTAAAGTAAAGAATCTTGTAGGAATTGGACTATTTACAGCCATCGTTGTGCTGTTGCAGTTCTTAGGTGGAAGCATTCGTTTTGGAATGTTTTCCATTTCACTGGTGTTAATCCCCATCGTTGTGGGCTCCGCCGTCTACGGTTGGGGTGCTGGCGCTTGGTTAGGTTATGCCTTTGCGATGACCGTTCTTTTATCCGGTGATGCCGGTCCTTTCCTGGCGGTTAACCCGTTGGGCACGGTTCTGGTCGTTGTATTGAAGGGAATCCTGTGCGGACTGTCAGCGGGACTTGTCTACAAAGCACTTTATCGTTATACCAAATTCGGTGCAGTGCTTTGTGCTGCGTTGATCTGTCCGATCGTAAATACCGGTGTTTTCCTGATTGGTTGCAGAGTCTTTTTCTTTGAGACTATTTCCGGTTGGGCAAGTGCCGCCGGATTCCCCAGTGCTGGAAACTATATGTTCTTAGGATTGGCTGGAATAAATTTCCTTATTGAGGTAGGTATCAATCTCTTGTTGGCACCTGCAATCGTACGCCTGATCAGGATTGGAAAAAAACAATAATCTACATTCTTTAGAGCCGACAGCAAATGCTGTCGGCTCTTTTTTGCATATCTTGTCCTTCAGCTCATAGGCTCTAACAGGAGTGATGCAAATGAAATGCGCATGGCAATCCTATGCAAATATTTTACCGGCTTCATTACGGAAAACCGCAGAGCAATTCAAAGACAGCCTTACTGAGATCCGAATGCGAATGAACACACCGGTGGAACTCGTGACCACAAACGGCACCCATTGGCTTCAACAGAAAACGAGTTTACAGGAAATTACATACTGCATTAACGCGGCAAGCAAATATTCACCCTGGGCCGCCTCTACAATATCCAGTGGATATATTACCGCAACCGGGGGGCACAGAATCGGCATATGCGGAGAGACTGTTGTAAAAGATGGGTGTATCTCAGGTATTGCCAATCCCACATCTATTTCTGTCCGTGTAGCAAGGGATTTTCCGGGAATCGCCAATGGGACAAGCAAACTGAATGGATCGATCCTGATTATCGGGCCACCCGGCGCAGGGAAGACAACACTATTACGGGATATTATCCGCCAAAGATCCAATACACAAAAAGGTTGCGTTGCTGTAATGGATGAACGGCGGGAGATTTTTCCCTTTTCCGGCGGCGTGCCCACTTTTGATAGCGGAAGCTGCACTGATATTCTCTCCGGTTGCAGGAAGGCTCAGGGGATTCAGATCCTGCTAAAAAATATGACGCCTCGTTATATCGTAGTAGACGAGATCACCTCTCAGGAGGATTGTGCTGCGTTGATGGATGCGTGCTGGTGTGGCGTTCGATTGATTTGTACTGCCCATGCAGAAAGCAAAAAGGATTTGTGTGCCAGAGATGTGTATAGACCCTTGGTGGAAAGAAATATTTTTGACTGGTTGGTGGTGTTGCATTCTGACAGATCCTGGTGTGCTGAAAGGATGAGGGTATGTTGCTAAAAACAATCGGTGCAGTCTGTGTGATAGTAGGCTGCGGTGCAGTTGGATTTCGGATTGCTGCTGCTGATAAATATGAAGAGAGATGCCTTCGCCGGCTGCTGGATATAGTGAGCCATATGCAATGGGAACTAACATATAGAATGACACCGTTACCAACGCTTTGCAGACAAGCTGTTGGGGAAAAGGGAGGAGCGGTGAGTAAGTTCTTTTTGAATCTTGCGGATGAACTGGATGCACAACTTGCGCCGGATGTTTCCCGCTGCTGCTCTGTTTGTCTGGATATGCAGAAAGATCTGCCGCCAATAACTCGTAAGATTTTAGAAAAGATGGGAAGCAGTCTGGGTATGTTCGATTTGTGTGGACAAGTTGATAGTTTTCATTCTGTTAAAAAAGAAATTCAAAGACAACTTGATTTACACAGTAAAAATAAAGATGTTCGGATACGAAACTATCAAACTCTTGGAATCTGCGCAGGTGCTGCCATCGCTATATTATTTATGTAACTTATGGATATTGATTTAATTTTTAAGATTGCAGCGGTCGGCATTATTGTTTCAATTTTGAACCAAGTGCTGACCAGATCCGGCAGGGAGGAGCAAGCCACAATGACTACCCTGACCGGCCTGGTGGTCGTTCTGATGATCGTTGCGCAGAAGGTTGCTGAATTATTCGACCTGGTAAAGGCGTTGTTTCATCTCTGATGGGTGTTTATCTAAAGATTGTTGCCAGTGTATTATTAACGGTAGTTTTGTGCCTTGCACTATCTAAGCAAAACAGGGAGTTATCACTTCTACTAAGCATAGCTGTGTGCTGTATGGCCGGCATAGCAGCTTTTTCATTACTGCGTCCGGTTATTGAATTCGCACAAAGACTGCAATCGATGGCAGGCATTAACCTGGAAATGGGCGAGATACTGCTAAAGTCAGTGGGCATAGGTCTGTTAACGCAAATAGTGGTTTTAATTTGCAACGATGCAGGAAATACGACATTAGGAAAGATTCTTCAAATCGCTGCAAGCATCATGATACTTCGTATGGCAGTACCTTTATTACAAGAGCTTTTGAATATTGTGGATTCTATATTAGGAAATATATGAAGAGACTGTTAGCTTTTATTATTATTGCATTCATCACAGCGCTTCCTGTATCTGCTTTGGATCTCGAGGCCCCGGAGGTTCCTCAATCGGGGGAGTATTATATGCCGGAAGATACGGAATCTTTTGGTGATGGGCTTTGGTATGTATTCAAATCCGCAATCTCTGCGATTCTTCCCGATGTCCGGGAGGCCTGCAGTGTCTGCTTATGTGTGATTGCTGTCGCCGTTTTGGTCTGTGTCACAAACAGCGTGTACGACAGTATCACTTCTGTAACGGAACTTGTAGGAATTATTAGTGTTAGCGTTCTTTTGTTGGGTAGTACCAATGCATTGATTCAGTTAGGAACCAGAACAATATCTGAACTTAGTCAGTACGGAAAGCTTCTGTTGCCGGTGATGACTGCTGCTGTGGCAGCTCAGGGCGGTGCTGCGACATCATCTGTATTATACACCGGTACCGTCTTTTTCGGTGATCTTCTAAGCACAGTTATTGTTAAGCTCCTAATTCCGTTACTTTATGTTTACATCTGCTTTTGTGTCGTCAGCAGAGCAATTCAGAATAATACTGTGAGCAGCCTTTGTAAGACAGCAAAAAGTACATCAATGTGGGTGCTCAAAACAATTCTTTATATCTTCACCGGCTATATGACGATCACAGGGGTTGTCAGCGGGACCACAGATGCTGCTGCTTTAAAAGCAGCCAAATTGACGATATCCGGTTCTGTTCCGGTTGTCGGAGGGATTCTTTCGGATGCGTCAGAAGCGGTTGTGGTGAGTACAGGAATACTGAAAAATGCAGCAGGTATCTATGGTCTTCTTGCAATACTTGCAGTATGGATCAGTCCGTTTTTGAAGATTGGCCTGCATTACCTTCTGCTGAAGTTAACAGCTTCCGTGTGCGATGTGGTAGGCAGTACAAAAACAAATGAGCTACTCAAGGATTTCACCGGTGCTATGGGAATGATACTTGCGATGATCGGTACAGAGTGCTTACTGCTGTTGATCAGCACAGTTTGTTTTATGAAAGGAGTAGGCTAGTGCGACAATATCTGATTCGTGTTATCGCTTGCGGGATATTGTGCGCACTGGCAACCGTTCGTTTTCAAAAAAGCGATGCGGTTGGTAGACTTATCCACTTAATGTGCGGAATTTTTATGACGTTAACGGTTATTTCGCCGTGGAAAAATATCCGGATTACCTCTTTAATGGAGGACTATGAAATTAAAATGGATAGCAAAGACAGCGTGATCGCAGAAGGGGAGGCCTATTCCAACAACACCTTGCGGCAAGTCATATCGCAGCAGTGCAGCACATATATTGTGGAGAAAGCAAATGGGATGGGAGTGAATATTGATGCAGAGGTTGTGCTGAACCCAGAGGATCCTCCCACACCATGCGCAGTTACCATCACCGGAAGTGTTTCGCCGTATGCAAAAGCAAGGCTTGAAGATTTGTTAACGCAGGATTTGGGAATCCCAAAGGAGCAGCAGACATGGAAATAAAACCTATTATGGGTAAATTAAAAGGCTTTTTCAAGAATTATAAATATGCAATCATTGTGTTGGTAATTGGTCTTGCCCTGATGTTGATTCCAAGCGGTAAAAAATCTGCATCGGATATCACTGAGACAACACAGTCTGTTAGTCATACATCTGATAATATCGAAGAGCAATTAGTGAGTATATTAAAACAAATAAAAGGTGTAGGAGATGTTCAGGTATTATTGACGCTGGAAAACTCGGGCGAAACGGTATTTCAGACTGATGACGAATCATCGCAACACGAAAACAACAATGATAATAAAACGCAAACTGTAATCATTACAGATGCAGACAGAAATCAATCCGGCTTGGTTAAAACCTGTCATACACCGAAGTATCGAGGTGCCGTGGTGGTTTGCGACGGTGGGGATGATCCGTGGGTACAATTTGCGATAACACAGGCGGTTATGCGCTCCACGAGCTTAAAAGCAGATCAAATTTGTGTCTTGAAAATGAAATGAATGGGGGAAAAGTTATCATGAAAATATGGAAGAAAAATCTTGTGGCAGCTGCAGTATTGGTGGTTGTTTGTGCCGGTATCTATGTGAACTGGGTTTACAGCGAGGACAAGGCAGTTGCCAATCTTACGGATACCTTAGATGCAGGGAAACTTACAGACGATGTACTTGTTTCAACGGATAATACCGCGACTGACTATTTTGCGGCTGTTCGACTGTCGAGACAGCAGGCAAGAGACAGCGCTGTATCTTTACTGCAGGAAGCAATGTCCTATGATGATGTAGAAACAGCACAAAATAACGAGAAACTGGAAGCCATTGTGGAGACTGCTTTGACCGAAGCACAAATCGAGAGCCTGGTGATCGCAAAAGGGTACGCAGACTGTGTTGCATATATTGGTGAAAACGGCATATCCGTTGCTGTTGCATCTCCGGAGGGTGGCTTACAGCAGCAGGATGTAGCTGTAATTGCAGATGTTGTATTGTCTCAATCCGACTTTCAAATGACTGACATTCATGTAGTGGATGTTCAATAAGCAAATCCCCCAAGAATCCTTGGGGGATTTTTCATTGACATAGAAAGAAAATTGTTGTATTTTTCTGGAACTGTGGTACAATATATAAAAGTGTGCAATTTATTTGTCAACATATTTTAGGAGGTAATCCCATGGCAGAGAATAAACAATATACGACTCAACTCCAGGAAAACGGTGTTATTTTGATTTCCGAAGATGTGATTGCAACTATCGTTGCGCAGGCAATCAGCGAGGTTGAGGGTGTAGCCGGCCTGAACCAAAAGACTGGTGCTGATATTGCAGAACTTCTGGGTAAGAAGGCATGGGCCAAGGGTATGAAGATCCTCATCGGCGTAAATAACGAAGTCAGCGTTGATTGCAACATCAATATTGCCTACGGCTATAAGGTTATGGATGTTGCTAAGGCTGCTCAGGATGCCATCGCGAAGGCATTGGATGATGCTGCAGGTGTTACTGTGGTAGGCATCAATGTCAATGTTTGCGGTATCGTTCGTCTGTGAGGCGCTGTCTATGACACGAGGTAACGCCAGAGAACTGGCTGTTCATTTGATCTACAGCCGGGATTTTACCGGTGAAGAGCCTGATCAGGTGGTGGCAACCCGTTTAGATAAGGACTACTACGATCAGCTTGCCACTGAAAATCAAGTCTATACTGAGCGACCCAGCCGCGCACAAGTTGCATATATCGATCAGGTTGTTTCCGGCGTGGCAAATCGCGCAGAAGAACTAAACGCACTGATCAGTAAGTATGCAATAGGTTGGGACATTTCGCGTATTTCCAGACTTGCCCGCACTGTAATGCAGCTGGCAATGTTTGAAGCTATGTACATCGAGGATGTGCCCGTTGGTGTTGCAATTTCCGAGGCGGTTCGTATCGTAAAGCTGTACGAAAGCGTGGAAGTCAGCAGCTTTGTTAATGGTATTTTGGGTGCATTCGCAAGAGAAATGAATACTGAGGTAACACAATGAGCGTCGTGGGGTTTGATACCAGCAATTACACAACCTCCATTGCATATTTTGATGGTAGTGGCGGAGAGAACTGTTCCCGTCTGCTTCCCGTTAAACTTGGAGAGCTTGGGCTGCGCCAGAGTGATGCCGTATTTCACCACACAAAAAGCCTGCCGGAGCTCTCTGGCAGGCTATTTCCCAGCATCCAGACCGATACAATCACTGCAGTAGGTGTCAGCACCCG
>JAZRZW010000146.1:0-2532 GCA_045601585.1 Faecousia sp. | reverse complement strand
TATTTCAATTCCGGCAGCACCGGGCAGTTCGGAATGGAGTGTTACCGAGATCTCTTTGAAAAGAAAATCCCTCTTAAAGCCCACGTCCATCGCGCAGATGATATCTTTACTGCCATGCGTATTGCAAGGGAGTTTGATCTGGAACTGACTTTGGATCACTGCACAGAGGGACATCTCATCGCAGAAGAGATTGCGCAAAGCGGTTATCCCGCAATTGTTGGCCCGTCTCTTGCTTCGCGCAGCAAGGACGAGGTGAGTCTTTCCGACTTCAAAACTCCGGGTATTCTTCAAAAAACAGGGGTAACGGTAGCGCTGACTACGGATCATCCCGTGTCCCGCATCCAGCATCTGCCTCTCTGTGCGGGGCTTGCTGCGAAAGAAGGTATGGGAGCATGGGGTGCACTGCGTGCAATCACCATTGACGCCGCGCGTATCTGTCGCGTAGAACATCGGCTGGGCAGCCTGAAAGTCGGTAAGGATGCTGATATTGTACTGTACAGAGGCGATCCGCTGGAGATTGCGGCATCCGTCTGCATGACGATCATCAATGGCGATATCGTCTGGCAATCAGCGGAGGCATGATAACGACCGGGTACTCTATATCGCCTGCCGGTGCAATTGCACCGACAGCAAGGAAAACGCAGTTGCCATCTTTGCGGGCAAACAGTTCGTTATACCAAAATACCAGCCCGCCGGATTATTGGCGTGCTGGTAAAGACGGAAGCTATGAGCGAGTAAGTTACTTGCATCATGGCTTCTTTATATTGCCTGTGGCAGGATTGTCGATCAGTTTGCCATTTTTCTCAAAGCGGGAACCATGGCAGGGACAATCCCATGAATGCTCTTGCGGATTGTATTTCAGCGCACAGCCCATGTGTGGACAACGCGGAATGGTCGGTGTAATCAGGTTGAGCACAGATTCCGCCCCGTTGATAAAAAATTGCTTATGCAGTATTGACCGCGAGGGCGAAAAAATTTCCGCCCAATCGGGCGTTTTTTTAAGAAGCATATCTCTCAGCAGCATGGCTCCCGCCATTGCACCTGTCATACCCCATTTATTGAAGCCTGTAAGCACATAGAGGTCGGGTGTTTTTCGGGAATATTGCCCGATGTAGGGAATGCCGTCCAGCGTCATGCAGTCCTGCGTCGCCCACTGGCAGACTGTGCGCGCCTGCGGATAGTGAGTATTGGCAAAATCAATAAGTTCCTGCCATCCTCCGCCTTTCTTTCCGGTGCGATGACCACCGCCGCCCACCAGCAGGAGGGCGCCGTAGCTGCGAAAGGACATGCCGTTATCCGCTTCGTCCACGTACATACCCTGCACATCCTCAGCGTTCTCAAGCGCCAGTACATAAGAGCGGTGCTGGTACAGTTTCATAAAATAGAGGCCGTGCTTGTTCAGCAATGGGAAATGTGTAGCGATGATGATCTTTTTAGCATGAATATTTCCGTCGGGCGTTCGTGCAAAGCCGGGCGCAAGTTCAAGTACCGGCGTATTTTCGTAGATATGCAGATCCTTCGCAATGGATGAGATGAATTTCAAAGGGTTGAACTGCGCCTGACCGGGGACGCAGACCGCGCCGGCGAAGTCCACAGGCAAGGGTATATTGTGCGTCATATAAGCAGGAACGCTGAGCGTTTGAAGTGCAAAAAGCTCGCGGTCGAGCATTTTCCGGTCGTTCCGGGAATACACATAGTTGTCCTTTTTTTCAAAATCACAGTCTGCTTTCGTACATAGCTCGTGATAGGCTTTCAGCGCCTGCTGATTGGCATGGAGATACATATGTGCCCTTTCGTATCCGAAGGTTTTGATCAGCCGGTCGTAAATGAAGCCGTGCTGCACGGTGATCTTTGCTGTCGTTTTCTGAGTAACACCGCTGCAAATATTCCTTGCCTCTACGAGAGTATAGTCCACACTTGATTGCTGGAGCATACGCGCACAAAGAATTCCAGCCAGACCACCGCCGACAATAAGAACGTCCGTCTTCAGATCGGAACGGAGAGGTTCAAAGGCCGGGAGAGACGTGGTTTCCCGCCACAGGGAGCGTACAGTTGCTGTCATACTTCCTCCAATTGTCCTAATCAATTAATGATGTGAATAGTTTGCGAAGTTGGCAGAAAACTATTCCGGAATGGTAGGACGGAAGCAGACCGCTAAACAAGGTAGCCTATACTATTTGAGGAAATATATAATAACGCCCTCGCACAATATGGTGGGGTAGAAATCAGCGTACAAAACTCCATAAATACAAAAAGCCGACCATCCAGCAAAAGAAAACTGAATGGTCGGCATCATACGATTTGACGAAAAGAACGGCAAAAACGCCTGATTTCAGGGCTTTTTCGGCCTGTGGGGTAAAAAAGAACATCCGACAGGATTGTATCAAATCCTATCGGATGTTGTGGTGGAGCATAGGGGAGTCGAACCCCTGACCTCTACAATGCGAATCTCGACAAAAATCAACACATATATAGGAAGAAAAAATTCAAAATGCATCACATTCCGTGCAGAATTTGTGCAGCGTGAAGGTC
>JAZRZW010000145.1:0-1969 GCA_045601585.1 Faecousia sp. | reverse complement strand
CAGGCTCTTCCACATGATCTGCTCGATGAGCCACATCACATCAGAAAAGCGGGTGGCCATCAGTTCGTTTGTGTAGTTCGCCACGGGCGCGGATTCTGCCATAATACTCTGGTAGATATCAGCAGGAATGATCCAAAGCTCCGTATCCTTTTCTGTTTCAATGGTTATCTCAAACTGAATGGATCGCATGATGCAGGAGGCAGAAAACAGACACATATCCCGGTCAAACAGGCGGTAGATGGTAATCTCCCTTCCCTCATCCGAGAGAATGTATGCCCGGAGCTGACCGGACTTCACCAGCAGCAGACCGGTGCAGTCCATACTTCCGTTGTGGATCACTGTGCCTTTGCTGATCGTTCGTGACATCAGGTGTCCTGAGATCAGGTTCTGCTGGGCAGCAGTCAGCTTGCTCCAAACAGGGAAATAGTTTTGAAAATCCATACCGCAACCCCCTTTTTGATAATAATTATATAGAATATCATAATCCATGTCAACAAAATTACAGGCGTTGGTTCGAATACGGTTGCCGTCTTGCGTGATGTCATGACGGAAGGCTTGGTCGCCTTGCGATATACTAGTATGGATAAAATGAAGCTGTGTCGGTTTCTGTGTCGGTTTTTAGGGTGGGCACCATATGGCGCAAAAAAAGAAGAAAGCCTGAAATCCGTTGGGGTTCTAGGCTTTTTCGTGGAGCTGCGCCCTGTTGCGGTGCCCGGCATCTTCGTTGCCGGCGGTGCGGCTTCCTCATCTGCCGACCGCTGCCACTCGCTCGGGTCGCTTTATCTGCCACCGGCAGCGCCCCCCTCACTCCCCAGATTTTCACTGGCTTCGCCAGTTCAGAGGTATCAGCAATAAAAAACAGCCGACCCGAATGGGTCGACTGTTTTTTGGAGCTGCTAGCCAGATTTGAACTGGCGACCTCATCCTTACCAAGGATGCGCTCTACCGACTGAGCTATAGCAGCAAATGCAGATAGCTTGCGTATTATATCGCAGGATAGGGCGATTGTCAACCCTATTTTTCAAAAATCTGCAAGAATTTTATCACTTGCCCAACTGGGCAGAGAAGAGAATTGCTTTGGTTCACCGTTATAAGGAAATGTAATGCGGCAGGAATGAAGCAACGGGGCTGTTTCCGGGGCGCGGCTGCCGTACTTGTGGTCGCCTACAAGGGGAAATCCCCTGCTGGAAAACTGCACCCGGATCTGGTGACTCCGACCGGTGTAAAGCCGGATATGCACCAACGATTGCTCACCCTCAGACAGTCTCCGAAATGCAAGGCGCGCCTCTTTAACACCGCCTCGGGGCTTTTTCACCACAAAAACCTTGTTCTTCCGGCTGTCCTTAAATAAAAGGTCTGTCCAGTCGCCGCTTACGGGCGGTGTTCCGTGGACAATGGCCACATATTCTTTGATCATTTCGCCATTTTGGATAGCTTTAGATAGGGCAGCGGCGCAGGATTTGGTGTGAGTATAGATCATCACACCGCCAACATTTTTGTCCAGGCGGTGCAGGGGATAGATCTCGCCGGGAAAGATTTCTTTCAGATTAGACGGCAATTCGTGCTCAGAGTCCAGACCAGTGGGTTTGACACAAACGATCATATCTTTGTCAGAAAACAGAATCTCCATACACACCACCTCCTTTTTCTAAAATATATCACAGAAAAGGTAGTTTTGCAAAAGTAAAATTTCCCCTTGCTATTTTCAAAAAGGTATTGTATAATACGGAAGCATTCCAGTAACACTTGCCGGTGTGATGGAATTGGTAGACGTAGTGGACTCAAAATCCACCGCTGGCGACAGCGTGCCGGTTCGAGTCCGGCCACCGGCACCAATAAATCCCATAGTGAATGATACATTCACTATGGGATTTATTCTTTGTTGGAAACGGACGCGAACCCATCAGTTGTGGCGCGGATGAGCGCCACCGCCGAGGGCTCGACCGAGGCGAACCTTAATTTTCTCCCA
>JAZRZW010000144.1:0-2590 GCA_045601585.1 Faecousia sp. | reverse complement strand
ATCTGGTCGGGGATGATGGCATAAGTACCGCCGTTGAGTTTCTCAACGCCACGGATCTTCACCGTGTCGGTACCGGCGCCGGAGATACGGGCGCCCATGGTGTTCAGGAAGTTGGCCAGGTCCACGATATGAGGCTCCTTGGCGGCGTTCTCGATCACCGTCTGACCGGGCAGCAAGGTTGCCGCCAGGATAATATTCACAGTTGCGCCCACAGAAGCCATATCCAAGCTGACACGGTTACCGGCAAGGCCGTCGGGACCGGCAAACAGATGGACATAGTCATCCGTCTCGTGGACCTTTGCGCCCAGGGCACGGAAGCCCTTTAGGTGCTGGTCAATGGGGCGAGCAGCGAAGTTGCAGCCGCCGGGCATTGCCACATTGGCCTGATGGAAACGGCTGAGCAGCGCGCCCATCAGATAGTAGCTGGCGCGCATCTTGCACACCAATTCAGGATTAGGGTGGGTGCTGACCACACGGGTGCAGTCCAACTCCACCACACCGGGTTCGATATGGCGGACGGTAGCGCCCAGATCCTCTAAGATATTCAGAATAATGCGTACATCGGAAATATCCGGTACATTTTCAACACGGCAAATGCCGTCCACCAGAATCGCTGCAGGCAGGATCGCCACGGCTGCATTCTTTGCGCCGCTGATGGTCACGGTACCCTTGAGGGTATTGCCGCCTTTAATAACATATTTTGCCAAGGATGTGTCCTCCTTGCTCATTTCATTTTCGGTTGAAATCTTCGGAAAATATAGAATTATATTACCATAATTCCGCTGTTATGTAAAGTGCAAATTTCGGTTTTCAGCGGCGCAGACCCTTGGGGTAGTGATTTTTCAGCACGGTTCCGTCGCCCTTTCCCCAACCGAGGGAAAATCCGTCTGTCTGCACCAGAGACCAGCCCTTTTGGTTGGACGGCACCGTCAGGCCGTGGAGATAATCCGCGATGTCCTTACTGTCCCAAGAAAAATCCTGAATCCGGGCAGCAGTCTTGAGATACAACGCCAGGGCGTGGGCAGGCTGGAAACGGTCTTTTTTTACTTCGCCCAATTCAAGACCCGGACGCACTACCTTCACGCCGCGGATCTGGGGCATTTCCTCCGGCGCCCAATAAAGGCTTTGACCGAAGGAGATCAGCTTTCCGGCAGGCAGGGAAATATCCATCTCCCGGGCAAACTCCGTCCAGACCTTTGGAAGCTTTTCACCGGGGCAAAGAGGTGTTTCTGTCTCCCGGCCTTCCTTGCGGCGCAGCACAGCAGCAAAATGGCCTTCACCCAGCAATTTGTGGGGCCAGAGCCGGAAAGAACCGTTCTCCCCTGCTGCAAACCAAGGTGCTTCCACCGTCTCGGGAACAAAGTCGGGATGTTCCTGCAAAAACAGCGCCACAGCCTGCTCGTTTTCCTCCGGCGCAAAGGTGCAAGTGGAATAGACCAATCGACCGCCGGGCATTACTAATTTTGCACCGGAGCGCAGAATCTCCGCCTGACGGCGGGCGCACATCTCCACCGTCTCCTGACTCCAATCCGTCACCGCTGCCTCTTCCTTGCGGAACATACCCTCACCGGAGCAGGGGGCATCGATCAGCACGCGATGGAAAAAGCCCTCATATTTCTCCGCCAAAACCTGGGGATGTTCGTTGGTCACCAGTGCATTGGCGATGCCCAGGCGCTCAATGTTTCGTCCTAATATCTTTGCCCGTTTAGGATTGATCTCATTGCAGACCAAAAGGCCTTCTCCCTTCAGCCGGCCGGCGATCTGGGTGGACTTGCCTCCGGGCGCAGCGCACAGATCGCAGATCCGCTCTCCCGGTTGGGGATCCAGCAGCGCCACCGGCGCCATCGCACTGGCCTCCTGTAAATAGTATACGCCTGCCTCGTGGTAGGGGTGCAGACCGGGACGGCTCTCAGGGTCATAATAATAGCCCTTTGGCTCCCAGGGCACCTGGTCCTGCACGAAAGGCAGCGCGGGGATTTCGCCCTTGAGGGGATTATACCGCAGTGCCACTGCGCGAGGCCGTTCCAAAGACTCTAAAAAAGCCGGGTATTCTTTCCCCAGCTGATGTTCCATTCTCTTTAAAAAGTCTTGCGGCAGCATAGCTTTCCCCTCCTGTCTTTTTTTTACTATACTATAATTTCCTTGCCGTTTCAATGTGTTTACCACATTTTGATGGATTTTTCCTATAAAATAAAGGAAATTTTGGACGGTTTGATACTTGCAGATCGCAAAGCAAAGTAGTATGATTACGAAGATAAAAATTGTAAAGAAGGTCTTCGTTATGCAAATCAGTCTTATCTGTCTTGCAATTGCGGTGATTGGCGGTCTGCTGATGAGCCGTCTGACTAAGCTTTTGAACCTGCCTGCCGTTACTGCGTATCTGATCGCAGGTCTGGTGTTGGGGCCCTTCGTCCTGGGCCGGCTGGGTGTGCAGGGTATGGGCTTTCACTCTCTGGAACAGGTGGAGGGCTTCTCCGTGCTGACCCAGACAGCCCTGGGCTTTATTGCCTTTACCATCGGCAATGAGTTCCGTCTGTCTCAGCTGAAGACCTTTGGTTCCAAGGCTATCACTATCGGCATTTTGCAGGCA
>JAZRZW010000143.1:0-2305 GCA_045601585.1 Faecousia sp. | reverse complement strand
ACGGCGCGGATGTAATCAACCGTATTATCGAATCCTCCCGCCCCGGCGGCAAGAAAAAGCTCCAGGACGCCATCGTCAAGGAGACCCTCAGCCCCATTATCGCGAATCTCTGTAAGTCCATCGGCCTCAATGCCCGGAGCGGTGTCCGTCTTTCCATCGGCGCCAACACCACCATGAACCACCTGCTGGTGGGTGTGGATGCGGACCCGGTGCGTATGGATCCCTACATCCCCAGCTTCTTCGGCTGGAAGGATCTGACCGCAGGGGATTTGAAGCTCCCGGCCAACCCCCTGGCACCTGTGGTGGTGGCTCCCAATATCGGCTCTTATGTAGGCGGCGATATCACTGCCCGTACTTTGGCCACTATGATGTGGGATAGCGACGAGATGACCTTGTTCATCGATCTTGGTACCAACGGCGAGATCGTTTTCGGCAATCGGGATTTCCTGATGAGCTGTGCCTGTTCTGCCGGCCCTGCCTTTGAGGGCGGCGATATTTCCTGCGGTATGCGTGCCACCGACGGCGCCATCGAGGCGGTTTCCATTGATAAAGAATCTATGGAACCCACACTGACCATTGTGGGTGACCCCGGCCAGAAGCCGGTTGGTATCTGCGGTTCCGGTATTATTGATATTATTTCCGAGCTGTTCCGCACCGGTATTATCAATGCCCGCGGCCTGTTCTCCCGTGAGGGCGACCGGATCCTCCGTGACCAGCACGGTATGGGTCGCTATGTGCTGGCCACCGCCAACGAGAGCGAGACCGGCAGGGAAGTGTCCATCAATGAGGTGGATATCGACAACTTTATCCGTGCCAAGGGCGCTATTTTCTCCGGCATCGACACGCTGCTGCAGAGTGTGGATATGACCCCGGAGTGCATTGAGAAAGTCTATGTCGCCGGCGGTATCGGCAGCGGCATCAATATGAAGAACGCAATCAACATCGGTATGCTGCCGGATGTAGACCTCGACACCTACCACTACATCGGCAACTCCAGTCTTACCGGCGCATATGCCATGGTCGTCAGCGATGAGGCCGTGGAGAAGTGCCATGAGGTAGCAGCCAATATGACTTACTTGGAGCTCTCCACTTATCCCGGTTATATGGATAGCTTTGTAGCGGCCTGTTTCCTGCCTCACACCGATGCAAGCCTCTTCCCCAATAGCTGCCAGGAATAGAATTTGTTGTCATTACGAAGGCCCGTGGCAATCTCTCTCAAGATGGGAACTCCGCGGTTGTACCCTTGGAATGACCATATAGGAGATAATAATGCAGATCGAAAACCACAAAGAAGAAGTACCTTTTTCCTACTATGAGGAAAAGTTCCGTGACCTGACCCCGGAAGAGGTAGCCCAGCGCCATCCTCAGCTGAAATGGGACGGAAAAGAATTTTATGTAAACCTGCTGGGCAGAGTGTTTGCCATTTCTCACCCCGCCTATGCCATCCGGGCTTTGGACTGCGGCATGATTCCTCCGCTGCCCACCCAGACCTTCCTGCTGCGGTACTTGCTGGAGGCAAAGACGGTTGCAGACACCGGAAAGTGGTTGACCTTCCGGGAAATGCCCTGGGGTGAGCTGTACATCAAGCCCTATACCGGCCGTGTGCTGACCCGTGCTGCGTTTACCCTGGGCACCCGCCTGGATGGATTCCGCAGCGCAGCCCAGAAGATGGGCGCAAAGGCCGTATCCCACGGCGATGTGGGCTACGAGTTTAATCTTATCGGTAACTATCGGATGCAGATCCTCGCGTGGGCAGGGGATGAAGAATTCCCCCCTAACGCACAGGTGCTGTATTCTGACAATTTTGCCGAAGGTTTTGCCGCGGAAGATCGTGTGGTGGCAGGCGATATCCTGATTTCCTGCATTAAGGCAAATATGTAAGAAAAAGTTGGAAAAAATCTTGACATTCCTGCAAAACCCCGCTATAATACTATAGCCTGCGTATGCAGGTAAATCCTTGCTTCCGGCGCGACCGGAGGCCAAAAGTCCAAAAGGAGGTGCAAACAACATGGCTAAGATCACCGGTAAGTACGAGGTGCTCTACATCATCGACCCTGCTCAGGGCGAAGAGGGCATCGCCGCACTTGTGGAAAAGTTCAAGGCAATGGTGGAAGCGGAGGGTACTCTGTCCAACGTTGACGAGTGGGGCAAGCGTCGTCTGGCATACCCCATCAACGATCTGAACGAGGGTCACTACGTCCTGATGAACTTCGAGAGCAAGCCCGAGTTCCCTGCGGAGCTGGAGCGTGTGATGAAGATCACCGAAGGCGTCCTGCGCTGCCTGACCACTGCAGTGGAAGAGTAA
>JAZRZW010000142.1:0-14169 GCA_045601585.1 Faecousia sp. | reverse complement strand
TATTTTTATTTTGCTTTTTTTCTGCAGTCGATAAACACCAACACAGCCATCAGCAGCACAGCCGCCGCCAGGATACCTGCGCAGATCCACCCGCAACGGTTATGCTCCGGACGGAGCAGATCGCTGCCCATAGATTCCAGTGCACCGAATATCTGGCGGAATTCTTTGCGGTAATAGGCAAAATCCAAAATATTCTCCTTCGGCAACAAAGATGCCGGCAGATTGATTTGGGATGCAATCAAAGGAACTGCTCCCAAAAGGCCTACGCAAAACACCGCATTGCGCAAGATTCGTCCTCTGCCCATTTCCCTCTTTGCGAGGATACAACTGTAGCCCCACAAAGAAAGTCCCATTACCAGGCACATCAGCAGCAGAAAGACCAATGGAAGCATTTCATAAAACTGCCTGATATCTGCCACGCTGTAGACCCGCAGCGACTGAGCCTCCATTGCGCGGAAGGAGTACAAGACTCGCTGCTCCACATAGGGTTCTTCCGCCTTTTGGGGGATCAGCAGCTGGGCCGTTCCGCTTTGGGCTGTCCTGGTATAGAAATTGGTGTAGCCACTGTCGTTGGCCGCCCCACCCGGATAGCAGAGAATATAGATATCTTCCCGCTCCCGGAACTCTTTGATCATGACGATACTGTCACCAACAGTGGGCTCTCTAGATGCAGACAGAACGATATCGAAGTCCTTTCCCGGATAGATCTCCGCCCGCAGCACCTCAGGCTCGTAACCGTCTATAGGCAGGCGATTGTAAACTATATAATAGGCATGCTGCGGAACTTCTTCTATTCGGTCGCCGGTGTTCCAGCCTTTGCCCTCTACCACCTGGTAGATCTTTACACCATCGGCCCATTGGACAGACAACGGCGGAACCAGATTGTTATACATTTTCTGCTCCTGGCGGATATGCTTTACCTCCACCATTGTGCGCATTTCTCTTTCTACACTGGGCGCCAGCAAGCTGCAGAAGATCAGCAAAAACAGGATGAGAGAAAATACGCAAACCACTCTTCTCTTCATACTATTTTTCACCTCCCACATCCACGCTTTCCGCAATTTCCCGATTAAAATAGGCAAACAGGAACAATGTGGGCAGCGCTACCAGCACACAGCAGCAAAGCAGCACGGTGGGATCTCCAGGAGGAACGGAAGCCAGGGCCACCGCAATGGGGTAATCCTGAAAATCTTTGAGGTATGTAATGGGTTGTTCCACCATATTCCAGCTATCAAAAAAGGACAGCAGGAATGTGCAGGCCAATCCTCCGGAACATCCCGGAAGGACAATCTTTCTCAGCACCTGCAAGGGGCTTGCGCCATCCAATCGGGCTGCTTCAACGATATGCACCGGAATCGCCTTGATGCTCTGAGTCATCAGCACCGTGCCCAAAGGAACGAACACCGCAGGAACGATCAGGGCATACTCCGTATAAATCAGGCCCAGGCTTTCCAGTACCATAAAATTGGGCATCAGGATCACCTGCAGGGGCAACACCATCATAAGCATAAGCAGGAAGAACAGCACATTCTTTCCCCGGAACCTGTATCTGGCAAAGCCGAAACCTGCCAAGACCGACACCATTGTCTGCAACACTGCGATGCAAAGGCAAATGCCCACGCTCTTCCAGAAACGTAGGATATATTCCGTCTGTCCCAGAAGCACCTGATAATAATACCTCAGGGAAAAAGCGCCTTGTACATCTTTAAAGCTCAATAGCAGTATGTACAAAAACGGCACAACGCAAATTGCCGCCAGCACCACCGCAGCCACGGTGGCCATAGGTTTTCTCTTTTTCATTCCTTGTACGCCTCCTTCCGCAGCATCAGCCGGTAGCTGATAGCAAAAAGGATGCAAAGCAGAATCACCAGGATCATACTGGCGCCTGCCATTTTGGAATAGTTCATTTTACGGAAACTATTGTTGATAAAATGCTGCAGCATATAGATGCTGTGATGGGGGTGGCTGCCGCCCATCAGGAAGATCTCCCGGAAACACTTAAATGCGTTGATCAGGGAAAACACCCCCGCAAAGAAAACGCTGTACCACATCTGCGGGGCTGTGATGTGACGGAATTTCTGACTGGGGCTGGCGCCGTCCAGCTCCGCAGCGTCATACTGCTCTGAAGGGATGGTGCCAAGGCCGGACATAAACAGGATCACGCTATAGCCGATATTCTTCCACAGATAGAGCATCAACACCGCAAAAAATGCCATCTCGCTATGGAGCCAATCCGCCATCGGCAATCCCAGCCATTGCAAAAAGCTGTTGGCAAGACCGGTTTCCGTGAACACGATATCCGCCAAAAGCACAGAGCCAAGCACCGGCATCGCATAAGGCAGCATCACCACAGACTGGAGCAAACGGCTGCCTGCCATTTGCCTTTTCAGCAGCAGTGCAATGCCATAGGCGATCATCAAATTCAGCAAAATGCCCAACGCCAAAAATGCAACGGTGTTACCCAGCGCCATCCGGAAAATTTCATTTTCCAGTAGCTGGGTATAATTGTCAACGCCCGCAAATACCTGGGTATAGCCGCTGCCCTTAACAGAAGAATGCCAAATAACCAGACAGAACGGCACAGCATAAAACGCAAAGCATCCCAACAGCAGCGGCAGCACTAAGCTCCAGCCGGTAAGGGCTTGTCTTTTTGAAAGCTTCATCCCTTATCCCTCCGCTACATGCCAACGCAGCTGCCACCAGAAATCTTCTGCCATTGCGTTGATATCCACATTTGTCGGCGCATAGGAAAAGCCATCGTTCAGAGCCACCAATGTATCCCTGAACTGCCGATCCATCGTGCTGCCGAACCGCACCTGATCCGGCTCTGCGGCAAAAATCTGCTCCCAGGAATCTGCCAAACTGCTCATAGCAATTTTTCGCATCCGCTTGGAAACCTCCGGGTCTGCATAACCGGCTCTGTGATTATAAAATTGCCTTTTTCTCATGACCCACAAGGGGTTCAGGCTTCCCTGGGCGCGAACAGGCCAACCATCTTCGATCAGTCCCGCCACCTGAGATTCATTGGTGGTACTGACCTTTCTACCTTTATCGCCCACAGCATTCAGACTCTGGGGGCGGTTTTGCTCCCACTGGGATTCTTCCAGCAGGAATGTCCGCAAAAATGCATAGGCCAGCTCCGGGTCTTTACAACCGGAACCAACCGCGCCATAATAGGTGATCTCTGCCACCACGTCTCCACCCATCGCCTGCATCGGCAGAACGAGGAGATCCCGCTCTTCATACTGATACGCCGGAGCGTACTCTACCATCTCCGACAGAGAACCCACATAAAGGGCACAGGGAACCTGCCCGCAATAGCCGTAGCTGCGGATATCCATTTTTTGATAGAGGTACTCATCGTCCTTCTGAGCCTGGAGCGTCTGATAATCCCCCATGAAAGCGGCAATAGTACTTACATCCAGAGATACCGTCTGGCCGGCATAATCCATCCAACCGGAAAAGACCTCTGTGGAAAGCTGAGAAAATGCACCTGCCAGCGCTGGATCCCCCAGTGCAATCACCTGCTCCAGGAGTTGGTCAACATCCCGGGAAAAATCCTCCTGGGAAAAGCCCAGAGGTGCCAGGACGCTCATATCGGCATAGACAACCGGAATGTCGTAGCGTAGAGGCAGCACAAAACGTTGCCCATCCATCACGCCGGCGTCCATCACCGAGTTCTTCAGCGAGTCTTTGCCCAGCTCCGCATCCTTTTCGTAAAGGCTGCTGATATCCCGGAACATTCCGTTATCCATCGCCTGCACCACATCCGGGAAGAGGGGCTCTACAGAAAGAAGGTTATATCCTCTGGTCGCATCCACCATCAGATTGCCGGAAGTGGGCAGCAGGTATACATCCGGACCGCCTCCCCGCAGGATCTGGGTTCGCAGCTGCTGGAGATACACAGAGCGCTCCTGCTCTTCGGTAGGGAGAATGTCGATCCGCACTGTAACGCCTTCGTGTTTCTGTTCAAACTGCTCTGCTACCGCAGCGATCTGTCCGTTCATACGATCCCAAGTAGTGGCTTCCGTAACGACCCACAATTCGTTGGAATCAGAATGTTTCTTCTTGCAGCCAAAAAAAGTGCAAAGCATCATGGCACACAGCATAAAAGCAATCAATCTTTTCACAGTCATCCCCCTTTCCGTCCTCAGCGGATGTATAAATATCCCCCTCTGGCGCACATTTTTTGATTATTATACCGTGTTTACGGCATAGTGTCAACAAGGTCCATTGTGAAAAACACCGCCGGTGAATTTCTTTCACCGGCGGTAATTTATTTCAGTTGCAAAAGGTATTGGGCAGTCTCGTGGGAAATCTGCTCGAACTGGCGGTCGGTCAGCTTCAGCGCCTTGAAACGGGCCATTTCCTTGGCGGGATTCCACATAGGAAAGTCACTACCGTAAACAAAGCGGTCTGCTCCGTAATGATTGATAAATTTTTCCGCCACGCCCTCCTCCATAAACATCAGAGAGCTGGACACATCGAAGAAGCAATCCTTATCGGACAGCAACTCTGCGGCGGTCTCATACATGCTGTATCCGCCAAAATGGGCTGCGATCACCTGCAATTTGGGAAACTGCTCCAAAAGACGGCGCAGACGCTGGGGATGGGAATAGTCGTAGCGCTGGTCGCCCATATGGAGGATCACCGGGAGTTTTCCCTGGATCATATCATAAGCAGGAAACAGCCGGGGATCATCCAAAGCAAACACCTGGGAATCCGGGTGCATCTTGATGCCCTTGAGGCCCTTGTCCATGATAAACTCCACTTCCTCGCAGAGATTTTCCATACCTGCATGAATCGTGCCATAACCGTAAAAACAGTCGTGCTGTTCCAGCTGGGAGAGGATAAATTCATTGATATGACGGGTGCGCTCCGGCCGCAGAGACACCGGCAGGATCAGGTAGGAATCCACCCCCGCCTCTTTGCCGTAACGCAGAAGAGACTCCACCGTGCCGTCCATGGTATCGTCACCCAAACTGTAAAACTGCCGCACACTGGCCGCCGCCTTGGGGGCGATGGCATCCGGGTACACATGGCAGTGAAAGTCGATTACTTTCATACGCTTTCTCCTCGATCTTTCCAAATTTCTACGGCATATTATAGCACTGCGCAAAAAAATTGCAAGACCCCACGAAAAAAACAACCCCCCGGGGGGCTTCCAATATAAATATAGAATTGATATAATACCCTCAACAAACACAAAAGGATCAAAACCATGTCACAAAACGCCATTTTACAACGACAAAAAAGAAGATATTTCGCGGTGGTCTGCGCCCTTACTCTGTGTGTTGTGGGTGCCGCCATCGTGTGCCTTTTTGTAGGTTCTTCCAATATGACCGCAAAAGAGTGTTTTGATGCCCTGATGGGCAACAGCACCCCTGCTCGCGTCCGAATCATCTGGAGCATTCGGATGCCCCGGGTCATCGCCGCTCTGGTTGCCGGCGCAGGACTGGCCCTTTCCGGCCTGATTATGCAGACCAACCTGAACAACACCATGGCCTCCCCCTCTACCTTGGGTGTATCCAACGCTGCGGTGTTCGGCGCAAACCTTTCCATCATCGCTTTTGCCGGCGGCTTTCTTTCCACCGGCAATCACCTGGCAAGTTATGACGCCGGAGCCAACCCCTACGCCACCAGCGTAATGGCCTTTATTTTTGCAGTGGCTTCCGTGCTGCTGATCTTAGCCCTCTGCTCCGTGAAGTCCTTTTCTCCCAATGTGGTGGTGCTGGCCGGTATTGCAATAGGCTCGGTGTGGACTGCTGCTACCACCATTTTGCAGTTCTTTGCCACAGATGTGGGTCTCTCCGCTGCAGTGATCTGGAATTTCGGCGACCTGGGTCGGGCCACCTACCGCACCGACTTTATCATGCTGGTAGTGGTTGCCGCCGGATTTGTGTTCTTCCGGCTGATGGCCTGGAAATACAACGCCCTGCTCAGCGGCGAAGCTTCCGCAAAGGCCATGGGCATCCATGTCAGCGCCTTGCGCTTTGCCTCTCTCCTGCTGGCATCCATGATCACCGCTGTGTGCGTCTCTTTCCTGGGTGTTATCGGTTTTGTGGGTATCATCTGCCCCCATATTGTGAAAAAACTTTTGGGTCAGGATCATCGGATCTCCATTCCCGCCACCGCTCTGTGCGGCAGTCTTTTGCTTCTTCTGGCCGATACCCTCTCCAGGAGTCTTGGCAGCGGCACCGCCTTGCCGGTTGGCGCAATCACTTCCCTCCTGGGCGCTCCTTTCTTTGTAGCAATCATCTTTGGCGGAAAGGAGAGAAAATCATGTTAAAAGTTGAAAATCTGACCTTCCGTTACGGTCGGTCCAGCTACGATGTGCTCAACGGTGCCTCTCTGGAGCTGGAACCGGGTCAGGTGGGTGTAGTGCTGGGCAAGAACGGCTCCGGCAAAACCACCCTTTTCAAAAATCTGCTGAATATCTGCAAGCCCACCGAGGGCAAGATTCTATTCCACGGAAAAGACCTTACCAAAATGTCCCGACGGCAGCGGGCAAGGTGTATCGCCTATGTACCCCAGGATATTCGTTTTGGCGAACTGACAGTATTCGATTCTGTGCTGATGGGCCGGGTGTCCCATTTTGGTTTCCAGGCCGGAGAAAGCGATTTTGCGGCAGTGGAAAAGATCCTGCAGGATATGGGTCTGACGGATCTCGCAGAACGAAATGTGGATACGCTCTCCGGCGGTGAGCGACAGAAAGTGGCCATTGCCCGGGCCATGGCCCAGGAACCGCAAATGATGGTGTTCGACGAACCCACCGGCAATCTGGATATTGCCAACGAGCATCTGATCCTCCGGGAGGCAAAACGCCTGGCCACGGAGAAGGGCATCGGTATCCTCTGCTCCCTCCACGACCTGAATCAGGCCCTGGCTTTTGGCGACCGGTTTTTCTTTCTGAAAGACGGTGTGGTAAAATACGCCGGCGGCAAGGAGATCATTACAGAAGATGTAATCCGGGATATCTTTCACATCGATGTGCGGATCTTGGACATCGATCATCAAAAAGTGATTATAGGAGGCTATCACTATGAAGATTAAGAAAATTCTGGCTGCCGTTCTGGCAGTGGTGATGCTTTTCTCCCTCTGCGCCTGCAACAGCGGCGCCATTAAAGACGCCATCAAAGGCGAGCAAACCTCTACCGGCGAAGAGATCACCGTCACCGATATGATCGGTCGTGAGGTCAAGGTCGTTCCCGGCAGCTATAAAAGGGTGGTCTGTGTCGGCGCAGGTGCGCTGCGTATGTACTGCTATGTTTGTGATGTGAGTCTGCTGTGCGGCGTGGAAGACATCGACAATACCACGGCAGAAGGTCGGCCTATGATGTTCGACGCCGCCGCAAGACCCTATGTGCTGGCCTACGGTGATCTGTTTAACACCCTTCCCTCCTGCGGTGTGGGCGGCCCTATGGCCCAGGCTGCAGAAGCTGAAAAAATCCTCGAATGCGAACCGGACATTGTAATCTCTCTTTTCCAGGATGTAGAAAAGGAAGACGCGTTGCAGGAGCAGTTAGGCGTTCCTGTAATCACCCTGGTTTCCGGCGAAGGTGTCTTTGATCAGATCTTCCTGGACTCTCTGACCCTTCTTGGCAAAATTTTCAGTGCCGAGGACCGGGCCACGACGATTATCAATTTCATCAATGAAGAAAAGGCTGATATCGCCACTCGGATTGCCGGTATCACGGAAAAGCCCAATGTGTATATCTGCGGTCTGGGCAACTGGGGCACCGCCGACCACCTGATGACCTCTGAGAATTACGCACCCTTCCAGGTTGCCGGCATTCAAAACGCCGTCAGCGGTCTGGGCATAGGCAAGATCGGTCCCATCGAAGAAGAAAAATTCGTGGCAATCGGCGCGGATATGGATATTATGATCATTGATGCCGCCGCCGTAAAGAACATGAAACCTCTTTACGCAGAAGATCCCACCATGTTCGACACCTGCAAGGCCTGGCAGAACGGCGAGGTTTATCTGGAAATGGCCTACAACGCCTACTACACCAACTATGAGATCGCTCTTGCCAACACCTGGTTTGCAGCTATGACCGTTTATCCCGAAGCTTTCAGCGATGTGGACATCACCGAAAAACTCAACGAGATCACCCGGATGTTCCTGGGTCAGGATCTGGCTGGCCAGATCTATGCCTGCCCTGCCAGCTTCGGCGGCTATCAGAAGATAGACACCGCAACCTTCTTCAACTGATTCCCCATCCCATAGTGGCAAGTCTTCTAAAGCACTCTTAGAGCGATCGCGGCGTAGCGGGCTTGGCGCAAAGCGGACTCGCCCTAAACAGGGAGGGTCAAGACCCTCCCCTACAATACTGTAAGGATTTGTTTTATGGAAAAGAAAGATATCATTGAGTTTTTTGATCGGTGCGCACCCTCCTGGGATGCGGAGATGATCAAAAGCGACCGGATCATCGGCATCATTTTAGACAACGCAGAAGTGGGCGCCCAGATGGACATTCTGGATGTGGCCTGCGGTACCGGCGTGATGTTCCCCTACTATCTGGATCGGGGAGTTGCATCTGTGGTAGGCATTGATATTGCTCCCAAGATGGCAGAAATCGCTGCCGAGAAATTTGCAAACGACTCCCAAATGCAAGTGGTCTGCGGCGATGTGGAAGAATATGATTTCGGCAGAAAATTTGACCGGATCGTGGTGTACAATGCCTTTCCACATTTTCCCAATCCCAGAAAGCTGATTTCTCGTTTGGCTTTTCTTTTGAAGGAAGGTGGCCGTCTGACGATAGCCCATGGCATGAGCCGTGCAGCCATCGACAATCACCACAGCGGTGCGGCCAGCAAGGTTTCTAACGGTCTGATGAGCGCAGACAGCCTCAAAGGTCTGTTTGCACCCCATCTGGAAGTGGAGATCGTGATCCCCTACGACCGGATGTATCAGGTCTCCGGTGTCAAGCGCACCAACACTGCAAAAACAAAGGCCGATACCTCTATGGACGAAATGCTGGCCCTGATGCAGTTTATGGTGAGCCACAACGATGCCCACGCCCAGGAGCTGGCAGAATTGGCTGACCAGCTCAAAGAGGCCGGCAAGACCCGGGCCTATAAAAAGCTGATGAGCGCCGTGGCGGACTTTGATGTGGTCAACGCCCAGCTTAGTGCCCTCCAGCAAGAACTTGTAGATGAACTGATATATACAATTCCCGAAATGCGTCAGCATTCCGGGAATTTTGTTATTTGTTAATCAAAAAAGCTACCATTTCAAAACTGCGATGCACCTATAAAGGGCGGGAACAAACGCCATTTATAGGCAATTTATCAATGTGGTGCTCCGCCCAAGCGGATGCTTTTTCGGTTTTAGCCCAGGATCGCCCGGTCGCTGGCAAACTCCCGTCCGCTTGCCTGGGCAAACAGCTTCAGGAGATCCTCCACGGTGAGCTTCTTCTTTTCCTCACCCTCCACATCCACAACAATGTGTCCGTCCTGCATCATGATCAGGCGGTTGCCGTGTTCAATGGCATCACGCATATTGTGGGTGATCATCAGGGTGGTAAGGTGATTTTCGGTTACGATCTTATCGGTAATTGCCAGCACCTTAGCTGCCGTTTTTGGATCCAGCGCTGCAGTATGCTCGTCAAGGAGCAGGAGCTTCGGCTTATTCATGGAAGCCATCAGCAGGGTCAGTGCCTGCCGCTGTCCGCCGGAGAGCAGACCCACCTTAGTGGACAGGCGATCCTCCAACCCCAGGTCCAGCACCTTCAGCAGTTCCCGGTAATGCCCCCGGTCTGCCTTGCGGACGCCGCGCACAAAGCGGCGTCTGACTCCTCGTTTGGAGGCAATTGCAAGGTTTTCGGCGATCTCCATATCCGGGGCTGTTCCCCGCATAGGATCCTGGAACACACGGCCCAAAAACCGTGCCCGCTTATGCTCCGGCATATTGGTCACATCCACGCCATCGATCTCAATGATGCCGAAATCCGGTTTCCACACACCGGCAATGGCATTTTGCAGCGTGGATTTGCCTGCGCCGTTGCCGCCGATGACCGTTACGAAATCTCCTTCTTTAATATGCAGATCCAGCCCGTCTAAGGCAGTTTTTGCATTGACGGTACCCGGGTTGAAGGTCTTTTGCAGATTTGTAATTTTAAGCACGGCCGGCACCGCCTTTCTCCCCGCTTTTTGCACAACGCAGATCTTTCTGCTTGGTCAGATACCGCCCCTTCAGGTACGGCACGCCCAGGAACAGCGCCACGATCAATGCAGAAAGCATCTTCAGATAGTCTGTCTTCAGGCCCATCAGAATTACGAAATTATAAACAATGTAGTAGACGATACCGCCGCCCACAACGCCGATTAAGCTCACCACGAAATTAGGCTTAATCTTCAGAGATACGGATAGGCCGATAAAGATCGCGGCAAGGCCGATCACGATAGCGCCTCTGCCGTCATTGATATTGGCAGAGCCCTTATACTGAGCAAGCAGCGCACCTGCCATGGCAACAATTCCGTTGGCAATGGCCAGGCCGATCACCTTATTACGATCCACATTGACACCCTGGGCGCGGCTCATATCCGGGTTATCGCCGGTGGATTTCAGCGTCAGGCCCACTTCTGTATAGAAAAACTTGTAGAGTGCAAAAATCGTGATGGCAACAATGATCACCAAAGCAATCACAGATCTGTTATTATCGCTCATATGAACCCACAGAGCATTGGCCCGAGGATCGATGGGCAGCAGAGATTTGCCATCCAGGATCAGCAGATTCACCGAATACAGCATCAGCTGAGTCAGAATACCTGCCAGGATGGAAGGAATGCCTAAGTGCGTATGAAGCAGGCCGGTGACCACGCCGGTGAGCGCGCCGGCGATCAATGCCGCAAGCACAGCTACCCAAACCGGCATGCCCGCCGCAAGCAACACTGCGCAGATGCATCCGCCGGTACAAATGGAGCCGTCCACAGTCAAGTCGGCAATGTCCAGAATTTTATAGGAGATGTAGACACCAATGGCCATCAATCCCCAAATGAGTCCTTGTGCCACCGCACCGGGCAGCGCATACAAAAAAGCCATAATTACCTCTAATACAACAAATTATTCTGCGGGAACCTCAATGCCCAGCTTTGTGCAAATGTCCTTATTGTAGGAAACGGTGGGGGTCAGCGTCATAATCTCGAAATCGGCAGGCGCCTTGCCTTCCAGCAGGATCTTTGCTGCCATCAAACCGGTCTCATAACCCAGCTGATAATAGTCGATAGACAGAGATGCGTAGCAGATGGTGCCGCCGTAGCTGGTGTATACAGGAACCTTCTTCTCGGTGCAGATGTTGCCCACCACAGTGTCATTGGCAGCAACTGTATTATCGGAAGGAATGTAGACTGCCTTGACCTCGCCCGCCATTGCGGTGGTCAGCGCCTGGAGCTCGGTGGTCTCGGAGAAAGTATAAGCTTTGACCACGATGCCCTTGCTCTCGAACAAAGCCTTGACGGCATCGTACTGGATCTTGGAGTTAGACTCGTTGGAGCAGTACAATACACCAACCACATCGCCGGATTTCAGGTTCAGGGTGTCGATCATCATCTGAGCCTGGTCAGCAAAGGGAACTGCATCGGAAGTTCCGGACACATTGGTGGGAATATTGCCTGCAAAGGTATCTGCATAGTCCGTTACGGAAGTGCCAAGGACCGGGATCGTGGTGGTTGCGTTGGCAGCTGCCAGCAACGCAGGGGTGGCGTTGGCCATGATCAGATCTACCCGCTTGGAGGTGAAGGTGTTGATCACAGTGGTGCAAAGGTCAGCCTCACCGGCCACCTGAACATCGATATTCACGGTCTTTCCGGCTTTTTTCGCCTCAGCAAGCAGCGCATCCTGGAAGCCCTGGGTTGCTTCATCCAAGGACGGATGTACCATCAGCTGGCAGACGCCAACAGTCAGTTCATCCTTTTTGCCACAGCCCGACAGCGCAGCTGTCAGCATAGCCACTACCAATACCAATGCGATAATCTTTTTCATAATTGTTGCCTCCTATAGAGTAAAAATAAACGCCCCTGTATTCAAAATACAGGGGCGTAAAATTACGCGGTATCACTCTGCTTCGTATACCCTTCGCAGGATACACCTTTTCAACTTCGCAGCCGGTGGCACACATTGGGAAATAAAAAACGCCCCTGAAAACAGGGACGTGAAAACACGCGGTACCACTCTGTTTTGATCCAACCTTACGGCAGGACCCTTAATAGGCCTTAAAAGTCTTAGCAATATAACGGTCGCTCCCGTTGTGCCTACTGAAAGTTCAACACACTGCTCGCAGAATGAACTTCATCCGCCTCCCAGCTATTGCCTTGCACCAACCGGCAACTCTCTGCAGCCTTCGTTCCGACTACTCTTTCTGCTCAAACGCATTTCGCATATAAAAATTATAGATACATCATAACACCGCTTTTTCCGTCTGTCAAGTACTTTTGTGCGTATGAGAAAGATTTTTCTATCCCGGTGCTTTTCTGTCTTTTCTTGCAATCCGTCGTGGGGTGTGGTATAATACGGCTCGAAAGCGAGGGCTTTATATGGTTAAAATCTTATTTGTTTGCCATGGGAATATTTGCCGAAGTCCTATGGCGGAATTTGTGCTAAAGGATATGGTCAAGAAGGAAGGCATCGCAGATCGGTTTGAGATCGCATCCTGCGCTACCTCCACAGAGGAATTGGGCAATCCCGTTTATCCTCCTGCCCGTCGGGAACTGCTGCGTCACGGCATTGACCCCACCGGAAAATACGCTCGACAGATCACAAACGCGGATCTTGCCCATTACGATCTGATCTACTATATGGATCGGAACAATCTTCGCAATCTGCATCGCCTTTTCCCCAACGAGAACCGGTTTCTACCCTTCCTCTCCCGGGATGTAGCGGATCCCTGGTACTCCGGTGATTTCACCCAAACCTGGGAAGATGTATGCGAGGGCTGCACCCGGATTCTGGAGGAGAACCGATAATGGATAGAGAGAAATTAGAACTGGCGCTCTCCGAGCTGCCCATTTACCATTACGCATTTATCGACCCCAGAGAGTTGGAGTTTTCCCAACGGATCCGCTGGATCTGTCAGAACGAATGTCCTATGTACGGCAAGACCTGGGCCTGCCCTCCCGGTACCGGCGAAGTGGAAGAGTGCCAAAAGAAATGTCTTACCTATGGAAACTGCCTGCTGATTGGCACCATCACCGAAGTGAACGATGTCACCGATATTCAGGAGACTCTGGACACCCGGCCTGCCCACGAAAAGGTGACCAATCAGGTGCGGGATTTAATGCGAGAGATGGGCGTTATTCCCTATATTCTCTCCACTGAGGCCTGCGCCATCTGCGAACGTTGCGCTTACTTAGACGGCCTCCCCTGCCGGCTGCCCGGCAAGATGCACCCCTGCGTGGAAAGCCACGGCATCAACATTATCCCCACCCTGGAAGCTCAGGGGTTGGATTTTCATTTCGGCGCCAACATTGTTATCTGGTACAGTCTGCTGTTTATCAATGAGGGATGATCACTAAGGGCGGGTCAAGACCCGCCCCTACCTATTCGCTCTTCACTTTTACTTATTACATAAAAAGCCCCCGGAAGAAAATTTCCGGGGGAATCTTTTTCATTATTCAGCAACGTAGGGCAGCAGAGCAATCTGACGAGCACGCTTGATAGCGGTGGTCAGGTCACGCTGGTGAGCTGCGCAGGTACCGGTGGTACGGCGGGGCAGGATCTTGCCGCGCTCGGACAGGTAACGGCGGATCTTCGCAGTGTCCTTGTAATCGATAGCGGTCACCTTGTCAACGCAGAAAGCACAAACCTTCTTGCGCTTGCGGGGACGCATTGCACGCTGTTCAGCCATGGGTTTTCCCTCCTTGTAAGTTTTAGTAGAAAAGTTCAGTAATCAGAAGGGCAGCTGGGCGTCATCGTCATCCAGCATCGCGAAATCGGATGCGGGAGCGGCAGCGGGAGCAGAATAACCGCCATAAGCGGGAGCTGCAGGAGCAGCACCGTAGGAGTTTCCGCCATAGGTGTTGCCACCGTATGCATTACCCTCATTGGAGCGCTTGCTTTCGCCGAAGTAGACATTGTCTGCAACGACCTCAGCAGTGCGACGCTTGTTGCCGTCCTTGTCGGTCCAGGAACGAATCTGGAGCCGACCGGAAACCACGATCATGCTGCCC
>JAZRZW010000141.1:0-4570 GCA_045601585.1 Faecousia sp. | reverse complement strand
CTTGTGCTATGCCCGGTATTCTTCGACATCGGGCAACTGAGAAAGCTGCAATATCTGCTCCCCCCTGCCTACTATATCCGCTCTGCATACGAGCCGGTGTGGTTAGGCTATATGGCCCTTTACACCGCTATTTGCGGTGCTCTGTGCGCAGGTTTCGTCAAAGTAAAAAGCTCCTTCAGAGGGCGGAGCGCCATATTGATAAAATGGTTTTGAACGGTCCCTTTTCCGCTTAACTGCATAAAAATTAACGAAATGCGTCAGCATTCCGGGAATTTTGTTATTTGTTAATCAAAAAAGTTGCCACCTCAAAGCTCCAACGCACCTATAAAGGGCGGAGATTTCTGCCAACCAAGGCAAAAAACGCAGAAATACTTTGTGTATTTCGAGCATTTTTAACGCAGGTTGGCGGAAATAAACGCCATTTATAGGCAATTTATCAATGTGGTGCTCCGCCCAATGAAGGAGCTTTTTATTATTTCTTTTTACACCGCCATTAAAAAATACTTTGCCAATTCTTTTGGCGTCTGCCGGCGGCCGGTTTCCAGCCACCAGCGCACAGTCTCCACAAAGGTGGCAGCGATATGCCCTACCCAGAAATCCTCCGGCAGGCCGGGATTCTCCCGGCCATCAAACAGCGCGGGGTTTTCCAGCAAAAAAGCCGTCAGACTGCTGCGGAAATAATGGAGGAACAGCTCGTTATTCCGGCAGGAGAGCAGCTCCAGGATCTGGTTGTCATTCTTATAAAGGTGGTGAAACAGGTGCTCAAAGGTTTCTCCCGGAGCGTCGCAATGGAAAAGATGGCTGTCCTCTGCAGAAAACACATGGCCGAACAGCTCCTGACACAAGGCCTTTAACAAATAATCCTTGGTCTCAAAATGAGCATAAAAAGTGGCTCTGCCGATGTCCGCCCGATCGATCACCTCTGCCACGGTGATCTGGTTGTAATTCTTCTCGGAAAGCAGTGCAGTAAATGCATTGAAGATCGCATCCCGGGTCTTTCGCTGCCGTCTGTCCATAAACGCCTCCATACATTTTCTAAAAATTGTTCCGTATCGTACATCCCGCAAAAGCCATCTGTTGCATCTCGGGGATTTTTTCATATACTAATACTGAACAAACTGTTTTGTATCGAATATATTGTAATCTATTTTGTTCTATTGTGCAATAGGAGGCATTATGAAATCGGATAAAAAAATCTTAGTGGCGTTTCTGCTGAATTTCCTGTTTTCTATATTTGAGTTTTTTGGTGGTCTTTTTACCGGGAGTGTGGCCATTCTTTCCGACGCGCTCCACGATTTGGGAGACGCCGCCAGCATCGGCATCGCCTATTTTCTGGAGCGCAAGAGCCGCCAAAAGCCCGACAGTACTTACACCTACGGCTATGCCCGGTTCTCTGTGCTGGGTGGTCTAATGACCACGGTGATCCTGCTGGTGGGTTCTGTGTTTGTGATCGTGCACGCAACCCAGCGGCTCTTTCATCCGGTAGAGATCCGCTATAACGAGATGATCCTTTTCGCCATTGTGGGCGCAGCGGTGAATCTTTTTGCTGCTATCTTCACCCGGGACGGCGAATCCCTGAACCAAAAGGCCATCAATCTGCATATGCTGGAGGATGTGCTGGGCTGGATCGTAGTACTAATCGGTGCTGTGGTTATGCGCTTTACCGGCTGGGCGTTGATTGACCCTGTCCTCTCCATCGCAGTGGCTGTGTTCATTCTTTGGAATGCCGCAAGAAATCTGCTGGCGGTGGGCGAAATGTTCCTGGAGAAGATCCCCAGAGGCATCTGCCTGGAGGAGCTGAAGGAGCATCTGCTGAGCATCGACGGGGTGGTGGGTGTGCATCACATCCACATCTGGAATATGGATGAGACCAGTATTTACGCCACTATGCACATCGTCACCGACGAGGACCCCCACCAGATCAAAGAGATGGTACGGGAGGAGCTCAGCGAACACGGCATCTGCCATGCCACCCTGGAGACGGAACGAAGCGATGAGACCTGCCACGACACCGACTGCCACAGCGGCCGGGAACCCGGCTGGCACGGACATCACCACCATCACCATCATCACCACAGTCACGGCCATCCCGGCCACCACCACCATCATCACCACCATTAAAAAGCACCGCAGTGGAAACCCACTGCGGTGTCTTTTTATTAAGATTTGGTGTTACCCACTTTTTTCAGCATCATGCCGGACAATGCCAGGAAGCCTACGATAAAGAGAATCAAAATTGCCCAGGTTCCCAACAGGTGACCCACATTGGAATTGAACATATCCACAGCTTCCGGCAGGCGGGTAGCCTCCCGAATGGCCTCGTTGATGCCCTGTTCCTGCTGAGGCAGCAGACCCAAGCCCTCAAAGGAAATGGGATCAGACTCGGGCATTTCCAGATTGTTCAGATCTACCGTAGTACCCATAGCCTCCATACTCCAACGGCAGGTTACGATCCAGGAGACCACCTTGGTGGCACCCTTGAGCTCGAAAATAATGTTGGAGAAAAGGATCTGAGGCATCAAAAGGATCGGTGCCACTGTCATCGCCCGGTCGGGGTTATCGAACAGCGAGGACACGAACAGACCCATTGCCGCAGCAGCCAGCGCCGTCAGCAACACAGTGATCCAAAGCTCCAGAATCAGAGGCAGCACCAGGGCAAAGTCCATCAATCCGGGGGACGCCTTGATGCCCACGCCGACAGCAAACACCAGGGTCAGCAGGATGCTCTGCACCAGGCAGGTGCCACCAAGAACAGTAACCTTGGACATGACATAGCCGGGCAGGGACAAGCCCGCCATATACTCACGGCGCAGAATATTGTGTTCCTTACAAATCTCCTGAATGGCATTGAGGATGCCAATCCAGAATGCAGAACAAGCCAGCGCGAAGAGAATACTCTTGGTGCTGGGATATTCAGCAAAGGAGGTGTCCTGAGCTACCAGGGAGATCAGGACGCCCAGCAGCGGTGCCTGGATCATCAGCAAAGCCAGTCGCTGACGGTCGTTCATCACCAGCTTCAAATATCGGGCGCACATCACCTTGAATTGGTGCATGTGGTTGATCACAGGTTTTGTGATCTTCTGAGCAGGATCCCGCACCGGGCCGGTGGGGGTCACCGTCTTTGCATACTCTGCGCTCCAGTGCTTTGCATTGTAGGTGATCATATTATACACATCCACAACGCTTTCCACGCCAAAGAACTTCAGCGCCTCATCGTGGCTGCCGCAGAAGCAGAGGTTGCCGCCTGCGCCCATGAATACCACCTTGTCGCACATCTCCAGCTGCAGGGTGCTATGGGTGACCAGGATCACGGTCTTGCCGTTATTGGCCATCGCACGCAGAGACTGCATCAGGTTGCGTTCCGTTCCGGGGTCCAGACCGGAAGCCGGCTCATCCAGGAACAGCAGGTTGGGGTCGGACAAAAGCTCGACGGCAATACTTGCACGCTTTCTCTGGCCGCCGGAAAGAGCCTTGATAAAGCTGTTCTTCTTCTCAGTCAGCTCCACCATTGCAATGGCTCTGTCAATAGCCGCATCCCGTTCTGTATCGGAAATATCCTTGGGCAGACGCATTTGCGCGGTATAGTACAGCATATCCCGCAGGGTCAGATTGTCATAAACAATGTCAGACTGAGGCACATAGCCGATCAGCTCCCGCAGGCAGTCGAAGTTTTCATAGAGGTTGATGCCGTTGATAAACACATCGCCTCGGGCAGGCTTGAGGTAGCCGCACATAGCATTGAGCAGCGTGGACTTACCGGCACCGGAGCCACCGATAATGGCCACCAATTCGCCGGGCTTAATGTTCAGGCTGACCTGGTTGCAGGTAACAAAGCGCTTACCCTTCTTGCCACGCTCAATGACCACGCCTGCGGTATCCACGCTGATACCACTGCGGAAGCAGCAGAAGAACACTGCAGTGGCGGTGAAGATGAGCTTGCTGTTGGAAATGGTGATCACATCTTTTTCGTGGAGCAGAGTCTTACCGGCGATACGGCGGCCGTTGATAAACACAATGCCGTTATCGTAAATAAAGAAGCCTTCCCGCTCCCGACGGATCACAGCATGCTGCTTGCCCACACTCATATGGGACAGCAAAATGTTGCTGCGGGGATCTCTGCCGATGGTGATCTCATTCATTGTAGTGATGGGCAGCGTATACCACTTATTCGGCGTATCGGAAGCCGCAAACACGAACAGAACGCCGTTAGCCACTGTCTCCACACCGTCATCGATACGGATGTACTCGCCTTCACCCAGCTCCTTGCGGCGGATGTTGGCGTTGTTGAAGATCAGACCGTTGGTACTGCCCAGGTCCTCGATATACCACTTGCCCATCTGGTTGACCAGACGACCGTGGTGGCGGGACACCAGCTTGGAAGTCAGCACAATATCGTTATCCTCGGCACGGCCGAAGGTCAGGATGGGCTTACTTTCCAAAAGCTTAATGGTTTGGGGTTTTGCAGATGCGTCAAAAACGGTGATCTGCAAGCCGGGGCCGGCGGCGCCGAAAGCATAAGGTGTGGGAGGGGGCGCTGCACGTCCGGGAGCAGGTGTATAACCTGCAGGAG
>JAZRZW010000140.1:0-4386 GCA_045601585.1 Faecousia sp. | reverse complement strand
AGGTTTCCCTGATCCAGTCCGAGAAGCAGTTCTCCGCTCTGGTCAAGGACAATCTGGCTGCCCGGAAGGCTGCCGGCTCCTACAAGGACAAGTTCTCCGCTCTGCATCACTTCCTGGGCTACGAAGGCCGCTGCGCTTTCCCCTCCAACTTCGATGCGGACTACTGCTACTCCCTGGGCTATAACGCAGCCATGCTGATCCAGTACGGCTACACCGGCTACCTCAGCAAGGTTTCCAACCTCTCCAAGCCCGCGGAAGAGTGGGTGGCCGGCGGTATGCCCATCACCAAGATGATGAACATCGAGCGCCGCCACGGTGCCGATAAGCCCGTTATCCGCAAGGCTCTGGTTGAGCTGGACGGCAAGCCCTTCACCTTCTTTGCATCTGTCCGCCAGACCTGGGCAGAGGAGACCTGCTATGTCTACCCCGGCGCCATCCAGTACTGGGGTCCCAGCGCAGTCTGCGACACCACTACCGTTACCCTGGCTCTGGAACAGGGCAAGTAAAAAACAAGAACCCCCTCGAGGATCGCTCGAGGGGGATTTTTTATTCCTGAACCTTGGCGCCGTAACGGTCTGCCAGATATTTCAAATATACTTCCATTGTCACAACGGGAGTGTCCACCGGGTCAGCGTCTGCGGGAACTTCCTCCAGGGCGGAGATCTCCTCACTGATCTTCTCAGCGCTCAATTCTACCATTGCAACCGTATCGGAGGACTTCTCGGCGGTGTAACCCATGCGGTTCAAAGCGCTGAGCAAAACCTCCATATCCGCCTTATCCGTCAGCACATAATACTGATAGCAACAAGCCACATTCTCGCCGTCCTGATAGACGACAAAATGGATGGACACATCCCCCGCCATCTCCAAGGGATCGCCTCTGGTGATATCCTCGTACCAATCAGCCTCCGGCAGGTCATGGACCTCGCCACTGTCATCCCGATATCTGCGGGCAACGCCATCTTCGTCAAAGACATACCAGCCCTTATCGTAGGGCACGGGGGGCTCATTACCGGTGTAACCGCCTTCCAGGGCGATCACTTCCTTGGCAGTTTCCTTGTTGATCAGGCTGACCGCGTCCTCCAGATCCATCCCCTCAGGCGGTTCGTGATAGAAGTCCTCAGAAATCTTGATATGGGGACCTTCGGGGGGCTTTTTCTCATTCGCTTTCATCACCACCAGCACGACGATGGCAACCACCAGTGCCACAGCCAGGGCTGCGATAATAGCGGTAAGGCCTCTCTTGGAAGAGATCTTCTTCCACAGTGCCTTGAAGCTAAAGGGCTTCTTGGGCGCCTTTTTTGCTTTTTCTTTCGGGTTTTTCTTTTCAGCCACGGCCTTGGCAACTGCAGCCTTTTTTTCTTTCCGCGCTGCGGCCTTCTTTTCCTTATCGGCCTTGTTGGTTTTCTTAGGCATAAATACCTCCTAATGGGGGATTTTTTCTTATTCTAACACGGGTGCTTTCAAAATGCAATAGCGCAACCCAGGGCCAGAAGGGCCAAAATAGCAGGGTACGCCACCAGGCGGCCTACTTTAAAATCAGGGCCTTTCTCGTGATTATAGAAATGGATCAGGATCATGGCCAGAGGGGTTGCCACATAATAGAATGCGCCAAAAAGCGGCCAGCAGAGCAGGCCGGCAAGGATGCCCACGATCAACCGGGCAATGGGCTTTTCCCGGAAATTCCACAACACCGAGGTGATCAGCACAATGCAGGCGCCTTCTTCCACATTCAGCATTCGGGTCCAGAGGATCACCGCCAGCGTGACTATGCATCGCAAAATAATGCTGCCGGCAGAATTGTCCCGATAGCGCTGGAAGAACATCAGCATCACCAGGGCAAAAAAGGTGCCAAATGCAGGGTTCAGGGTGGTGAGGTCCAACCAAACGCCCTTGGTTGCCAGGTCAAAAGGCACTTCTGCCACCACCGCCACCGCCAGAGTGCGGATCAGGTACTCGGAAAAATTCCGAGTGTAGAAAGAACCTTCCACCAAAAGCAGAGAAAATAGCGGCACCGCACAGGCGTATACGCCCTGGCAGATCAGCACCGCCACCAAAAAGTTTCGGGTCTGCTCGTAGGAAAACAGCTTCATCATCGTGTCCATCGTGGTATCCTCCCGGACACCCAGGATGCCCCGCAGTACCACACAGTAGCCCACCAGGCCTACCGTCAGGCACACTAGGGCCCATGTGCGAATATGGGAAACGGTGACGCCGCTATTATTTTGTTTCAGTCTCATAGCTTTGCTCCTCTTATGTTATGCCTGCTGCAAGAACAAAGGCTTAATTTTGTTGCGATAGATTCGGCGGAAAAGCAGCAGTGTGACCACCGCACTGACCACCTCTGCCACAGGGAAGCTCCACCAGACAAGGTATACATTGCCGGTCAAACTCAGCAGCCATGCCACCGGCACCAGTGCCAGCAGCTGACGGCAGACAGAGGTGATCGTGGCATAAATGCCCACGCCCAGGGACTGGAAGCTGGCACTCAGGGAAATGCCCACGGCCGCCAGAGGGAAGTGGATGCTGACAATCCGCATAGCAGTCACGCCCATTTTGATCATTTCCGTATCCGTGCCGGAAGATGCAAATATTCCCATCAGCGCTGCCGGGAAAACCTGGAAAACGCCAAAGCCGATGAGCATAATCACCATCGCTGTGCCAAAGCCCCGCTTCAGTGTGCCGGTGATCCGGCGGGGCAGCCGGGCACCGTAGTTGTAGGCTATAATGGAAATCGATGCGTTGTTGATGCCAAACAACGGCATCAGGAACAGGCTCTGGAGCTTAAAATAGATGCCAAACACATTGGCAGCGGTCTGATTGAAGCCCAGGAACACCTGGTTCATGCAGAAATTCATCACAGAGCCAATGGCCATCATGATCACAGAGGGGATACCCACAGAGAGGATTTTCTTCATCACCTTGGGATCAGGACGGAGATATTTCAGCCGGAATTGCACATCCGGATTTTTTGTCAGGTTAAAGATGACCGCCATAATCGCCGCGACCCACTGGCCGATGACCGTAGCAATCGCTGCACCGGCCACGCCGTAGGCGGGCACATCAAAAGGCAGGTCGATACCCAATTTCTCTTTCAGGCCGGCAGAGCCCAAAATGAAAATGGGGTCAAGAATAATGTTGAGGATCGCGCCGGTACCCTGGGTAAAAAGGGTGTAGATGGTGCGGCCGGAGGCTTGCAAAAGGCGCTCACCCAAAATTTCCACAAAAATACCTAAAGTAAAAATGCTGCAGATCCGGGTGTAGGAAATGCCGTAGTTCCGGGCTGCAACGCTGGCCTCGGGGAACAGAGAATAATAGCCCCGGACACCAAAAAAGCCAAAGAGCATAAACAGCGCGATCATCACAAAGGTCAGCACGATACCGTTGCCGGCAGCCCGGTTTGCCCGGTCCTGATTGCCTTCGCCCAGAGATTTACTCAGCAGGCTGTTCATGCCCACCGCTACGCCGGTGGCGCAGCCGATCTGCAAATTCTGAATAGGAAACGCAAAGGACAGCGCGCCAGTGGCATCCGCATCCACCAAGGATACAAAGAAAGTATCCACAATATTATAAAAAGCCTGCACCAGCATAGAAAGGGCCAGGGGCACTGCCATCGTCAGCAGAAGTTTGCCAATGGGCATCGTGCGCATTTTATTCTCGCCGGTAGCCAGGGTTGCTTGCTTTGCCATAAAAAGGCCGTCCTTTCGTGTTTTAATATGGGAAACGGGGCTGTCGGATGACAGCCCCGTTAAAAGCTATGGATGAATTACAGCAGGGTGGAGAAGTGCTTGATGGTGCGGACCATCTGAGAAACATAGGAGTTCTCATTGTCGTACCAGGAAACAACCTGAACCTGAGTCTTGCCGTCGGGCAGAGCGCAAACCATGGTCTGGGTAGCATCGAACAGAGAACCGAAACGCATGCCGATGATATCGGAGGAAACGATCTCGTCCTCGTTGTAGCCGTAGGACTCGGTAGCAGCAGCCTTCATAGCAGCGTTGATCTCGTCAACAGTGACGCTCTTGGAGCAAACTGCGTTCAGGATGGTGGTGGAGCCGGTGGGAGTGGGGATACGCTGTGCAGCGCCGATCAGCTTGCCGTTCAGCTCGGGGATAACCAGGCCGATGGCCTTGGCTGCGTCGGTGGAGTTGGGATCGATGTTGATTGCACCTGCACGGCTTCGACGCAGGTCGCCCTTTCTCTGGGGACCGTCCAGAATCATCTGGTCGCCGGTGTAAGCGTGGATGGTACACATAATGCCGCTCTCGATGTCAGCCAGCTCGTGCAGAGCCTTTGCCATGGGAGCCAGGCAGTTGGTGGTGCAGGATGCAGCGGAGATGATGTGGTCATCACGGGAAGTCGGAGGCCAAGCGGGCTTAGGAAGAA
>JAZRZW010000139.1:0-23441 GCA_045601585.1 Faecousia sp. | reverse complement strand
TCGGTGCAGTACTCGACATAGCGGCGCAGGAAAGAACCGACAGCCTTGCGGCGGCAGATAACTTCCAGGCCCTTGCCAAACACCTTAGCAGGCAGAACTTCCATGGTGGTGTCGTCCAGGTTTGCGCTGACATAGTGGGTACGGATACCGGCAGCATTGATCTTCTCGAAGAAGTAGATGGACATACGCAGGTTCACATCACCCACGCCATCGATGGTCAGGCCAACAGAGTTCTCACCGGGATCGAACACGCCGTCCTTGCCGGTGCAGTCATCCTTAAATTTCAGCAGGCAATTGCCGTTGGGCAGTGCGAAAACGTCCTTAGTCTTGCCGGTGTAGATCAGTTTCTTTTCCATAATAATTTTCTCCTTTTATTTTATGAGTTTGGGGTCTCTTACTTACAGATTTGCAGCGATGGTGCGGTCCTTTTCCAGAACCTTGGCAGCGTCAGCCTGACGCTTTGCGTCCAGCTTGGCAGCCAGATCTTTATCTTCAATAGCAATCATCTGGCAGCACAGCAGAGCTGCGTTGGCAGCGCCATTGATAGCAACGGTAGCTACAGGGATGCCGGTGGGCATTTGTACGGTGGCAAGGAGGGCATCCAGCCCATCCATCATACCGCCCTTGCAGGGGATACCTACAACAGGCAAAGTGGTGTTGGCGGCGATAGCGCCGGCCAGGTGTGCTGCCATACCAGCAGCACAGATCAGAGCGCCAAAACCGTTGGCTCTTGCATTGATAGCAAAATCCCGGGCCTCAACGGGGGTACGGTGTGCAGAATAGATGTGCACTTCGTAAGGCACTTCCAGACTTTTGAGCATATCCACAGCCTTCTGCACAATAGGCAGATCGCTGTCGCTACCCATAATAATACCAACTTTTTTCATCATTTACCTCCATTCATTGACCCGACAAAACAAAAAGAGCGCACTAACCCGCAAACGAGTTAAATGCGCCCAGATGGTCGGCAATAGTATTCTTTGTTCCCTTGTGGTGCTCCACATATCCGTCAGACGCAAAGAACCTCATTTTGTACCTTACAATTCTAACATGAGACCCTGAAAGTGTCAAGGCAGGACCCGGCGCTTTCTCTGTTTTTTACACGAAAAAACCGAGTTCCTGCCTTGCTTTTGTGTAACTTGATTTACAGGGTCTTCTTTGCTTCACAGTAGATGCAGCGATAGATGCCGCGCTCAGCATCTACGAGCTTAAATTTATGCTCAAGCTCCTGCTCTACAGAAGAGATACAACGGGGATTATCGCACTTGAGACGGTCATCGGAAACTGCCTTGATTTCTTCCATTTGCTTGCCTTGCTTCGCTTCTTCAAGGAGCTTAAGGATCAAGGCCATACGCATCAGTTTGCCATTAAAGGCCTGACGGAAATAGGCGGCTCTGGGATCTGCGTCCACTTTGACGCTGATCTCATTGACACGGGGCAGCGGATGCAGCACGCGCATAGTGGGTTTGCCCAGTTCCATCTTCTCAGCGGTAAGAACATAGGAGTTCTTCAGGCGCTCGTACTCTTCGCGGCTATCAAAACGCTCCTGCTGGATTCGAGTCATGTACAGCACATCCAGCTCAGGCATTGCATCTTCCAGAGATGTGGTCTCCACATACTCCATACCGTTCTTTTCCATCACCTCGTACTTCATATACGCAGGCAGCTCCAGCTCTTTGGGGGAGATCAGGACCAGCTTGATATTGTCGTAACGAGCCATTGCAGAAATCAAGGAGTGCACAGTTCTGCCATATTTCAGGTCACCACAGAAACCGATGGTCAGATTATCCAGACGGCCGATCTCACGGTAGATGGTAAGCAGGTCTGCCAGGGTCTGAGTAGGGTGACAGTGACCGCCGTCACCGGCATTGATCACAGGGATGGATGCATTGCAGGCAGCCACATAGGGTGCACCTTCCTTGGGGTGGCGGATAGCCATAATGTCTGCATAACAGGAAAGGATCTTTGCAGTATCGGCCATGCTCTCGCCCTTGGATGCAGAGGAAGAGCTTGCTTCGCTAAAGCCAATCACATTGCCGCCCAACTCCATCATAGCTGCCTCAAAACTCAGGCGGGTACGGGTAGAGGGCTCAAAGAACAGGGTTGCCAGCTTCTTGCCGTGGCAGCACTCTGCATATTTCCAGGGATTTTCGCTGATATCGCAGGCTACATTCAGCAGATCCTGCACTTCCTCTTTAGAAAAATCAACAATATCGATCACACTACTCATTTTTATTTTGCACCATTCACAGCCAGGTAATTTTTGATTCTGGTCACATTCTCTTCGTTGGCGGGATCCTCTTCCAGGTACTCAATAATGTCATAGACATCCACAACAGAGAATACGGGGAAGCCAAACTGCTCCTCGATCTCCTGCATTGCGCCCTTCTCGCCCTGGCCCTTTTCCTTGCGGTCTACCATAATGAAAGTGGCGATCACCTTGGTGCCATCCAGGTGGCTCAGAATCTCCATAGACTCACGAATTGCAGTACCGGCAGTAATCACATCCTCGATGATAACGATCTCCTCACCTGCCTGAGGTACATAACCGACAAAAGTGCCGCCTTCACCGTGGTCCTTGACCTCCTTACGGTTGAAGAAGAAAGGTACATTCAGGCCGTTCTTGGACAGCGCAACAGCAGCGGAAATGGACAGAGAAATGCCCTTATAAGCAGGGCCATACAAAACCGCTTCCTTCTTGCCCAGCTTGTCAAAATAAGCCTTGGCATAGAATTCACCCATCTTGGTGATCTGGTCGCCGGTCTTGATCATACCGGCATTGACAAAATAAGGGATCTTTCTGCCGGACTTAGCAGTAAAATCGCCAAACTTCAGAACACCTGCACCCTGCAGGAATTCAATAAATTCTCTCTTATAGCTTTCCATGGTTATATCTCCTTATGTTATTTAAAATATAGGGGAGATTGCCACGCCGGTGTGCACACCGGCTCGCAATGACAACAAAATCAGTCGCAGAATTCAGCCACGCAGCGCTCGTAGGCCGCTACGGGGTCCGCAGCAGCGGTAATGGGGCGGCCAACCACGATGTAGTCAGAGCCGATCTCCTTTGCGGCAGCGGGGGTCATAACACGCTTCTGGTCGCCGATATCGCCATCAGCAAAACGGACACCGGGGGTGATGGTCAGGAAATTCTTACCGCAACGGTCATGGACCTTACCCGCCTCCAGAGGAGAGCAGACGATACCGTCCAGGCCGGCGTTCTTAGCGGTCTCGGCGTAGTGCATAACCACCTGGTCAATGGGCTCCTTAATGAGAATATCCCGCTCCATAGCCTCCTGATCGGTGGAGGTCAGCTGGGTCACAGCGATCAGCAGCGGACGGGTGCCATCCTCACGAGTCAGGCCTTCCAGGGCGCCCTTCATCATCGCGGTGGTGCCGGCAGCGTGGAGGTTGGTGATGTCCACATCCAGGTTACGCAGCACAGCCATAGCTTTCTTTACAGTATTGGGAATATCGTGAAGCTTCAGATCCAGGAAAATCTTGTGACCTCTTGCCTTGATTGCCTTTACGATAGCGGGGCCTTCTGCATAGTACAGCTCCATACCGATCTTCACAAAGGGCTTGCGGCCGGTGAACTTGTCCAGGAATGCAAAGGTCTGCTCAGCGCTTGCAAAGTCACAAGCTACGATTACGTCCTTACCCATTATTTTGCGCCTCCTATAATCTCACTTAATGTGTTAATTCTGTATTTATCCATCACTTCGGGGAGCTTTTCAATGATGTCTCGGCAGACAAAAGGATCTACCAGGTTCGCTGCACCCACCTCAACAGCGGTAGCACCGGCCAGCATCATTTCGATCACATCTTCCGCGCAGGAAACGCCACCCATACCCACAACGGGGATGTTGACTGCGTTTGCCACCTGATAAACCATCCGCACCGCCACCGGGAAGATAGCGCTGCCGGAGAAACCGCCCATTTTGTTGGCGATCACAGGCTTGCGGGTACGCAGATCGATACGCATGCCCAGCATAGTGTTGATCAGGCTAATACCGGCAGCGCCTGCATCTTCGCAAGCCTTTGCAATCGACACAATATCGGTCACATTGGGAGAAAGCTTCACAATCACAGGCTTGGAGGTAACAGCCTTAACAGCACGCGTCACCTCAGCTGCTGCCTTGGGGTCAGTGCCGAAACTCATACCGCCGCCATGGACATTAGGACAGCTGACATTGACTTCCAGCCAACCCACCTGCTCCTCCTTATCCAGCTTTTCGCAGGTATAGGCATAGTCCTCCACGGAAAAACCGCTGACATTCGCCATTACCGGCTTATGAAAGCATTGCTTCAGCTTAGGCAGTTCTTCGGAAACCACCTTCTCCACGCCGGGATTCTGCAGCCCCACCGCATTGATCATACCGGCGGTGCATTCTGCGATTCTGGGGGTGGGATTGCCAAAACGGGGATCCTTGGTAGTTCCCTTAAAAGAGAAAGTACCCAGGCAGTTAATATCATAGAGTTCTGCATACTCATAGCCGTAGCCAAAAGTACCGCTGGCAGGGATCACGGGATTATCCAGCGTGATGCCACAAAGATCTACGCTCAGTCTTCCCATAAGATCTCCTCCTTCTTCATCACGGGGCCTTCCTTGCAGATGCGTTTGTAGCCGGTGATGGTCTTGCAGGAGCAGCCCATGCAGGCGCCAAAGCCGCAGCCCATCCGCTTTTCGAAGCTCATCTGACCGGAGGTAACGGAAGCCTTATAAATTGCCTTGAGCATAGGCTCCGGTCCGCAGGTGTAGAAATAAGTATAGTCCATGTTCTTAAGGGCATCGGTTACAAAGCCTTTCTGACCATAGCTGCCGTCCACAGTGGTAACAGTCACTTCTGCGCCCAATGCCTTAAATTCGTTTTCATAAAACAGTTCGCTCTTAGTGTTGAAGCCCAAAATCACCTGAACGGGCTTTCCCATTGCGATCAGACGCTTTGCCAGCTCATACATAGGAGGCACACCTACGCCGCCGCCCAAAAGAACAGGCTTATCCCCTGCCAGGCTCAGGTCATAGCCATTGCCCAGGCCGGTAAGAATGTCCAGAGTCTCCCCTTCGGACATCTTGCTCATCTGCTCAGTGCCGGTGCCTACCACCTTATAAACGATGGTCAGCAGGTCGCCATCCACTTCGCAAACGGAAATAGGTCTGCGCAGGTACTTGCCGGAAAGCTGAATATTCACAAACTGACCTGCTGCAGTGATGGCAGAGGTGTCGCCCCGCAGAACCATACGGTACACGCAGTCGGTCAGGGGGGTATTTTCTACGATAGTAAAGATACCTTGTTTCATCTCGGCTCCTTAAATCATTACTTTTTGGGTGGGGTCTCCCCCACCCGATTATTATGCATCGATAGTAGAAATGGTCAGAGTGGTCTCTTCCAGAACATCCAGCAGGACCTTAACGGTATCCAACGCTGTAAACAGAGACACATTGTTCTCGGTGGCCAGCTGGCGGATCTGTACACCGTCATCGGCATTGGCACCGGGATCCTTGGTATTGATCACATAAGCGATATGGCCCTGACGCAGTGCGTTGGGGATCTCCTCGCTGCCCTCACTGATCTTGCCCAGAGCATGGGTGCGGATGCCGTTCTCCTTGAGGAACTTGGCAGTGCCTGCAGTTGCCTCAATATTGAAGCCCAGCTGATAGAAACGGCGAATGAGAGGCAGTGCCTCTTCCTTATCACGATCGGCGATGGTAGCCAACACAGTGCCGTAATTCTGCAGATGCATACCGGATGCCTGCAGTGCCTTATAAAGGGCTCTGGTCATGGTCTTGTCGTAGCCGATGGCTTCGCCGGTAGACTTCATTTCGGGAGACAGATATGCGTCCAGACCGCGGATCTTATTAAAGGAGAACACGGGGGCCTTTACATACCAACGCTCCTTCTCTTCAGGATAGATATCGAAGATACCCTGCTCCTCCAGAGTCTTGCCCAGAATGACCTCCGTGGCGATATCTGCCAGGGAGTATCCGGTTGCCTTGCTCAGGAAGGGAACGGTACGGGAAGAACGGGGGTTGACCTCGATAATGAACACATTGTCGTCCTTATCCACGATGAACTGGATATTGAACAGACCTACAATGCCGATGCCCAGACCCAGCTTCCTTGCGTTCTGCAGGATGATACCCTTGACCTTATCAGAGATAGAGAACGTGGGATACACGCTGACAGAGCCCCCGGAGTGTACGCCGGTCCGCTCAACCAGCTCCATAATACCGGGAACGAACACATTATGACCGTCGCAGATAGCGTCGATCTCCACCTCACGGCCTTCGATATACTTATCTCCAAGAACAGGCATGTCCTCGTCGACCTCAACAGCAGTCTTGAGGTAGTGACGCAGCTGGTCTTCGTTGGCAACAATCTGCATTGCACGGCCGCCCAGCACAAAGGAGGGACGCACCAGAACGGGATACCCAATCCGTGCTGCGGCCTCGATGCCGTCTTCGATCTTGGTAACAGCCTTACCGGTGGGCTGAGGAATCTGCAGCTCCTGGAGCAACTTTTCAAAGGCATCACGGTTCTCTGCCTTGTCGATTGCCTGGCAGTCGGTGCCGATGATCTTAACGCCACGGTCATAGAGGGGCTGTGCCAGATTGATAGCGGTCTGCCCGCCCAGGGAGGCGATTACACCAATGGGCTTTTCAAACTCGATAATGTTCATCACATCTTCGGTAGTCAGCGGCTCAAAGTAGAGCTTATCAGCGGTGGTGTAGTCGGTAGAAACCGTCTCAGGGTTGTTGTTGATGATAATTGCCTCATAACCGGCATTCTTGATGGTCATAACGGCGTGGACGGTGGAGTAGTCGAACTCAACACCCTGGCCGATACGGATGGGACCTGCACCCAGAACGATGACCTTCTTGCGGTCAGTCAGGATGGAAGCATTCTCACCGGTGTAGGAGGAGTAGAAATAAGGGATATAAGCGCCGGTATGGCAGGTATCCACCATGCGGTATACCGGGAAGATATTCTCTGCTTTACGAAGGTTGTAGACCTCGATTTCCTTCCAGTTCCAGAGCTTTGCGATAAACTTGTCGCCAAAGCCCATCTTCTTAGCGTCCTTTAAGGTCTTAACATCGCCCACATTGTCACGGATCACAGACTCCATAGCCACGATCTTCTGGACTGCCTCCAGGAACAGATCGGTAATCTTGGTAACCTCGTGGAGCTTTGCCACGGTCTCGCCTCTGCGGAACATCTCAGCCACAGCAAAGATGTTGTCGTCCTGGAAGGTCTCCAGGTACTTCATGATCTGATCGCTGGGCATATTGTCGAACTTAGGCATATGGAAGTGGCATACGCCGGTCTCCAGAGAACGAACGCCCTTAAGCAGACACTCCTCCAAAGTTGCGCCGATGCCCATAATTTCGCCGGTAGCCTTCATCTGAGTGCCCAGGGTGTTTGCAGCGCTGGTGAACTTATCGAAGGGGAAGCGGGGCAGCTTTGCAATGACATAGTCAAGCTTAGGCTCGAATGCTGCATTGGTGTTGGCAATAGCGATTTCTTCCAGGCTCATACCCACTGCGATCTTGGCAGTGACCCGGGCGATGGGATAGCCGGATGCCTTGGAAGCCAGTGCGGAGGAGCGGGAAACACGGGGGTTGACCTCGATGAGGTAGTACTCAGAGGTCTCGGGATTCAGAGCGAACTGAACATTACAGCCGCCTTCGATCTTCAGCTCACGAATCAGCTTGATGGCAGAATCATTGAGCATCTTCTCGTCTTCTTTGGAGAGGGTCATAATGGGAGCCACAACCAGAGAGTCGCCGGTATGGACGCCAACAGGGTCGATGTTCTCCATGCCGCAGATGGTGATGGCATGGTCGTTGGAGTCGCGCATAACCTCGAACTCGATCTCCTTGTAGCCCTTAACGCTCTTCTCAATCAGCACCTGATGCACGGGAGAGAGCTTAAAGACGTTCAGGCCGATCTCAACCAGCTCGTCTTCGTTGTAGGCAAAACCACCGCCGGTACCACCCAGGGTGAATGCAGGACGCAGAACTACGGGGTAACCAATGCGGTTTGCAGCTTCCTTTGCCTCTTCGATGCTATAGGTGATCTCAGAGGGAATGACGGGTTCACCGATGGACTGGCACAGCTCCTTGAACATCTCGCGGTCCTCAGCCCGCTCGATAGAAGCACTGGAGGTGCCCAGCAGCTGTACACGGCACTCACGGAGGATGCCCTTCTTCTCCAGCTGCATAGCCAGGTTCAGGCCGGTCTGACCGCCGATACCGGGAACAATGGCATCAGGACGCTCATAACGGATGATCTTGGCAATATATTCCAGAGTCAGGGGCTCCATATAGACCTTGTCCGCAATGACAGTATCGGTCATAATGGTAGCGGGGTTGGAATTGCACAGGACAACCTCGTAGCCTTCCTCACGCAGCGCAAGGCAAGCCTGGGTACCTGCATAGTCAAACTCAGCAGCCTGGCCGATCACAATAGGGCCGGAGCCGATGATCAAAATCTTCTTAATGTCTGTTCTCTTCGCCATAACTTTCTTCCTCCATTATCTGTGATACACAATTTTACCGTCGCAGACAGTGCAAATACATACGCCGTCAAGCTGCCAACCTTCAAAGGGAGTGGCTTTGCCTTTGGAAACGAACACTTCGGGGTTCACCGTGAAGCGTTCGCTCAGGTCCCAGATAGTGAAATCCTGCCCCATAGGAATACCGAATCTCTTTCGGGGATTGATGGCCATAAGCTCCACCAACCGCTCCAGAGAAATGACATTTTTCTCCACTAATTCAGTATACAACACGGGGAGCGCAGTTTCAAGGCCTACAACACCAAAAGCACTGCTTTGCAGACCTTTTCCTTTCTCCTGCGCGCTGTGGGGCGCATGATCCGTTGCGATCATATCGATGGTACCATCCACAATGCCCTGCACCAGAGCTTGTCTATCCTCTTTGCTTCGCAACGGAGGGTTCATCTTGAACCTGCCGTGCTCCTGCAGATCGCCATCGTCCATCACCAGGTAATGGGGGCCGGTCTCGCAGGTTACATCCAGGCCCTTACCCTTTGCCTGGCGGATCAGTTCCACCGTTTCTTTTGTAGAGATGTGGCACACATGATACTTGCAGCCGATCTCTTCCACAAGGCACAAGTCTCTTGCAACCTGCGCGTATTCGCTCTCACTGCAGATACCCTTGTGACCGTGGGTCTTTGCATACTCGCCATCGTGGATATAGCCGCCACGCAGGAGTTCATTGACCTCACAATGGGCAACGATCATCTTGCCGAGACGCTTGGCCTCCAGCATAGCTGCGCGCATCATATCGTCACTCTGGACACCCCGGCCATCGTCAGAAAAGGCAATGCAATCATCTGCCATAGATGCCAGATCCGAAAGCTCTTCGCCCTTCTGCCCTACCGTGATCGATGCATAGGGATAAACATGGATCACCGCATTGTCGGCGATCAGGTCGTTTTGTATTTTCAGATGCTCGGCGCTGTCCGGCACAGGGTTCAGATTCGGCATGGTGCATACTGCAGTATAGCCGCCTCTTGCCGCTGCATAACTTCCTGAGGCAATGGTCTCCTTATAAGAAAATCCCGGCTCACGGAAATGCACATGCACATCACAAAAGCCGGGAAAAACAAAATATTTATCATCAAAAAAAGGAAACAAATCACTTGCCAAAGGAGAATTGGAAACAATAACATCGTCGAGCTGAATACCAACGCTTTTCATCTTGGTAATGTTGCTCATCATCGTGTTGTCCTCCCTTGTTTTTTATCTGAGTAATCATACCATAGGAAGGTACTTTTGTCAAACGATTTTACGAATTTTTTCTGCAAATTTCTTCCACATCCAAGTCTCGGAAAGGATAGCTCCGCTGCCAGCCCTCTGGGGTCTTTTGCAGGCTGCTGCGATGGCCGGAAAGAAGCTTTACAATATGGTAGGCATTGATCCAGATCTCGCTGTTGCACTCCTTCTGACTTTCCTCAAACACCAACTGGATGCCAAAATGCAAATGGACGGTTTCGATGTTATTGGTGTTCTCTTTGTCGGAATATCCTGTGCGACCCATAAAGCCGATCAAGTCACCTGGCTGGACGATATCCCCTACAATTAGTCCCGGCGCAAAGGGCTTGTCCTTTTGCAGATGGGCATAATAGTAATAGCGCTTGGAATCAAATGAACGGATCCCTATCCGCCATCCGCCATAGCGGTTCCATCCCATAGCCTCCACCACGCCGCCTTCCACCGCAACAATGGGAGTTCCCTGTGCCCCCATCAGATCGTTACCCAGATGTTTACGCTTAAAGCCGAAAGAGCGTCCCATTCCAAAATCGTCACAATGGGAATAGCCGTAACCGGAGGCTATGGGGCTGAAAGCTTTTAGGCCGTAGACTGTCTTTTCTTCCCCTTTGACCTCGATTGCGTAATGACCCAAAAGGCCTCCCAGCACTGCAGTATAAGCCTCGTGATAATAGGGATAATGTTGATACAGGCTTCCCAGCATTTCCTCCGGAGATCTCCCGCTCTTTTGATCCTGCACCGCCTTCTTCACAGAGGACAGCGGGCATTTCCCGCCGGTGCGGCAAGCCGCAATGGCCAAAGTCTCGATCCAACCGATGTGCATCTCCTGCTCCGCCGTTGCGATGTCCGTATCCATAGCATATTTGAGAGACTCGTAGGGCACGCCAAAATCCACCCAGCGGATCGCTGCCGCCGAAGCCGGTTTTATAAAAAAGCACATCAACAAAATTCCAGCAAAAAGACGCCGCTTCATACCATCACCTCTTTGGGTAGGTTGTGAAGCGGCGAAAAATCCATACGATGTAATTATTGGAGATCTCTGCGGATTCCTTCTGCGATTTTGTAAATATCTTCCATAGAAGAAATACAAGAGATCTGAGCTTTATAGTAGTTGCTGTGGCTGACGCCCCGGAGATACCAGGCAAAATGCTTGCGGGCCTCCAGACAGGCGATATGTTCGCCTTTATCTGTCAGTGCCAATTCAAACTGACGAACTGCGGTATCCACGCGCTGAGAAAGCTTGGGCCTTACAAAAGGCTCTGCACCGGAAAGCGCGGCTTTTACCTCACTGAAGATCCAGGGATCGCCAAAAGTAGCCCTGCCGATCATCAATCCGTCTGCTTTTGTCCAGTTTCGGCAGCGCTGAGCGGCATCACCGCTCATCACATCACCATTTGCAATCACAGGAACACTGCATTGCTGCTTGACTTTTGCAATCATATCCCAGTCGGCAACGCCGGAATACAGCATGCTGCGGGTACGGCCGTGGACTGTCAGCATATCCGCACCGCAGTCCTCCATACGGCGGGTAAAATCCAGCACATTCATACTGCCTTTATCCCAACCCAGGCGGCATTTCACCGTTACCGGTACATCCACCGCTTTTTTCACAGCTTTTACGATATCCCCCGCCAGTTCGGGAGTACGCATCAAGCCGCAGCCGTCGCCGGAATTGGCGATCTTCGGCATTGGGCAACCCATGTTGATATCAATAAAATCGCAGCCAGATAACTCAAGAGCCAGCTGTGCCGCCTGAGCCATAATCTCCGGGTCGTTACCAAAAATCTGGGCACCGCAGACACTGCCCTCGTTCTTGCGAAGAAGGGCTGCGCTTTTCTTATCTTTATATACAAGGGCTCTGGAAGATACCATCTCCGTGACGGTAATGTTGGCGTCCAGCTCTGCACAGACGGTGCGAAACGCCCAATCTGTCACGCCGGCCATGGGGCCAAGAATCAGGGGGTTATCTACCCGGATATTTCCAATCTGCATTTCGTCACCGTCCTTTCCCCGGTGATTATAGCATATTGGCGCAGCTTACGCAAGCAGCAATGCCCACATCAGCCAGACAGCACCAGTCACAGCGGCGCCTACCATAGCCCAGAAAAGTCCATAATGCCATAATTTTCGTTTTTTTACCGGCGTCGGGCCTGATATCAAGCGCTTTGCCTCTTTTAGCAGCATTTCATCGGTGACCCCTCCCTGCTCCACAGCACTGTCTTTGAGAATAAAGATTGCCTGGTCGAAGATCTTGCGATCGGGACTTTGCACCACAATCACCTGCCGGGAAATACCTTTTACCATAAATATCACCTCTTGGAAAGTATTCCCGCAATTTCAAAAAAGATACCCCGGCAGAACGGTCTGTCGGGGTATCTGTTATTTTGCATCCACGCGGACATTTCCCTCTTCCACGCTGATATGAAGCGCCGAAATGGGGGTCTCGAAGGATTCGATGATCCGCTGGGAAATAGGATCTTCCAGTTCTTTCTGGATGGTACGGCGCAGGTTTCTGGCACCATAAGTGATGGAATATGCCTTCTCTGCCAGGAACGCCCGCAGGCCGTCATCCCAGGTAAGCCTCAGGCCTCGATCACTCAGGCTATCACACAATTCCTTCAGCATAATATCCGCAATATCCAGGAAGTTCCCTTCGGTCAGATGATTGAAAGTGATGATCTCATCCACACGATTGATAAACTCAGGACGAAGGAACTCCTTGAGTGCCTTCATGGTGCGCTCTGTGACCATATCTTCTGCGGTACGACCAAAGCCAACACCGCCAACACGGCCTTCCGAACCGGCGTTAGAGGTCATTACAATGATGGCATTTTCAAAATTCACCACTCTGCCCTGAGCATCGGTGATGCGGCCGTCATCCAACACCTGCAGCAAGATATTCAGCACATCCGGGTGGGCCTTTTCGATCTCATCAAACAGCACCACGCTGTAGGGCTTACGGCGAATCTTCTCGGTCAACTGGCCGGCCTCATCATATCCCACATAACCGGGGGGCGAACCGATCAGCTTAGAGACTGTGTGCTTTTCCATATATTCGGACATATCCAGCCGAATCAGGGAATCCACACTGTCGAACAGATCGTCAGCCAGGCATTTGACAAGCTCGGTCTTACCTACACCGGTGGGGCCAACGAAGATAAAAGATACAGGGCGCTTCTTGGGGTTGATCCCCACACGGTTTCTGCGGATGGCTCTTGCCACAGCGTCAACCGCCTGATCTTGCCCTACCACACGGGACTTGAGTCGGTCTGCGAGGCCCTGCAGACGGGTATATTCCTGGGCTTTGATCTTGCTGGCAGGGATCTTAGTCCACAGTTCAATAATCCTGGCAAGATTTTCCATAGTCAACACAGGCGCAGGAATCTTTTCCAGCTCTTCCAATTCCTCTTGGATCTTGCAAAGCTTACTGCGGATCTGGGCGAGACGCTCATAATGCTCATTTTCCGTATCCTCGGTGAGCATCCGCAGCTCCAGTTCATAATCATCGCTCTCTTTGCGCAGTTCTGCCCGGCGGGAAATCTCCTTGCTCCGCAGATTCAGATCGGAGCAAGCCTCATCCAGCAGGTCAATGGCCTTATCCGGCAGGAAGCGGTCGGTAATATACCGCTCAGAAAGGATCACACACTGTCTTGCGATTTCAGGAGTGATGGTGACGCCGTGGAATTCGGCGTAATTCTTGGCAATCCCCTGCATAATCTGGCAGGCCTCTTCGATGGAAGGTTCTGCTACGGAAACCGGCTGGAAACGACGCTCCAGGGCTGCATCCTTTTCGATATGCTTGCGGTATTCATTGAAAGTAGTGGCGCCGATCACCTGGATCTCACCCCGGGAAAGTGCGGGCTTGAGGATGTTCGCTGCGTACATGGAGCCTTCGGCATCGCCTGCGCCCACCAGGTTGTGGACTTCATCGATCACCAGAATGATATTGCCGCAGGCTTTGATTTCGCTGATCAGGCTCTTCATTCGGCTCTCAAACTGACCGCGGAACTGGGTGCCGGCCACCAAGGATGTCAGATCCAGCAGGAACACTTCCTTATCCCGGAGCTTATAGGGCACCTCCCCTGCGGCAATCCGCTGGGCAAGGCCTTCTGCAATAGCGGTTTTACCAACACCTGGTTCGCCGATGAGACAAGGATTATTCTTCTGGCGGCGGTTCAGGATCTGGATCACCCGTTCGGTCTCCACATCCCTGCCGATGACTTTATCCAAAGTGCCGTTTTTGGCCCGGGCAGTGAGATTCATACAGTAGCTGTCCAGGAACTTATGCTTCTTGGACTTGCTCTTTTTGCCGTCTTTTTCCTGCTCCTGAGACTCTGCCTCGGCAGGCTTTTCTTCTTTGCCGCCGGCGGCGTCAAAAAGCTGATTGAGCATAGGAAAAGTTGCGGTACGACCGTCAGGTTCATCATCATCGCCCAGTTCCTGCTGCCCGAACATTCCAGTCATCTCATCATTCAGGGCATCCAGATCCTCCTCGGAAAAGCCCATTTGTTTGACTGCCGCGTCGATCTGAGGGATTCCCAAAGATCTTGCACATTTCAGGCAAAAGCCCTCATTCATAGTCACACCGTTTTCCACCTTGGTGATGAAGATAACGGCGATATTTTTCTTGCATTTAGTACACAATTTCGGTTGCATTATGATTCACGACCTTTCGCTGTGGGAACCGCGTTCCCGGAAAACATTATTCGGGGCATTCAAACTTCTCTACCCCATCATCGTACCACAGGTGGGTCATATAAAGACCTCCCGGAGGCACTGTGGGCCCGGCCGCTGTCCGATTGCCGGATGCCAGGATCTCCCCGATCTGTTCAGGTTTGATCTTCCCCTCGGCAGCATAGACCACGGTGCCAGCCATGGCACGAGCCATATTATAGAGGAAACCATTGGCACAGACCCGAAGGTAGATCTTATTGCCCTGCCGCTCTACATTATAATAGTATACGGTGCGGACGGTGGATTTAACATCGGTGCCTACACTACGGACGGCTGCAAAATCGTGGGTGCCCACAAATTGATCTGCCGCTGCCTGCATCACCTTCTCATCCAGGTGCTTGGGGTAAAACCAGGCACGGTTCACAAAGAAGGGATCCCGGACACGGGAATTATAGATCTCATAGCTATTCTCCTTGCGGGCGCAAGAACCGATTGCATTGAAATCCTCGTGGACATCAAACGCTTTGTTTACAACGATATCCACAGGCAAATGGGTGTTGAGCGCATAAGGCAGACGCTCTGCTGGAATGGTGGATTCCGTACGGAAATTCGCCACATAGCACTTGGCATGGACGCCGGCATCGGTACGACCGCAACCGGTTACATGGACACTGTGGCCCACCACCATAGAAACAGCTTTTTCCAGGGTCTGCTGTACCGTTGCCAGATTCTTCTGCATCTGCCAGCCATGATATGCAGTTCCCTCATAGGTTAAAAACAACGCAATATTACGCATACATACCTCACAGGCTGAAATAACGCAGGGTAAACATTCCGCCAAGCAGCACCAAGGCTGCCAGGAAAGAGAAATAGTCTCTGCGCTTATAGCGCAGGAGCTTCATTTTCGTGCGGCCAGTACCGCCCTGATAGCAGCGGCACTCCATAGCGGTTGCCAAATCGTCGGCACGGCGGAAAGCACTGATAAACAGCGGCACCAAAATAGGCACCAACGCTTTGACGCGGTGCAGAACATTGCCGCTCTCAAAATCAGCACCTCTTGCCTTCTGGGCACTGATAATCTTGTCGGTTTCTTCGATCAGCGTCGGCACAAACCGCAGAGCAATGCTCATCATCATCGCCAGCTCGTGCACGGGCAGACGGATTGCCTTCAAAGGATTGAGCAATGATTCGATGCCGTCAGTCAGAGCAATGGGCGAGGTGGTATAAGTCAGCAAAAATGTGCCGGTAATCAGCATCAGGATACGGGCAGACATAAACAACGCCCGCACAATACCCTCTTGGGTAATGCGGAGACTCTTCCACTGCCACAACACAGTTTTTCCTTCAGTGAAAAAAACATTCAGAACCGCCGTAAACAGGATGATAATTACCAGCGGCTTCATACCCCGGACGATGGATTTTAAGGGAATGGTGGAAACGGCAATGCAAAACGCCAGGAACACCAACATTACACCATAAGAGATCCAATTCACCGCAGTAAAAAGGGCCACGATATATACGATCAAAAAGATCAGTTTTGTTCTGGGGTCCAGGCGGTGAATCAGGGAATTTCCTGGGAAATACTGGCCTAAAGTAATGTCTTTAAGCATTCACCGCACCCCCCTTCAGGCGACACAGAACCTCTGCAGCCTGCTCCACTGTGTACACCGGTTTCACGGGAATACCCAACTTTTGCAACTGCAAAAAAACTCTGGTAACCTCAGGAATGTCCAGGCCCATCTCCAGTAATTCCTGTGCCCGGGCAAACACTTCCTCAGGTGTGCCGTCCATCACCAGATGGGAATCATTCATCACCAGGATTCGTTCAGCCAGTCGTGCCACATCGCTCATAGAGTGGCTGACCATCATAATGGTAGCATTTTGGGCCTGACGGTAATCCTGAATATTTTTCAGGATCTCTTCCCTGCCCTCCGGATCCAAACCTGCAGTGGGTTCGTCCAGGATCAGGATCTCCGGCTCCATAGCAATCACACCGGCGATGGCAACACGGCGCTTTTGGCCACCGGAAAGGTCAAAGGGAGACATAAAAAGCTGATCTCTGCTCAGTCCTACAAAGGTTGCAGCTTCGTTGACACGGCGGTCGATCTCCTCTTTAGAAAGGCCCATATTCTTGGGTCCAAATGCAATATCTTTGTAGACCGTTTCCTCAAAAAGCTGGTATTCCGGGTACTGGAAAACCAGACCTACCCTGAAACGGGCAGCTCTTGTCAGCTTCTTACTGGCCCAGATGTCTTGCCCATCCAGCAAAATCTCGCCGGAAGTAGGTTTCAACAGTCCGTTCAGGTGCTGAATCAGGGTGGACTTTCCGGAACCGGTATGACCGATCACCGCAATAAACTCCCCTCTTTCCACCTCAAAAGACACATCTTCCAGGGCAGTGTGCCGGAACGGCGTGCCGGCACTATAGATATGTTGTAGGTTCTTAACCTGCAAAATAGGTGCCACGATACTTCCTCCTGTGGTCAGACCTTCAGAAAATCATAAAGTGTCTGCGCACATTCTTCTGTGGTAAGTCTTTGGGGCTGCAGTGCATACCCCTTTTCTTCTAAAATATGGCATAATTCCACGGTTTCCGGGGCGCAAAGGCGAATCTCGTGGAGCTTATCCACCTGCTCAAACACCTGCTCAGGTGCGCCATCCAGCGCCACCTTCCCCTGGTCAAGCACTACCACCCGGTCGCACTGGGCGGCCTCTTCCATATGGTGGGTGATCAGCACAACGGTGATGCCCTTTTCCCGGTTGAGCTTACGAATGGTCTCCATGACCTCACGGCGACCCTTAGGATCCAACATTGCAGTGGGCTCATCCAGCACGATGCACTTAGGCTCCATAGCAATCACACCGGCAATAGCTATGCGTTGCTTTTGTCCGCCGGAGAGCAGATGAGGCGCATGGGTTCGGTATTCGTACATACCGACCTGCTGAAGTGCTCTGTCGACCCGCTGGCGGATCATAGGACTGGCTACACCCAGATTCTCCGGGCCGAAAGCCACATCTTCCTCCACCACATTGGCGACGATCTGGTTGTCCGGATTCTGGAACACCATACCCACAGTCTTGCGGATGTTAATAAGCAGGTCCTCATTTTGGGTGTCCATTCCCCAGACGCTTACACTGCCGCCGCTGGGAAGCAATATAGAATTAAAATGCTTGGCAAGTGTGGACTTTCCGCAGCCATTGCCGCCTAAGATCGCCACAAAACTGCCTGCATCCACTGTAAGATCAAGGTCCTTGAATACGGCAACACATGGCGTGTCATCCACGCCCGGATAGGTATAGGACAAATGAGATACCTGAATGCTCAAGTTCTTTCCTCCGTCTCTTTATGGGGTCCATCTCCCGGTTGCGCCGCAGGGCAAAATACCCCCGGTGGAACGCACCGGCAGACCCAACTCCCCTACTTCCGTATGGCCGCCGCGCAGGGCGCCAAACACCACATCGGAGGCATAACCAACAGCCGAAGGTGCCAGGCCGGTCGTATAGGAGTTAATAATAACAAACAAGGGATTCTCCGTCAGGAGCTTGCCCACCTCCAGCAGGAAGGGATAGAAGCTGGTTTCCATCTTCCATATCTCACCACTGGGGCCTCTGCCATAGCTGGGAGGATCCATAATAATGCCGTCATAACGACGACCTCTGCGGATCTCACGCTGGATAAATTTACCGCAGTCGTCCACGATCCAATGGATAGGACGGTCTGCAAGACCGGAAGCTACAGCATTTTCCTTTGCCCATGCTACCATACCCTTGGATGCATCCACATGGTAAACCTCTGCCCCGCCGGCTGCCGCCGCCAGAGTGGCGCCGCCGGAATAGGCAAACAAGTTCAATACGCGCACCGGTCTGCCTGCAGAAGCGACTTTATCCCGGATAAAGTCCCAGTTTGCCGCCTGCTCAGGAAATACGCCGGTGTGCTTAAAATTCATAGGCTTGACATTGAAGGTCAGATAGTCCTTGTAATGTACCTGCCAGCGCTCAGGCAGGTGGTGGTCGGACCAGCGACCACCTCCTGTGGAAGAACGCATATAACGGGCATCGTATTTCTTCCAGCCCGGATCTAAATGGGGTGTGTTCCAGATTACCTGGGGATCAGGGCGCACCAAAAGGTACTTGCCCCAGCGCTCCAGACGCTCTCCGTTAGAGGTATCCAGCACCTCATATTCTTTCCATTCATCGGAAACCCAGATCATTTACTGTTCCTCTTTTATATAGAATTTTCCTCGTGTAATTACGGGATAATGGGCAGAACCGGCAATAAGGGATCCTCTTCAGGCTCAGGGGGATTCTGCTGCTGATACTGCTCCCAGGTTTGGGCGTTGTGCTTGGGACAAACCACATAAGGAGCGCTGACATTGGGGTTCGCAGAGCCGCTAAAGCCTTTCCAGGCCAGTTCCTTGCCGTTCGCGTCCACATAGAACACATAGTTATCACTGTAGAACTGCGCCTTCAGGCCGCTTCCGCTCGCCTGCTTGATGGTAGAAATATCATTGGGAGTCATCTTGACAAGTGCAGTCTGAGACAAAGTAACACTGGGATCTACTTCTGCAAAGTGCTTGCAATACTCGGTTGCCACACCACCGCCGGAACAGTACTCCACCATCACATGCTTGGTGCAGTATCTACCGGGCAGGTCCTCGGGATATGCTGCTGCATAGAGCACGCGGGTAAAGTCGCCACCGGCACGGATATCGTGGTTACATGCGCTGGTTGCGATCATACCAGATTCGGCACAGATAGAAGCACCGGCAAACTTGGAGCTGTCATACAGCGGCAGACTGGTCTTGCCCTCGTGCAGAGGTGCCATGACTCTCTTCCACAGTGCTGCTGCAGGGTTGTTCTCACCGGAGGTGACGCTAATGACTGCAGGGGTATCGAAGCCACACCAAACTGCTGCGGTATAGTAACCGGTATAGCCACAGAACCAACGGTCCTTATAGTCCGCAGTAGAACCGGTCTTGCCGGCAGTGGTAACATAAGGCAGTCTTGCTTCGGTACCGGTACCGCTCATAGTAGCGTTGACCAGGCAGTAGTTCATATAGTTAACAGCCTTCTCAGACAGAATCTGCTCCTGGACCTGAGTGTTATCCAGCACCACATTGCCGTTTCTGTCCAGAACCTTAACGAAAGTTCTGCCCTGGCGGTACACGCCGTTATTGGCAAAGGTAGCAAATGCGCAGGACATATCACGCACACGGACACCGAAGGTCTGAGCGCCCATGGCCAAAGGTGCATAACCGTTATCGGTATGGTTGGTGCCCCAGGCATCCTCATAGCTGTCTACCAGAGAACTCAACCGGAACTTATTCTTTGCAAAATCATAGCTGTAGTCGGTGGTGATTCTGTTGAGCACATGGGCTGCCACCGCATTGGTGGAGTGGGTAACACCGCTGAGAACGGTACGCTGATGCCAGTATACATAGTCTGCATTTCTGGGCCATGCACCACTGGTATAGAACAACGGCCGGTCCGCCACCACCGATGCGGGGCTGATCACGCCGGCCTCAAAGGCAGGTGCATACACAGAAAGAGGCTTAATGGAAGAACCGGACTGGAGGTCTGCATCCGTTGCGCGGTTAAACTGGTCGGGAACATTCTTCTCGCCTACACCGCCGCTAAGGGCGACAATATCGCCAGTACGGTTATCCACCACCACAATGGCAGACTGGAGCTGCTGAGACCCCCAGGTGCTGGGAATTCTGGACAAGTCGGTGTAGATCTTGTCCACCTGCTCCTGAACCTTCATATCCAGGCAGGTGTAGATGTGATAACCGGAACGCTGGATCTTCTTGATATAGATCTTCTTGGTCTCATCATTCCAGGCAACACCATCCTTGGTAGCCAAAGCCTTGGCTACATCTTCCAGCACAGTGTCAGTATACCAGGAATAAACCACCTGAGAGGCATCCACATCCTTCGGCACTTCGGTATTACATTTTACGCAATAATCACGACCGTCCTCGCTGTGGGTCAGGTCCCGGCGCAGGCACTTATTGCCGCAAGCCTCATTGGGACAGTAGGTCATTCGATCCTCGGGATCAATGCCGCTCTTGAGGACAATGGTCTGCTCCTTAGCAGCTTCATACTCCTCGGTGGTGAGCCAACCGTACTTATGCATTGCCCACAGAACATTGTTCTTGCGCTTCATGTTGTTGTCAAAGTTCTGATAGGGATCATAGTAAGTGGGGCTGTTGGTAATGCTGATCAGGCTGGCGCATTCTGCAGTTGTGAGACTCTCCAGCTCTTTGCCGAAATACACCGCTGCCGCACTGCGGACACCCTGACATCCCTGACCCAGGGAAATACAGTTCAGATAGTACTCCATGATGACCTTTTTGTCATAACGCTTTTCCATCTGCACTGCACGGAAGATCTCCATCACCTTACGGCGCACAGTAACATCGTCCGCAGTATCGTCATCATCCAGAAGACGCATATTCTTGATCAGCTGCTGGGTAATACTGGAACCGCCGGCAGAGTCATCACCAAGGAACATTCTGGCGCAGGCCTTGATGGTGGTGATCCAGTCAACGCCCTGGTGTTCATAGAATCTGTGGTCCTCAATGGCAATGGCTGCGTGGATCAGATCTTCGGGGATATCCTCATATTCTGCCCACTCACTGCTGATGGTCGCATGGACTTTCTGAAGAACCTGAATTTCTCCATTCTCATCCACATAGTATAGAAAAGAGTTCTGGTCCAGGTCATAGCCTTCCATATCCATTACGGAAGAGGGCAAAATATCCGTCTGCAGGTAGTTGCCCAATATGCCCATAAAGACAAAACCACAGACCACGCAAATCAGCAGCACCGTGGCGGCGGCACCCACCATCACCTTAAGCAATGTGGAGAACGCAGGCCAGACTTTCTTAATTCCGTATGCAATGGCACCAAAGACTTTTTTGGTGCCTGCCAGGAATTTATTCCAACCGGAAGGGTTGCTTGCATTGTTCTGCATTATCATAACCTCCAATACAGCAGGGTTCCTGCTTGGTCAAAAACGCGAATTTTCACCTATATCTTATAGTTGCATACATTATAGCATATTCTGCCGAAAAACAAAAGCTTTATTTTTTAATATTCCGTAAATTATCTGCAAATACTATGCCCGAAATGAGGTGGGATATATGAAGACATTTCAAAAGTTATGTCTGTGTTTGCTTTTGGGCGGGTTTTTGGGCATATACAACGGACATCTTGCCATTTTCGAGACCGGAAAACCAACCCAGGTTTTTCCTTACGCAGCCGAGAATTATCCCCCTTGCGATCAAGCGGCTTTGCAACAGGGGATCCCCTATGGTACACCCCTGGAAAAGCAGCGGATTTTAGAGGATTTTCTGTCCTGATTCACTCTTGATTTTCCTTCCGGAAACGAGTACAATATTTCTGTAAAAAACTTCGAACGGAGGATACGCAAATGGCAGAAGATTACGGTTCCGATTTCATTACCATTATGGATGAGGATGGCACTGAATATGAGTTGGAGGTTTTGACCAGCGTTGATTACAACGGCGAAAACTATCTGGCGGTCACTCTGGCCGACAGCGATGATGAAGCCGAAGAGCTGGAGGTCAACATTCTCAAGAATGTGGAAGAAGACGGCGAAATGATCCTTTGCGCCGTGGAGGACGATGCAGAGCTGGAGGCTGTGTACGCCCTGATCATGGATCAGCTTTACGAAGACGACGAGGAAGATTGATCTCATCCTGCTTGATGCGTGTCGTGTCCTTTTGGACCCACATTTATATTTTGGGATGTTAGTTTCTCCGGTGGATTGCAGACCTCCCGCCCACGCTATGACGATGGGTGGACGTTGGGAGCAGCTAAACCGGCGAGCGGCGACCCACCTGCCGATTCGTGCAGGTCATAAACGGATGCGCACGGTCAAAGCGGGCCATGGCATGGGGAGTTTCGGCTCCCCATGTTTTTATTTATTTTTTCGATAAAATCCGGTACTTTTCAAAAGAAACTCTTGAAAATTGAGTCGAGTTACATTATAATGATTTGGTCTATATGCAGTTTTCGCTGCACATAATCCACAGCACACTATTGAGAGGAATTGATTTATATGAGTGCATCCAGCAAGAAGAAGCTCCGCAAGGAGCAAAATTCCCTTCTGCAGGCAAACAAAGAGAAGGCCGCAAAGAAGGAAAGCCGTAAGTTGAAGATCTCTTCTGCTATCTTTATCTGCGTAATCGTTGCTATTCTGGTAGCCGGACTGACCTTACTGATCACCAACGGCATCAAGCGCAGCGCCATTATCGAGCGCAAGACCGTCGCTCTGACTCTGGACGGCAATTACGAGCTGAACAGCATCCAGATGTCCTACTACTACATCGACACCATCGAGACCCAGATGAATCAGAACTCTATGTATCTGATGATGGGCGGCCTGGACTTCACTAAGCCCCTGAACGAGCAAGACTACAACGAGGAAATGACCTGGGCTGAGTACTTTGTCGATCTGGCCGCTACCCGCGCCCGCGATGAGTACGCTCTGAGAAAAGCCGCTGAGGCAGCCGGTCACAAGCTGACTGACGAAGAGAAGGCTCTGCTGGAGTCCGCTATTCAGGAAAAGACTCTGTCCGCTATGCTGAACTTCGGCTTTACTGATCTGGATTCCTTCCTGAGCGCTTATTACTGCAACGGCGCAAACGAGGAGAACTACACTGAGTATCTGTACACCGGCCTGCTGGCACAGTCCTACTACACCGCCTACGGCGAAGGCCTGGAGTTCACCGATGCTGACCGCACTGAGTTCACCAAGGATCGCTACCACGAGTACTCCTCCTTCACCTACGCAAGCTACTTTATCAGCTATTCCAACTACCTGGGCGAGGGTGTGACTGTCACCAACGCAACTCCCGAACAGAAGGCTGCAGCTGTGGAAGCTGCAAAGGCTGATGCAGAGCTGCTGCTGCAGAGCACTACCGTAGAAGAGCTGGACACTGCCA
>JAZRZW010000138.1:0-4124 GCA_045601585.1 Faecousia sp. | reverse complement strand
GGAAAAGAAAAGATAAAGAAAAAGGAAATAAAAAATAATTTGAAAAATTTTGAAAAAACAGTTGACAAATAGGGAAGGGCATGATATTATGTTCAAGCGTTGAGCGACAGTTCAACAAAAACTTAAAAACGCGCGAGTGGTGGAATTGGTAGACTCGCTAGATTCAGGTTCTAGTGTTCACTGCGGACGTGCGGGTTCAAGTCCCGCCTCGCGCACCAAAGAGACAGTCGAAAGGCTGTCTCTTTTTTTGTCAGTCGATCCTGGTCAAAACGGCGAAAACCCCTGTGTTTCCAATGAAAACGGAAGCACAGGGGTATTTTTTGTCCTTTGGGGGATTGCTCTCCCCTTTTTGTAACTGTTTATGCCTGTTTCGGTCGACCAGGGCGGCGGCTGGGCGACAAGCCAAGAAACAACAGCCGCTTTAGCCGGTCGATCGATGGCAACCCGTCAACTGCTCACATTATCGACAGCCGGTGCGATACTTCGACGGAGTCACACCGGTGATCTGCAGGAAATTGCGGTAGAATGTGGAGTCGTCCCCATAGCCCACCGCCGCTGCGATCTGGGAAATAGTTTGTTCCGGGTGGGCGCGCAACAGCATCTGTGCCTCGGTGATGCGCTTATGGGCGATGTACTGCCGAAATGGCATTCCCGCAAATTGGGGAAATACCGAAAAAAACACCGACCGGGACAGCCCGTACCGCTTTGCCAGATCTGCCGGGGAAAGCGGCTCTTTGAAGTGGGCATCCACATAGCGGACGCATTGGAGCAACGTGCCGCTGTAATCTGCCAAAGCATAATATGCCTGGGCATTTTGGGGCTGCCGGTAATAGTTCTGGGAAAGCAGATAGAGGATCGATGCCACTAAACTGGGAGAAGCCGATAAGCCTTGCGGGCAGTCCGATTCCTGCTGCCGGATCAGGCATTTCATCAGTTCCTCCATGCTTTGACGATCGTTTTTTTCCAGAGGAACCCGCAAACGGACAGCCTCGGATTCCGTGGTCTGCGTGTCGGTCTGCAAACCTGTCAGAAATTGGTACGCATTGGACTGGGGAAAGCCCGGTGCAAACAGCCCCTGGGAAAAGGACAGGGAATAAATTTCCGCGTACACATTATTAAAATGCAGACTGTGGACAAAGCCCGGCGGCACGATAAAAGCATCGCCGGCCTGCAGCGCTACTGCGTCCCTCCCCTGCCGGTGGAGGATCTCTCCGCTGACCACATAGCAAACCTGATAATAATCGTGATAATGGGCCAAATGGTCCATTTCTGACTTGCGGATCCGGTAGATATGATAATGACGGTGAGCCGCACCAAATTTCTCTAATGTCACCAATTCCGGCATATGATCACCTCCTCCCCTATTATTGCACTACATTGGACGAATTGCAAGAAAAAAGAAACCGGATGCAAGCATTTTTTCTCTCTGTTTTTGTACAATGACAGCAGAAAAGGAGGGATTCTCTTGATACAAAAAGAAATCTATGAAAACGCGATCTTCCAAGCCATTTGCAAAGGCTCCACCACCATCGCACCCGATGTAAAGGCAGCCTTTGAAAAGGCTATCCAAAAGGAAAGCCGTCCGGCTGCCAAGGAAGGTCTGGAAAAGACTCTGGCCAGCATCAAACTCTCTGCCCAGCTGCGCAACCCCGCCTGCCCCGACACCGGCTGGCCGATCTTCTACTTTAAGATCGGTAACGAATGCCAGCTGGAAGGTGGTATGATGGCTTTGGAAGAAGCCACCCGCAACGCCGTTCGCCGTGCTACCAAGGAAGGTTTCCTGCGGGCCACCATGAAGCACCCGCTGACCGGCGCCGACCCCGGCGACAACATTGGCAGCAATGTGCCCAACTTTACTTACCAGTTTGTCCCCGGTGACGCCCTGGAGGTCACCTATGTGGCAAAGGGCGGCGGCAGCGAATGCTTTGGCGGTACCCGCCACAGAGTGGTTGCCTTTGCCGACGGCATCAAGGGCATTGAAAAATTCGTCATTGATTCCTTTGTGGAGGCTACCCGCTCCGGCGGCATCTGTCCGCCTAATGTGCTGGGTATCGGCATCGGCGGCACTGCCAATATTGCGGCAAACCTGGCCAAGGAGGCTGCCTGTCTGCGAACCATCGGATCTCATCATCCGGATGCTCAGTTCCGGCAGATCGAAGAAGATCTTTACACCGCTCTTAACTCTCTTGGAGTGGGCATTATGGGTATCGGCGGCGACACCTCCGTGCTGGGTGTGAATGTGGAGTACGCCCACACGCACATTGCCGGTATTTGCGTTGCCATCAGCAGCAACTGCATGGTTGCCCGCCGGGGCAGCTTCCGGGTGCTTGCAGACGGCACGACAGAAGAAATGGACAGTCCTGATTGGTTTGAAGGGAGGTAACCCAGATGGCAACCTATCACTTAACAACACCTTTATCCGAAGAGGATGTAACACAGCTGAAGATTGGGGATGTGGTCTACGTTTCCGGTGATGCCTTTACCTGCCGCTCCCGGCTGCACCGCTGGGTACTGGACGAAAATCATCCCCTACCCAAAGCCGGGCAGCAGCGGGATCTTCTGATCCATGTGGGACCCATTGTGCTGCGGGAAGACGGCAGTTTCAAGTTGGTCTCCTTTATGCCTACCTCCAGTATCCGCTTTGAAAAGTGGGGTGCCCGTGCGGTGGACGAATGGGGTCTGCGGATGATCATCGGCAAGACCACCATGGGCGAAGAAACCATGGCCATGATGCAAAAGAAGAAATGCGTCCATGTGTCTCCCCAATGCGTCAGTCCCAATTTCTGGGTGCAGAATATCCGCATCACCGATGTGGAGCTGTTCGACGAGCTGGGTACCATTGAGGCCACCTGGCACATGACGGTCAAGGAGCTTGGACCTTTTGTGGTGGATATTGACTGCGAAGGCAACAACCTATACAAAAATCATGAATGCGAGGTAGACGAAGCCCGGGAGAAGGCCCTGGAAAAACTGGGCATCGGTACCGATTTTGCATACACAAAACTGTACTAAAAGGTGATAACAATGAAAGAATTGAAGATTTTATCCCCCAGCGGCATCGTGGGCTACGGTTTCCCGGAAGCATCGTTTCTGGCCGGTGTAGCACAAAAGCCGGATCTCATTGCCTGCGACGGCGGCTCCACAGATCCCGGCCCTTACTATCTGGGCAGCGGCATCCCCTTTACCAACGCCACCGCTGTCAAGCGGGATCTGACGCTGATGCTCAAGGCCGCTTGTGAATTAAATATTCCTCTGGTCATCGGCACAGCCGGTGGCTGCGGCGCCGATGTACATGTGAATCGGGAATTGGACATTATCCGCCAGATCGCCAAGGAGCAGAAGTTGTCCTTTAAGATGGCTGTGATCTCCTCGGAATTTGAAAAGGATATGCTGGTCGAACAACTTCGTGATGGCAAAATTGAAAAACTGGGTCCCGCACCGGAAGTGACCGAAAAGGATATTCTGGACAGCACCCACATTGTGGCCCAGATGGGCATTGAGCCCATCATGGAGGCGCTGGACAACGGTGCACAGGTGGTGATCTGCGGCCGCTGCTATGATCCTGCCGCCTTTGCCGCACCGGCGATCCGCTTGGGTTATGACAAGGCACTGGCGCTGCATCTGGGCAAGATTTTGGAGTGCGCCGCCATCTGCGCCACCCCCGGCAGCGCATCCGACTGCATCATGGGCTATTTGGGCGAGGACTATTTCTGTGTAGAGCCCTTGAATCCGGAGCGTAAATGCACCCCCACCTCTGTTTCTGCCCATACCCTTTACGAAAAGAGCAACCCCTATATTCTGCCCGGTCCCGGCGGTCATCTGGACCTTTCCGAATGTGTATTCACCGCCGACTCAGACCGCAGGGTTCGGGTCACCGGCTCAAAATTTGTCCCCGAGGCAGTTCCCTCCGTCAAACTGGAGGGCGCCAAGGTAGCAGGCTTCCGAACCATCTCCATCTGCGGCAACCGGGATCCCATTTTCATCTCCCAGATCGACGATATTCTGGAGAATCTGAAGAAACGGACAGCTGATAATCTGTCTGCCGATTTTGACTATAACCTGGACTTTATCGTCTACGGCAAAAACGGCGTCATGGGTCAGCTGGAGCCCAACACCCAGATCAC
>JAZRZW010000137.1:0-10173 GCA_045601585.1 Faecousia sp. | reverse complement strand
TTCATTCGTTCTCACCCTTCCATTTTTCCACAACTTCGGTGATACTGCCGGCATAGAGGAAATAGGACTCGGGGATCTGATCGTGTTTGCCCTCAATGATCTCCTTAAAGCCCCGGATAGTCTCCTTCAGGGGTACGAACTACCCTCATAGCCGGTGAACTGCTCCGCCACCGCGAAGGGCTGAGAGAGGAAGCGCTGGCCTTTTCTTGCACGGCTGACGGTGAGCTTATCCTCATCGGAGAGCTCGTCCATGCCCATAATGGCGATGATGTCCTGCAACTCCTTATAGCGCTGCAAGATCCGCTGGACGCCTCGGGCAGTCTCATAATGCTCCTTGCCCACCACCTCAGGGGTCAGGATCCGGGAGGACGAATTGAGGGGATCCACTGCGGGATAAATGCCTAAAGACGCAATGCCGCGATCCAGTGCGGTGGTGGCATCCAGGTGGGCAAAGGTGGTAGCAGGCGCCGGGTCGGTGTAGTCATCGGCCGGCACATAAACTGCCTGAACAGAGGTAATAGAGCCGTTCTTCGTAGAGGTGATACGCTCCTGGAGTGCACCCATTTCCGTTGCCAGCGTAGGCTGATAGCCCACAGCTGAAGGCATACGGCCCAAAAGTGCGGACACCTCAGAGCCTGCCTGGGTGAAACGGAAGATGTTATCGATAAACAGCAGCACATCCTGATGCTTTACATCCCGGAAATACTCTGCCATCGTCAAACCGGAAAGGCCCACACGCATACGGGCTCCGGGGGGTTCGTTCATTTGGCCGTAGACCATTGCGGTCTTATGGATAACGCCGGACTCGTTCATTTCCCGGTAGAGGTCGTTGCCCTCACGGGTACGCTCACCCACACCGGTGAACACAGAAATACCGCCGTGGGCCTTAGCAACATTGTTGATCAGCTCCATGATCAGCACGGTCTTGCCAACACCTGCACCACCAAAGAGGCCGATCTTACCGCCCTTGGCGTAGGGGCAGATCAGGTCCACCACCTTGATGCCGGTCTCCAGAATCTCCGTGGCGGAGTCCTGCTCGTCATAGGCAGGGGCTGCCCGATGGATGGGCCACTGCTCCGTCTCCGGCATAGGCGCACCATCGTCGATGGTCTGGCCCAGCAGGTTGAACACTCTGCCCAGGCACTCCTCGCCTACCGGCACCCGGATAGGCGCACCGGTATCGTGGGCCTCCGCGCCGCGGCTCAGGCCGTCGGTGGAATTCATTGCCACGCAGCGTACCACATTATCACCGATGTGCTGTGCCACCTCTGCCACCACGGTAGTCTCCCCATGGGGGATCTCCACTGCGTTCAGCAGAGCAGGCAGCTGCTCTTCCGGAAAACGGATATCCAACACGGGACCCATGATCTGGATCACCGTACCTTTATTCATATTCATCAGGAATCAACTCCTTAGCTTCAGTTTGCCAGGCCGGTGCTTACACCGGCCGCAATGACAAATTACATTCATGAACCCGCCACAATGTCGATGATCTCGCTGGTGATGGCTGCCTGCCGTGCCCGATTGTACTGCAGGCTCAGATCTTCGATCATCTCAGTAGCATTTTGGGTAGCCGCATCCATAGCGGTACGGCGGGCCGCCTGCTCGGAGGCACGGCTTTCACACAACGCGCCATAGAGCATACCTCCCACATATTCCGGCACGATGGCCCGGAACACCTCGTCAGCAGAGGGTTCATACAGAATCTCCGCTGCGAAAGCTCCCGTATGCGCCGGCTTTTGCAACGGCAGTAGCGGCCGCACCACCGGAGTCTGCTGCAACACCGACTGAAAATCGGTATAGGCAAAGAACACCTGCCGGAAAGCACCTGCCAGGTACTCCTTGCACAGAAGTTTCGCCATGGTGAAGCATTCTCCCACTTTCATATCCTCGCAAAAGCCATATCCTTCCGTCAGAATAGAAACACCTCGGCTTTTGAAGAACTCCAGTGCTTTTTTACCCACGGGGATCACCACGGCATCCTCGTCCATCTCCCCCAGTGCCAGCTTCAGGATATTGCTGTTGTAGCCACCGGCCAGCCCCCGGTCACCGGCAAAGACCACCCAGGCGGTCTTTCCCTGGGGACGCAGCGTCAGGTAGGGAGAAGTAAAGGAATCTTCGCCGGCGGCAATGTTTTCCACGGTCTCCGCCAGGATCCGGAAATAAGGCCCGGAAGCCTGCACATCTCGTTGGGTCTTGCGCAGTTTGGACGCCGCCACCATCTCCATGGCCTTGGTAATCTGCTTGGTAGACTCCATACTGCGGATGCGGTTTTTAATCTCTTTGGAAGATACCCCGGCCATGAAAACACCTCCTTATCCTACCGGTACAAATTCTTTCACAAGTTCGCTGATTGCGGTTTTCAGAGTTTCCTCTGTATCTTTTTCCAGTTTGCCGGTGCTGCGGATATCCGTCAACACACTTTCATAGCGGCTTTCCATGAATTCCTGCAGGCGGATCTGGAACTGGCCAATCTTTTCCACAGGCAGATTCTTCAGGTAGCCGTTGACCACCGCGTAGAGGATGCACACCTGATGCGCCACCTCCACAGGGGCATTGTTTTTCTGCTTGAGCACTTCCACGATCCGCTCACCCAGGGCGAGGCGGGATTTGGTGTCTGCGTCCAGATCAGAGCCGAACTGAGCAAAGCTCTGGAGCTCCCGGTACTGAGAGTAGAGCAGCTTCAGGGATCCGGCAACTTTCTTCATTGCCTTGATCTGGGCTGCACCGCCAACACGGGACACAGAAATGCCGGGGTTCACCGCAGGCATAATGCCGGCGTTGAACAGCTCACTCTCCAGGAAGATCTGGCCATCGGTGATGGAGATCACATTGGTGGGGATATAGGCAGAGACATCGCCTGCCTGGGTCTCAATGATCGGCAGCGCTGTCAGGCTGCCGCCGCCGTTGGCCGCAGACAAATGGGCTGCGCGCTCCAAAAGCCGGCTGTGGAGATAAAAAACATCGCCGGGATAGGCTTCCCGTCCGGGAGGACGTCGGATCAGCAAGGAAATGGCGCGGTATGCCACTGCATGCTTGGAAAGATCATCATAGATCACCAGAACATCCTTGCCCTGGTGCATAAAATGCTCACCCATAGTACAGCCGCAATAAGGGGCGATGTACTGCATAGGTGCCAGCTCAGAAGCGGTGGCAGAGACCACAATGGTGTAGTCCATAGCGCCGCCGGCAGTCAGGTTGTTCACGATCTGGGCAACGGTGGAACGCTTCTGGCCGATGGCCACATAAATACAGATCACATCCTTACCCTTCTGGTTCAGGATGGTGTCGGTAGCGATGGTGGTCTTGCCGGTCTGGCGGTCACCGATGATCAGCTCACGCTGACCGCGGCCGATGGGGATCATAGAGTCGATCGCCTTGATGCCGGTCTGCAAAGGGGTGTTGACCGGCTCCCGGTCGATAATACCCGGCGCGGGCATTTCTATGGGGCGGTAGTCCTCTGCCTCGATGGGGCCTTTGCCGTCGATGGGTTCGCCCAGGGCATTGACCACACGGCCGATCAGGTCACGGCCTACGGGAACGGACACCACCCGACCGGTACGCTTAACGATATCGCCCTCTTTAATGCCGTTATCAGAACCCAGAACCACGATAGAAACCGTGTCCTCTTCCAGATTCTGCGCCATACCGAAGGTGCCGTTGGGAAACTCCACCAGCTCACCTGCCATGCAGGCATCCAGGCCGGAGGCCTTGGCGATGCCGTCGCCCACCAGGATCACTACGCCGGTCTGGCTGGTGCGGAGCTTTTGGTCGTAGTTCTTTATTTGCTCACGAATGATCTTCGTGATCTGTTCGGTTTTCAGTTCCATAATTACACTCCAATTACAGCGCGGTTTGGGTCAGAGTCTTGCGCAAAGCCTCCAAATTGCCCGCCACCGTGCCGTCCACTAACTTTCCGTCATACAAAAGCCGCACGCCGCCCAGACAGGCAGGATCCACCTTTTCTGCAAGGCGGATGGTCTTGCCGGTGAGCGCAGACAGCTTCTGTTGCAGATTTTCCCGCTGGGTCCGTGTCAACGGCACTGCCGTGATAACCTGCACCTGCAGGATGCCGTGCGCCTGATCGTAAAGCTTTTCAAACCCACTGCAGCAATCACAAAACAGACGGATATGGTTCTTCTGCGTGAGAAGTTTTGTAAAATTCAGGATATAGGGGTGGACATGGGCGCCGATGCTCTCCTGCAAAAGCCCGCAGCGCTCCTCTTTGGAAACATTGGGGGCAGACAGAAGCCGCACATAGTCCGGCTGATCCGCAAAAATCGCCTTCAGCCGGTTCAGTTCCTCCAGGAACTGCGCCTGACAGCCCGCTTCCGTCGCCAGGTCATAAAGAGCCTGGGCGTACAAATTTGCCTGCTTACTCATAGTCATTCACCTAAGCGGTGGATAAAGTCATCCACAAGCCGGGTCTGATCTTCCTCATTCATCTGCCGACCCACTACCTTTCCGGCAATGTCCACAGCGATGACGGAGATCTCATCCTTCGCCTCATTGAGAACCTTCTTCCGCTCCCGGATGGCATCCTGCTCCGCTTTTTCCCGAATGGCGGCAGCCTTCTGCTCCGCCTGACGGAGGATCTCCTCCTCCCGGCTTTGGCCCCGTGCCACAGCCTCGCTGACCAGCCGCTCCCCTGTCAGGGTGGCTTCGTTGAGCTTTTGCTCATACTCAGTCTGCAGCGCCTGGGCGGTCTGGGTGGCCTCGTCCGCCTTGCGGTACATATCATCGATCTCCTGCTGACGATCCCGGATCATCTTCATAACCGGATGAAACAGTTTCTTCTTCAGCACAAAGAACAAAAGAAGCGTATTGACCAGAGTGAACAGGGCGGTGAAGAAATTGATATTCAAAAATTCTCCCGGTCCCACAGTTCAAGCTCCTTTCTCAATTACAGTGCGAACAGAATCAGCAGTGCAATCACCAGAGAGTAAATACCGGTGGTCTCGGTAATGGCACAACCCAGGATCATATTCGTACGCAAAGTGGGAGAGGTCTCAGGCTGACGGGCCATACCTTCCAGCGCTTTACCTACCGCGTTACCTTCACCGATAGCCGGACCGATAGCGCCAATGCCCATACACAGGCCTGCGCCGATTGCCTTACCTAATACCAGAATCGCTTCGTTCATTGTTGTTACCTCCAAAGTTTATATCGTTATTTAAGATTTTTCTTCATCCGGGGGCGGGCAGGCGCCTGCAATATACACCATGCTCAAAAGGCTGAACACGAACGCCTGCACAAAGCCGGAAAACAAGTCAAAATAGATACTCAGCACGCCGGGAATGCCTACCTGCAAAATGGGGATCTGGATGCCGCCCAGCAGATCCAGGTGCATCAGAAGTCCCAATAGGCCCAGTACGCCGAATACGATGCTGCACACCTTGGGTTCCCATTTCTTTTTGCGGATACCCAAACAGTAGAGGGGGATTGCCAGCACAATGAGTACAATCGGCAGCACAACGGTCTTTGCCAATACCCCCAGCAGGGCAGAAGATGCCAGAGAAAGGGCCGTGTAGATGATGGTGGTGATGATGCCGCCACCGGCCACATTGCCGAAATGACGGAACGCCAACGCCACCGGCTGGGCGATCTCAGAGACGATATTCATAGGCGTCATCACTGCGATCGGCTCTGCAAAGCCCTTAAGCCAGCCGATCAAGCCGTTGCGTTTGATAGACTGATACCAGATGATCACGCTGGTCATCACCGCCCAGGTCAGCACCACCGCCAGGTCAGCCGTGGAGGATCGGATAAAGCCGGTCATTCCAATCACGCTGCCCAAAATAGAGGACAGGAAGATGGTGCCAATATAAGGCACCCAGCCGATATTATGCGCGCCCATAGTATCCGTCACCAGATTCACCAGCATGCCCACACCCTTTTCCGTCAGAACCTGCAGGGCTCCGGGGCGTTTTTTCAGGTTGCGCCCCAAAAGGATGCCGGCCACTGCCAAAATCAGCGTCACCAGGAACACCGAAACGACCGTCTCGGTGATGATCACCGGCCCGATTTGCAAGAGGCTTTTTGCGCCTTTTACTTCAATTCCGTTCATACACCCTCCTTCTTGCTGAAGAACGACCATACCATCAGCACCGGTCGGGCAAACAGCAGCGGCAGCAGCAACGGCAGGGGCTCTGCCTTGAGCAAAAGGCACACCACAAGAGCAGCACCCATCGCCACCAGACGACCGGCAGAGGAAGTCCTAACCATTTTTTGCGCCTGCTCCACATCACCCAGGGCTGCCCGGTCCGCCGCCATATTGATGGTGATCGCCATAAAGAAATGATTCATAATGATCACCAGACTGCCAACCAGCGCGCTCCAGAGCACCTTGATGGTAAAATAGCTCAAAGCTGCATAGATTCCTACCATTGCGCCGGTTAGAAGCAATACGCCCACAGCTACGGCAATGGTTTCTTTCATTACAATTTTACGAGCGTCCATATACACTCCTTAATGATGTTCGTTAAAAGATACGGGAGGGGGGTCTTCTTTTTGGTCCTGCATTTGATCTGCCGTCTTGAGAATGCTGAAAAAACCTCTTGCCCCGGCAATCAGGCCTAAAACTGCGCCTACAATCACGATCCAGATGCCAAGAGAAAACTGCTTTTGCAGCCAGACGGAAAGCAAAATGCACACCGCCGGAGGCAGCAAAGTGCTCAGTCCCAACTGGGACAGCCACACCAGCAATTTCACATCCTTCATCCCGGCACCTCCTGTCTGTATGCTTTAATATTGTACCAAGTTTTTCCTATCCATTCAAGTCATTTCTGTAAACTTTTCCGGGTTACATACCTATTATTCCCGGTTTTTCGAAAAGTTGCGAAAAGTACTTTTCATTGGACAGAAAATATAGTAAACTGTATACATATTGAAAAAGGAGGTAAGGCGCTATGGCTCAGCAGGAATTGGAAATTTTGCAAGGCACTGTCAGTGCGGTGGTATACCAGAATTACGAAAACGGCTACAGCGTTCTGCGCCTTGCCTGCCGGGACGGACAGACCGCCACCGTGGTAGGTACCATTCCCCTGCCGGTGGTAGGCGAACAGCTGATGGTCACCGGCAAATGGAGCAGCCACCCCAGCTACGGCCGACAGTTTGAGGCGGAATTTCTGGAGCGACTGATGCCCACCACCGCCCTGGAAATCCAGACTTATCTGGGCAGTCGGATCATTAAAGGCGTAGGCCCCCGCACCGCTGCCCGGATTGTGGCAAAATTCGGTGAGGACACTTTGAATATAATCGCAGAGAATCCGGCACTGCTCAGCTCAGTGTCCGGCATTTCTGCCCAGAAAGCCCAGGACATCGGCAAGGCTTTCCGGGCCCAGATGGGTTTGCGGAGTCTTTTGGAATTTTTCAGTCTGCACCACCTGCCGGCCGAGCTGGCTGTGCAGGTCTATAAGCGCTACGGCGAATATTCCGTGGAGCTTTTGTGTGACGATCCCTACCTGCTGATGGACGAAGAGCTGGACGCTCCCTTTGGCGCTGTGGATCGTTTCGCCATTGAAATGGGTGTGGCCGGAGATGACATTCGCCGCATCCAGGCCGGCCTGGTGTTTGAACTGCGTTACAACCGCTCCGGCGGACACAGCTTCCTGCCGGAGGACAAGCTCATCGCCGCCACCGCCCAGCTCCTGACTGTGGATGGGTCGGATGTGCGCAACGCTATGGAGAAAATGGTGGGAGAAAAACGCCTTTATCGGGACACTTTGGCCAACATCTCCGTGATCTATCTGCCGGCCCTTTATCAGGCAGAGTGTTTCTGCAGCCGCAGCCTTCTGGCTTTTGGGCAGAACAGTTTCCCCACCCCGAAAAACTTTGAAAAGCTCCTGCAAAACGCTGCAAAGGATGCCCATATTACCTACTCCCCGCAGCAGGAAACTGCCATTCGGGAAGCTGCCCACAGCGGCCTTTTGCTGATCACCGGCGGCCCCGGCACCGGTAAGACCACCATTGTCAACGGTATTTTATCTCTGTATGACAATTTAGGAATCCGGTATATGCTGGCTGCCCCTACCGGCCGTGCCGCCCAACGAATCACGGAAGTCACCGGACGGGACGCCTCCACCATCCATCGCCTTTTGGGTGCGGGCATCGACCCTGCCACCGGCAATCTTTTCTTCCAAAAAAACGAATCCGATCCCCTGGACACCGACGCGGTGATTGTGGACGAGATGTCTATGGTGGATATTGAGCTGCTGCACAAATTGCTGTGCGCCATTCGCCCCGGTACCCGGCTGGTGCTGGTGGGTGACCCGGATCAGCTGCCTCCGGTAGGCCCCGGCTCTCCCTTCAGCGATATGCTCCGCAGTAACCTGCTCCGCTCTGTGCGCCTCACAGATATCTTCCGTCAGGCACAGCAGAGTCTGATCGTTATGAACGCCCACCGGGTAAACCAGGGTACGATGCCGGAACTGCGAAATGTGAAAAACGACTTTTTCTTCCTGCCTGCCCGCTCCGAAGCAGAGGCGGCAGACCTGATTCGCGGACTTTGCACCACCCGCCTGCCCAACAAAATGGGCATCCCCGCCACCGAGATTCAGGTCCTCTCCCCCACCAAAAAAGGCGGTGCCGGCACAGCACACCTCAACAAGATCCTGCAGGAGGGACTGAACCCCTATGCGCCGGACAAAAAAGAGCACCGTATGGGCGAGGTCATTTTCCGGGAAGGCGACCGGGTAATGCAGATCCGCAACAACTACGATATTCTCTGGCAAAATCCCCAAAACAATTCTGTGGGCTACGGCATCTTTAACGGCGATGTGGGCACCATCCTGGAGATCGATACCGCCGCCCAGATTCTGACCGTCGACTTTGACGGCCGGGAGGCCAGCTATGAATTCAACCAGCTCAACGAACTGGAGCCGGCCTTTGCCATGACGGTACATAAAAGTCAGGGCAGCGAATACCGGGCCGTGATCCTTTCCGCCTGGAACGCATCTCCATACCTGCTGACCCGCAGCGTCCTCTACACCGCCATTACCCGGGCAAGAGAGCTTCTGGTGATCGTCGGTCGGGAAGAGACCGTGGCTGCCATGACCCAAAACGCCAAGACCAGCCGCCGCTACACAGGGCTTAAATTGCGGCTGCAACGAGGTTAACTATGTGGAATCGTGTGTGGCTGTTGCTGTTCCCACCCAAATGTGTCCATTGCGGCGCGCTCCTCCACCGGGATGAAACGGACCTTTGCCAGAACTGTCGGAAAAACGCCCCGGTTTTCGAAAAATCAACTTTTCGGATTTCCTTTGTTGCGCATTGGACTGCAGTGTGGTATTATAATGATAATGTACGAAACGGCATCCTGCGTTTTAAGTTTGCAAAACGCCGCAGTTATGCCGTGGCCTATGGCCGTTTTCTGGCAATGAAGCTGATGACCGCCGGGCTTGCCGAGTTCGATATTCTCAGTTGGGTCACCACCGGCAAGTGGAGAAAACGCAAGCGGGGCTACGATCAGGCAGAGCTGATTGCCCGTAGCGTGGCAAAAGAACTGGGCGTAGAAGCGGTTCGGACCCTAAAGAAGGTCCGCAATGCACCGCCCCAATCCACCCTTCCTTCCGCCGCGGCCCGACGAGCCAATGTTTTGGGTGCGTACAAAGTACCCGACCCCACTATGGTGGCAGGTAAACGGATCCTGCTGCTGGATGACATCATTACCACCGGTGCCACCGCATCGGAATGTGCCAAAACTTTGCTGACCGCAGGTGCCAAAGAGGTAAATTTTGCCGCTGTGGCCGTGGCCAGTCACAATATGAAAAAATAATGTGTAGGTGAACCATTATGGCATTCTTTAACAACGACCTGGGCGTGGACCTGGGTACTTCTCATGTGCTGATCTATGCCCAGGATCGGGGTGTTGTGGTTCGGGAACCCGCTGTGGTTGCCCTGGACAAAAACACCGGCAAACTCCTGCAGGTTGGCGCCGCTGCCCGGAACATGCTGGGCCGGACCCCCGGCAATGTGGCAGCACTTCAGCCCATCCAGGACGGCGTGATTGCCGACCAGGAAATGACTGTGAAAATGCTGCAGCATATGTTTGCTGCCTCTACCAAGAAATCCATTCTCAGCAGCAAGCCCAGAGTGATCATCAGCGTTCCCAGCGGCGTGACCGAAGTGGAAGAGCGTACTGTGATCAACGCCGCCATCGAAGCCGGTGCCCGT
>JAZRZW010000136.1:0-6144 GCA_045601585.1 Faecousia sp. | reverse complement strand
GCTCACCAGGCTGAATTTTACCTCTTCAATTGCCGGTACGCCGCCGGCTTTTTCGTAGCTGGGGTGGTAGGTACGGCAGTACGGCAGGTCGTAGACCTTATCCATTTCTTCTGTAGTCAGAGGCTTTTGAGGAGGGTTCTGCACCACGAATTCCCGGCCGCAGGGCTCTGCCAGCCGTTTTGCAGTAAAGGGATCGCAGTTATAATACTGGGTGCGGAAGCTCTCTGCATACTTGCGGGGATCTTTTTTCAGCTCCTCGTAGGCAGGCAGGAGCAATGTAGGAAAACTGTCGTCCAGCTCAGTGGTGCGGAACACCGTGCCGTCGATGTAGGTGATGTCCTTCACATCCATACCGGCATTCAGGGCATCGGCGATCTCGACAACGCTCTTCTCGCCCATACCGTACATCAGCAGGTCAGCCTGGCTGTCCAGCAATATCGAGCGCTTCATGCTCTCAGACCAGTAATCATAGTGGGACAGACGGCGCAGGGATGCCTCGATGCCGCCAATCAAAATCGGTACATCCTTATAGGTCTGGCGGATCAGGTTGCAATAGACAACCGTCGCATAGTCCGGGCGTTTGCCCATCACGCCGCCGGGGGTAAAGGAGTCGGTTTTTCTGCGGCGCTTTGCCACAGAATAATGGTTGACCATAGAGTCCATATTGCCGCCGGAGACCAAAAATCCCAACCGGGGACGGCCGAAAACATCAATGGATTTTGCATTTTTCCAGTCCGGCTGGGAGATGATACCTACGGTATAGCCGGCATTTTCCAGCAGGCGGCTGATGATGGCATGGCCAAAAGAGGGATGGTCCACATATGCATCACCGATCACATATACAAAATCGCATTGCTGCCAACCGCGATCCAGCATTTCCTGCCGGGATATGGGTAAAAATTCCATATTCTGCCTCCCTTCGTGTTTTTATTAGTATAACACTTTTTGCACAAAAAGGGAATACAAAAATACATTGACAAGAGGGCGATTTTAGGGTACAAATATAGTTGGTATAATCGACAAAAATTTCTAAAAAGAAACGGGGGAGGATAATGTCTCAAGAGCTCATCCGGCTCCAGGATCTCACCATGGAGTTTGACGGGGAACGTATATTAGACGGCATCAATCTCTATTTTAACGATCGTGAATTTTTAACGCTGCTGGGACCCTCCGGCTGCGGCAAGACCACCACGCTGCGGATCATCGGCGGCTTTTTGACGCCCACCTCCGGCAAAGTGCTGTTTGACGGCAAGGAAATCAACGATATTCCGCCCTATAAGCGCCAGATCAACACTGTGTTTCAGCGTTATGCCCTGTTCCCTCACCTGAATGTTTTTGATAATATCGCCTTCGGCCTGAAGGTGGCAAAATTGCCTAAGGCTGAGATTCGTGAGCGTGTGCAGGAAATGCTGGAAGTCGTAGGTCTGAAAGGCTATGAGCACCGCAATATTGACAGCCTTTCCGGCGGTCAGCAGCAGCGAGTCGCCATTGCCCGCGCTCTGGTCAACCGCCCCAAGGTCCTGCTTCTGGATGAACCCCTGGCCGCCCTGGATCTGCGTCTGCGCAAGGATATGCAGAACGAACTCAAGCGCATCCAGCAGGCTATGGGTATCACCTTTATCTATGTTACCCACGACCAGGAAGAAGCCCTCTCTATGAGCGACACTGTGGTGGTTATGGATAAAGGCCGCATCCAGCAGATCGGCAGACCTGAAGATATTTATAACGAGCCTAAGAACGCCTTTGTGGCGGACTTTATCGGCGAGAGTAACATTCTGGACGGTGTGATGCTGGAGGACTACAAGGTTCGCTTCTTCGGCCGCACCTTCGACTGCGTGGACGCCGGTTTTGGTAACAACACCCCGGTGGATGTGGTCATCCGTCCCGAAGATATCGACATCGTTCCCGTGCAGAAAGGCCACCTCAACGGCGTGGTTTCCAGCATTACTTTCAAGGGTCTCAATTACGATATCATCGTGGATTTCCACGGCTTTAAATGGCTGATCCAGACCACGGACTTCCACGGTGTGGGTGAGACCATCGGTATCCGTCTGAACCCGGAGGATATTCACATCATGAAAAAGAGTGAATACTCCGGCATGTTTGGTGACTACAGCTCCTACTCTGCTGAGTATGACGAGCTGACGGAGGACGCCGAGAATGAAGAAGAGCAATAAGTCCCTTTGGCTCAGCGGCCCCTATATCCTGTTTATGGTGATCTTCACCCTGATCCCCTTAGGTGTGGTCGGTTATTATGCGCTGACTGACCCCAACACCGGAGCCCTGACCCTTCAGAATCTGAAAGAGCTGGCTGCTTACGCCCCTGTGATGTGGCAGTCCATTCTCTACGCGCTGATCGCTGCGGTGATCTGCCTGCTTCTGGGCTATCCCGTAGCCTACTATATCGCCCACAGAGGCCCTGTGGCGCAAAAGATCCTGTATATGCTGATCATGCTGCCCATGTGTATGAGCTTTTTGCTCCGCACACTGGCCTGGGTCGGCCTGCTGCAGGATAACGGCATCATCAACACCTGGCTGGGCAAAATCGGCATCGGTCCCCTGCCCCTGATCCGCACCTCCGGCGCGGTGATTTTGGGCATGGTCTACAACTACCTGCCTTATATGATCCTGCCCCTGTACGCCATTATCGTGAAGATTGCCCGACGGCTCATCGAAGCTGCAGAAGATCTGGGATGCAACGGTTTTCAGGTGTTCCTGCGGGTGACGCTGCCCCTTTCCATGCCCGGTATTCTGTCCGGCTTTACCATGGTGTTTGTGCCGGCAGTGTCCACCTTCTACATTTCCCAGAAGTTGGGCAGCCCCGGCACTCTGCTCATCGGCGACGTCATCGAGCGGCTCTTCAAGCAAGGCAACAACCCCAATCTGGGCGCTGCCCTGAGCCTTTTGCTGATGCTGATCGTGTTCCTTTGCACCGGCCTTATGAACCGGCTGGGTGCTGACGAGGAAGGCGGTGTGGTGGTATGAAAAGAGCCAATCGCATCCTCACTATTTTGATCTTTGCATTCCTCTATGCGCCTATGGTGGTGCTGATGGTAGCTTCCTTCAATTCCACCAAAAGCATCTCCGAATTCGAAAGCTTTACCCTGCAGCAGTATGCAGAGCTGTTCCGGGATCGGGATCTGCTGAGCCTGCTGGGTAACTCTGTGCTCATCTCCGTGCTTGCCAGCGGCATCTCTACCGCCTTCGGTACTATGGCCGCCGTGGGTATTTATAAAATGAAGCCCAAAATGCGCAAGTTCGTTATGAGCATCACCAACATCCCTATGACCAACCCGGATATCGTCACCGGTATCTCCCTCAGCCTGCTGTTTGTATTCGTTGGCGGCAAAATGCTGGGGCAGCGGGATGCTCTGAATTTCTGGACCCTGCTGCTGGCGCACATCACCTTCAATCTTCCCTATGTGATTTTGAATGTGATGCCCAAACTCCAGCAGATGAACCCCGCCCTGACCGATGCGGCGATGGATCTGGGCTGCACCCCGGTGCAATCCTTCTTCCAGGTAACGCTGCCGGAAATTATGCCCGGCGTGGTGGCCGGTGCCATTATGGCCTTCACCATGAGTCTGGACGATTTCGTCATCAGCTACTTCGTCTCCGGCAATGATTTCATCACCCTGCCGGTGGAGATCTACAGCTACACCAAAAAGCCCATCCAGCCGAAGCTCTACGCAATGTTTACATTGCTGTTCCTGCTGATCCTGGTGCTGATGGTGACGATGAACCTGCTGCAGATCCGCGCCGATCGCAAGCCCCCCCGGGAGAAAAAAGAGCTCCCCCTGCCCCGTTGGGCAAAGCGGACCATCGCAGGTGTGGTGGCAGCGGGTATGCTGTTCACTTTGGGGATCGGCATCTATCGTTCCCAGAAGAAAACTGTGCTGTATGTCTCCAACTGGGGTCAAAACATTGCTGACGGCTCCGACGGCACTTTGGATGTGATCGCGGAGTTTGAGCGGCGGTATCCCCACATCGATGTGCGATACTCCACTTACGACTCCAACGAATCCCTCTACTCTAAGCTCTCTGCCGGCGGTACACCTGTGGATGTGATTATTCCCTCCGACTATATGATCGCCCGTCTGGCGGCCGAGGGGCAGCTCATGGAGCTGAATTTTGACAACATCCCCAACTTCGCCAAGGTGGATGATCGGTTTAAGAACCCGGATTACGACCCCGAGGGCAAGTACTCCGTCCCCTACACCTGGGGCACTGTGGGTATCATCTACAACGCAAAGTATGTGGACCCCCAGGATGTCACCGGCTGGGAACTGCTGTGGAACGAAAAATATGCCGGCAAGATCCTGATGTTTGACAACTCCAGAGACGCTTTCGGCATCGCCCAATATATGCTGGGCTACAGCGTCAACACCACAGATGAGGCGGAATTGCAGAAATGTGCCGAGCTGCTGACGCAGCAGAAGCCCCTGGTGCAGCAGTATGTGATGGATCAGATCTACGCGGCAATGCAGGACGAAGTGGCTTATATTGCCCCCTACTACGCCGGCGACTGCATGAGTATGATGCAGGAAAACGAGAACCTGCGGTTCTATCTGCCGGAAAATCAGGGCTTTAACTCCTTCGTGGATGCTATGTGCGTTCCTACCTGCTGCCAAAATCAGGAAGCCGCAGAGCTGTTTATCAACTTTATGTGCGACCCCCAGATTTCCGGTGCCAATATGGACTATATCTGGTACGGCTCTCCCATTACGGAGGCTCGCCAGTATATGGATGAGACCCTGGCGCAAAGTGCAGTGGTCTACCCCGATGAGGCAACCCTGGAGCGAGGCACCTCTTATAGTTTCCTGCCTGTAGACACTTCCCGGTATGTAGAAAAGCTCTTTATGCAGGTGCGAAACAGTAAATAACTTTTAAGGCTGCAGGTGTTAAACCTGTAGCCTTATTTTTTTCGTAAAAATTATTTAGAGAAATGGGAAAAAACATATTGACAAATTTTGCGCCGCGTGTTAATATATTCGAGCGTTGAGCAAAAGCTTGGCGTGATATGCGCGAGTGGTGGAATTGGTAGACTCGCTAGATTCAGGTTCTAGTGCTCATTCCGGGCATGCGGGTTCAAGTCCCGCCTCGCGCACCAAAAATCGGCAATCTTCGAAAGAAGGTTGCCGATTTTAATTTTTCACTTTTCATTCTTCACTTTTCACTAAAAACACAGCCTATTCCCACACGCAAAAAGGACATCCTTTTCTTTTATTTTCCTTCAGGATACCATTCTTTTTTGGCAAGGCCGAAACGGAACGCATCGTCCATCAGGGCATACCGGTCGCCAAAATGGCAGTTGCGCCAGGGAGCGGTCATAAAACCCAGGATGTTACTGTCGTTCAATTCGTTCTTTGCCATTTCCATCGTTTCATAGGAGCTCATAGAATAGCCCTCCACGCAGGAGCAGCAAAGAATCTGCTGATAGCCCAACTCATCCAGTGTGCGATACAGATTGCAGTGAGGCATTGTGTATTTGCCGTCCGGGAGCTTCTTGAAGCGATTATACCAGTAGTTGGACTGGAGGACAGACTTGGGCATGCGCTCCAGATACACCGCCATATCCTTTTCGTCAAGGCGGGGGCTTGTCCACACCCAAGGAGTGCAGCCGGTGGCTTCTACATAGTCGAAGAGCTTATAAATATCGTGCCAGTAAAGCTCCATCTGACGAATGCAGATAAAGCCTTGCGCGCCCTGCATTTCCGCATCCTCTTCATCCATACCCAGGTGAAAATACTTAGGATAGTCAAACAGCTCAGCCACCTCTTCGATGCAGTCCTTACAGACCTGGTAATACTTGGCAGTGGAGAGCATACGGGAATATTCACCCAGCCAGGCATCGTGACCTGCGGAGAAATTGAGCTTCGGGAACGGAGTCATACCCAGGGAACGGATACGATCCAGCTCCTTTCTGAGCTTATCCTTACTCCAGGCGCCTTTGACGGAGATCTCCGGGTGACGCTCATATTGAACAGCGTCGCCCACATCGATCAGCACCATATTGATGCCCTGGGCAGGCAGAAAATCAATGGTATTTTTCCACACATCTTCATCCAGGGAAAGTTCCGGAAAATAGTGCGCCCACCGAATACGGGACCAGGGATCGCCCCACATATTATCGCTTAAATGGAT
>JAZRZW010000135.1:0-39551 GCA_045601585.1 Faecousia sp. | reverse complement strand
TTTTCCAGCATCCAGACCGATACAATCACCGCAGTAGGGGTCAGCACCCGCCCAAGGGCGGTAGAAGGCAGTTATATGCCTTGCTTTATGGTTGGATACTCTCACGCAAAAATGCTGGCAGATGCACTCAAAGTGCCTCTTATCCAGGTCTCTCATCAGCAGGGTCATGTTGCAGCGTCTTTGTGGAGCGCAGACAGACTGGATCTGATCTCGCAGCCTCATCTTGCGTGGCACCTGTCCGGTGGTACGACTGAGTTGCTTTTGGTGGAGCCGGACGGTAAAAATGTAAACTGCACAAATATTGGTGGTACAACAGACATCTCCGCCGGACAGTTGATTGACCGGACCGGTCAGCTGCTTCAATTACCATTTCCTTCCGGAAAACACCTGGATGCACTTTCTCAGCAGGCAGAAAACCATGATTATTTCCGTGTAAAATGCAGCGAATTTTCCTTCTCACTTTCGGGCGTTCAAAATAAGGTGGCTGCGTATTTCGACGGTGGAAATGATCCTGCACAAACTGCACGATATGCCCTTTTAAGTATCTGTGATGTTATCCTTCGTGCAACTAAAAATGCCCAAAGCCATTATTCCGGATTGCCGGTTGTGTTTTCCGGTGGTGTAGCTTCCAATAAAATGCTTCGAGAATATGTAGCCACGTTGGATCCTATTTTTTCTGAACCTCAATATTCCACCGACAATGCAATGGGCGTTGCGGTACTTACTTATTTACAGCAGGAGGGCTGACAGGTGGAAAAGCAGATTTTGTCCGTTTCGCAGATAAATGAATACATCCGCACCGTGATGGACAACAATCCGAAGCTTTCTAATGTCGCCATCCAGGGTGAGATCAGTAATTATAAGGTGTATCCTTCCGGACACCACTATTTTACACTAAAAGACAGTGACTCTGCATTAAAGTGTGTGATGTTCCGCTCTTCAGCTGTGAGATTGCGCTTTCGTCCTGCCAACGGCTCAAAAGTGATCGCCATTGGCAAGATTTCCGTATATCCCAGAGATGGTGCATATCAGCTATACTGCAACACAATGTTGCCGGATGGGGAAGGGGATTTGCAGGCGGCTTTCGAAGAGCTGAAGAAGAAATTGTCTGCAAAGGGCTGGTTTGATGCTTCTCACAAAAAGCCGCTACCCCAGTATCCAAAGATAATTGGTATTGTTACCAGCTCTGCCGGTGCTGCAATTCACGATATTCTTCGCATTCTCCGCAAACGATATCCTTTAGCGCAGGTAAAACTATTCCCGGTTCGTGTGCAGGGTACAGAGGCGCCCGGAGAAATTGCTGCTGCTATTGATTATGCGAACCTATACAATTTGTCAGATCTGTTGATTGTTGGCCGTGGCGGCGGTTCTATAGAAGATTTGTGGGCCTTTAATGATGAGCGAGTAGCCCAGGCGATCTTCCAATCTGAAATTCCCGTAGTCTCAGCAGTTGGCCATGAACCGGATGTGACAATCAGCGATTATGTTGCTGATTTGCGTGCTGCAACGCCATCCAATGCTGCTGAACTTGCTGTGCCGGATCAGGATGCGTTACGGCAAAGACTGGACAGTGTTTCAAGTGCGCTCGTAACATCTCTTCAGCGTCAACTAAAGCAGTATAGGCACCTTTATGCCAACCTGATCGAAAGCCCGACACTGCAGGCTCCTGAAGCATACATCGCCAAGCGTAAAAAGGATCTTAAACTTCTTACCAATCGTTTTCAACTGGCACAAAGAAGCGTTTATCAGCATCAAAAGCAGAAATTCATATCCCTGACTGCTAAATTGGATGCTATGAGCCCCTTAAAGGTCCTGACACGAGGCTATTCGGTGGCAACATCCAAAGACCAAACTCTTATAAAGTCCGTCAAAAATGTCTCTCAGGGCGATGAGATCTTGGTAACCGTCAGCGACGGCAAGATTGGCGCCACTGTTACCCATATTAAGGAGGATCAAAATGGCTAAAAAAGTAAAAACCTTTGAAGAAAATATGCAACGGCTTGAGCAGATCGTCCGTACTATGGAGAGGGGAGAGGTGCCCCTGGAAGAATCGCTGAAGCTATTTCAGGAGGGCACTGAGCTTGTCAGTGCATGCGGAAAGCTGTTAGATGAAGCAGAACTGAAGATCAAGAAAATCGTTTCAGGGCCGGATGGGGAGCCTGTAGAGGAGGACTTCGATGAAGAAACTGACATTTAATCAAGAAACTGAACAGTATTGTCAGCATATCGAAGGATATCTCCAGTCTTGTTTTTCCGATAATAACCAGCCTCAGGCACTTCTTTTTGAATCTATGCGCTACAGCCTGCTGGCTGGCGGCAAGCGTCTTCGCCCCATTTTTGTTTTCGATTTCTGCAAGATGTGCGGCGGTGATTGGCAAGCAGCGACACCCTTAGCTGCTGCTGTAGAAATGATCCATACATATAGTTTGATTCACGACGATCTGCCTTGTATGGATAATGACGATTACCGACGCGGAAGACTGACGAACCATAAGGTTTATGGCGAGGCTATGGCCGTTTTAGCGGGTGATGCACTGCTGACTACAGCGTTCCATCAGATTACAACCGCATTTCTATCAGACACACAGAAAGTCGCGGCTATCAATACGCTTTCTCAATGCGCAGGTGAGCTTGGTATGGTTGGAGGTCAGGTGCTGGATATGCTGAGCGAAGAGCGTCAATGCACGCCTCAGGAAGTTATTGATATTCAGATTCGCAAAACCGGTGCTCTGATCAGAGCAGCCTGCCAGTTAGGTGTCATTGCTGCTAACGGCAGTGCCGAACAGCTGAACGCTGCGCAGGAATTTGCATATCATACCGGTCTTGCGTTCCAGATTCGTGATGATATGCTGGATGTGATCGGCAATGCAGAAGAATTGGGTAAGGCAACCGGTGTTGATGCAGTTAAGAACACTTTTGTGCAGCTCTATGGCATCGATCAGTGCGATACCCTTGTCCGCGATCATACTAAAATGGCTGAAAAGTCACTGGATATCTTCCCTGAAAACCGTTATATGATGAACATGCTCCATTGGTTAATTGACCGGAAAAAATAAAAGTTACCGCTTCCAAACGGAAGCGGTTCTTTTGTTAGATATCGAATGCAGGGTTCATGAAATACACATTCTTTTCGTTGAGTTTTTCTTTCAACAACTGCAAAGCCTCACCGAATCGCTGGAAATGGTTGATCTCCCGCTGCCGTAAGAACTTAATTACATTGTTAACATCAGGATCATCACTCAGTCTCAGAATGTTGTCATAGGTTACTCTGGCCTTTTGTTCCGCCGCCAGGTCTTCAGTCAGGTCGGCGATAGGATCGCCTTTGACCTGCATTGTAGCAGCGGTCCAGGGTGTGCCGGATGCAAAAGTGGGATAAACGCCGGTTGTATGGTCCACAAAATAGGGGGCAAATGCTGAATCCTGAATTTGAGAATCCTTCAGGTTTCTGGTAAGCTGATGCACGATTGCACCCACCATTTCCAGGTGGCCCAGCTCCTCTGTACCGATATCCGTCAACAACCCTTTGAGTTCATCAAAAGGCATAGAATAACGTTGGGACAAATAGCGTAACGATGCCCCTAACTCACCATCAGGACCACCATATTGAGAAATGATAATGGATGCCAATTTGGGGTTGGGTTTGTCGATTTTTACCGGATATTGCAATTTCTTATCATAAATAAACATAGACTCAACCCTCCCGATTTGCGCAGTATTCCCAGGGCCAGGGGTCGTTCAACCAGGCGTATTGTCCATCCTTTTGGACAGACATATGATTCAACGGCCCACACTTTTCTTCATAGATCATCCGTGCTTTTGCATTTGCTTTTTGATAGGTTCTGTATAATTCCAGAGCTTCTTTATCATCCCGGTGAGTGTCTAAATACAGAGCAAGCTCCTGCAAAGCAAACGCCATGCACTGCAATTCTGTCAGCGGTGTAATGGGTTTATTGTTTTGATTGATCATGCCCATGAACGGCAGATCTAAGCCAGGGAAAAGAGTGCCTCTTACCAGTGCTTTCTGCGGTTCATATTGGGGCTGATCATCGATCTGAAACGGTACATACGGATAGGCAAGGGGGGCCTTAACCGGCAGGCGCCCCTCTGCACCTCGTTCAGAACGCTTATTGTGTTCCAACAGATCTCCTCCTAACATTGATTGTGGGAACTGTCGTTCCGTGTCATACTATGCTTAATTTCCGTATAGTGTGCGAAAACTCATACCAGTCATAACTGTTGAATAACATATATCGAGGTGATGGGTATGGCAAGCACCAAAGTAAACCGAATTATGATCCCCATATCCGCCATTATGCTTACCTGTTTTCTGCTTTTAGGTTTGGCTATTAATCAGGCAGCCACTGTATGGTCAGAAAACAGACCATTTGAACGATCCAGATGTTTTATAATCGATGCCGGACACGGCGGTATTGATGGTGGTGCCACATCCTGCACTGGAATCCTAGAAAGTCAATTTAATCTCGAAATTGCTTTGCGTCTAAATGATCTGATGCACTTGTTGGGTCATCATACGCTTATGATTCGCACGGATGACAGATCGGTTTATACAAGTGGGGAGACCATTGCTGCAAAAAAGGTGTCTGACTTAAAGCATAGAGTTGAGATAATCCAAAATACACCAAATGCTGTGCTGATCAGTATCCATCAAAATCATTTTCCGGACTCCAAATACAGCGGTGCCCAGGTGTTTTATGCGCCAAACGAAGGAAGTAGACATCTGGCAACCAGCATCCAGGAGGCTTTTCGAACCACTATTAATCCAGGTAGCAAGCGGCAAGCCAAAAAAGCAGATAACATCTACCTGATGCAGCATATTACCTGTACCGGTGTTCTTGTAGAATGTGGTTTTCTTTCAAATCCAGGTGAAGAATATAAACTCCGCACCCCGGAATACCAAAAGAAATTCTGTAGTGTGTTAGCTACAAATATTATCAGATTCTATAGTTCAAAAGGAGACCTCCCTTGACCAGGAAGATTCCGACTGATATAATAAGGAAAAACACAAATCAGGAGTTTTATACTATGGCCAAGACAAAAACAGTTTTTTTCTGCACCGAATGTGGTAACGAAACCCCAAAATGGCAAGGCAAATGTCCTGCCTGCGGTGCATGGAACACCATTACGGAACATATCGAAAAGCCTTCAGCTCCCGGTGTGGTGGCGTCTGCGGCTGCATCCAAGTCTGCACAGCGCATCACTGATGTAGATACCAATGCTGATATCCGTTTTTCAACTGGGGTAGGGGAGCTGGACCGTGTTTTGGGCGGTGGCGCTGTAGTAGGTTCCCTTGTACTTGTTGGTGGCGCTCCCGGAATTGGTAAATCCACACTTTTGCTACAGATCTGCAACAGTCTTTGTGCTCAAAGAAAGGTACTTTATGTCTCCGGCGAGGAAAGTGAAAGTCAATTAAAACTTCGTGCACAGCGAATCGGTGTGACCTCTGAAGAATTGTATATTCTGTCCGAGACCAATTTGGCCGCTGTTTTTGAAACTGTGGATACTTTGGAGCCTGATATTGTGATTGTTGACTCCATTCAAACACTCTACCAGGAAGGTAATGACTCCAGTCCCGGCAGCGTTTCCCAAGTAAAGGATTGCACAATCAGCCTGATGCATCTGTCAAAATCCCGGGGAATTACTGTATTTGTGGTTGGTCATATCAATAAAGACGGTGCCATTGCCGGACCTAAGGTTCTTGAACATATGGTTGACTGTGTTCTGTATTTTGAAGGGAGTCAGAATTCGGCATATCGCTTATTGCGAGCTGCAAAAAATCGTTTTGGATCCACTAACGAAATCGGTGTGTTCGAAATGCGGGATAAAGGTCTTGTGGAAGTACCGAATCCCTCTCAAATGCTGCTTGATGGTCGGCCGAAGGGCACTCCCGGCACTTGTGTTGCGTGTGTGATGGAGGGCACTCGTCCGGTATTGGCTGAAGTGCAAGCCTTGGTTACAAAATCCAGCTTCAATGCCCCTAGACGGACCGCAGACGGCTTCGATTACAACCGTGCAGTCCTGCTCCTGGCTGTAGCTGAAAAGCGTGCTGGCATGAAACTCGGTCTTTATGATGCATATATCAATGTGATCGGTGGCCTGCAGTTAGATGAACCCGGCGCTGATCTACCGGTAGTTTTGGCTATCGCATCTTCCTATCGGGACGCAGCCATTAACGATGATCTGGTTGCCATCGGCGAAGTTGGCTTGACGGGGGAGGTTCGTTCTGTTTCCTCCTTGAATCAAAGACTTGCAGAAGTTGCGAGATTAGGTTTTACTAAGTGTATTATCCCTAAAAACACCACCGAAAAGTTGATAATTCCTGACAACTTAACTGTATATCAGGTGAGAAATCTTCGAGAAGCAATCGAAATATCTTTATAAATGACAAAAAACCGGGCTTTTACCCGGTTTTTTGCATATTATTCTTCGCTAAAATCCAATTTAGATAGGGGATTTGCCTCTGCAGCGATTTTTAACTCAGTGTTCTCGATGTGTGTATATATCTGAGTTGTGTTCAAATTTTCGTGACCCAAGACTTCCTGAACCGTCTTTACATCAACGCCACCGGAAAGCATCATCGTAGCCGCTGTGTGGCGTAATTTGTGCGCAGAGAATTGTGTAGCATCCAAACCGGCCTTCAGCAGGGCTTTATCTACCAATCTGTGCACAGCAGTTACACTGATTCGATTACCGTTTCTGGATCCGAATAGTGCACGGTTGTCTGACAATACCATCTCGTTACGCTCTATCATATATGCTTCAATGGCTTTATGACAAGCAGAGCCAAAGTATACGATTCGTTCCTTATTGCCTTTGCCTACCACTCGGATGCGATCTTCATATACATCGCTCAAGTTCAATCCAACCAGTTCACTGCGTCGAATACCGCAGTTCAAAAACAGCATCAAAATTGCATAATCACGCTTCGCATTCTGACCAGAGACTGCCTGCAGCAGGGCAGAAGCCTGGGCTAACGTAAGATATTTCGGCAAACTCTTACGTAGTTTTGGGTATTCAAGATCAGCAACCGGATTCTCAGTAAGCTGTTTTGTGCGCACAGTCAGATATTTATAAAACGATTTGATCGCAGAAAGCTTCCTGGATCTTGACGAAGATTCAATGCCATAATCTGTATAAGGGGAGTCCGGATTTAATGGACGATCATTGGCAAGGTATGATAAAAAATCAAAAACCTCAGAAGTAGTGATTGCTCCAACAAACGCAAGATCCACGTCCTTAATAGGGATATCCTCCAAGGGAGTATTCATCGGCATATTATTACGCATCAGTCGAACAAAGCGTAAAAACATTCGTAAATCAAGGTAATACTCAGAGATCGTTCTTGGGGACTGCCCCTTGATATTCTCGTGATAAGTTAGGAAATCCTTCAGAATTTGCGGTGCATCAGCGTATTTTACCATAATAACCTCCTAAAAAGTGAACACATTTATTCGAACATTTGCGTGATAATGGATTTAGTCTACAAAATATATATTTCGATATATTGTATCTTAATCCAACAGGCGAATGGTAACATCTGCATAAAACAACAATTCCACAGCAATGGGATCTGAATTGGGGTTGATAATCCACGGAAAGGATCTAACGCTACATAATGTAAAGATAACCACGGGCAGCTAAACATAATAACGCTGGTCATAGAATGGTAGTGAAACAACCACTTATCTGGTGAACTATACGCGATACTGAAATTACGCCGTAACAGAATATAGTAAGACGAGAACATATGCAGAAGAACAGACGCCAAACAGCATGGCATGCAGCACACAATCCGGTGCACGTGCTTGGAATAATTGATAATAAAAAGTAACACAAAATGAGCATACTAAAAAATATCGTCCAAAGGAGCCTCAAAGACCAGAAATTAAACCTAATGCATCCTTATAAATATATTATAGCATATATCTGCCTCGAACGCAACAAAATTTTTATTTTGTTGCGTTCATTCGGTTTATAGGTACACAACAATATTTATAAAACTTCCTCCTCTAGGACTCACGCCGGCAGTTCCCTTTGACGAGTGATGCAAAAATATCTAAAGAATCTAACGTAATCTATTTACTTTTCCTCGAGTCTACATTAAAATGTATAGTAACAATGCTGCTTGGAGGTATTCCCTATGAGTATAAAGAGAATTGGTGTTTTAACCAGCGGTGGCGACGCTCCCGGTATGAACGCCTGCGTCCGCGCTGTTGTCCGTACTGCTATGTATCACGGAATTGACTGTTACGGCATCCGCCGAGGTTATAACGGCCTTATCACCGGTGATGTACTCCGTTTGGATGAAAAGAATATTTCCCACACCATCAACCGTGGCGGCACGATCCTCTACACTGCCCGTAGCAAGGAATTTATGACCGAAGAAGGTCAAAATAAGGCTGTATCTACCTGCAAATTCCTTGGATTAGACGGCATTGTTGCTATTGGCGGTGACGGTACTTTCCGTGGTGCCCGTGCGCTGTCCCAAAAAGGCATTAATGTCGTTTGCATCCCCGCTACCATTGACAACGATATCCACTGCACAAACTATTCCATTGGCTTCGACACAGCTGCTAATACCGCTATCGACTGCATCGACCGTCTTCGTGACACTATGCAATCCCACGAGCGTTGCTCTGTCGTGGAGGTTATGGGACGAAACGCCGGCTTCCTGGCGATGTACGTCGGCCTCGCAGTTGGAGCCACTGCAGTGCTTGTACCAGAAAAGCCCATCGATTTCCAACATGATGTTGTAGAAAAGATCCGACAGGCTCGCTTTAATGGTTTTACCCACTACATGATCGTTGTTGCCGAGGGTGCCGGCTCTGCTGCAGAAATCGCCAATCAGATCAAAGAATCCATCGATCTTGACCCTCGCGTAACCGTTCTTGGCCATATTCAGCGAGGTGGTACTCCCTCCGCTCGTGACCGTGTAAATGCTACCAAAATGGGTTATATTGCAGTTGAGCTGCTTTTGGAAGGAAAAACCAACCGTATCGTCTGCACTAACGACGGCAGTTTCCGAGATATTGGTATCGACGAAGGCCTTTGCTTAGAGCGCCACATCCAAAAGCTGGAAGTAGATGTTCTGGCAGCAATGACCGGTCTGTAACCCCTCTACCCTACTTAATTACATAAAAGAAAAGGTCTATCAACTCCCAAACGGAGTTTGATAGACCTTTTTATGCCTTAGGATGGCATTTATCGTACACAGATTTCAACTTCTGATTAATCATCTGTGTGTACATTTGCGTGGAAGAAATGTCACAGTGACCCATCAATTCCTGCAAAGAGCCAACATCTGCGCCATTTTCCAGGAGATGCACCGCAAAGCTGTGTCGTAATGTATGGGGCGTGATTTCTTTATCGATATGTGCGGTATCCTGATAGTGCTTAATAATTTTCCAGAAACCTTGGCGGCTCATACGCCCACCGCTGATGTTCAGGAATAGCGCTGTCTCATCAGGATCGGTTACCATGCTTGCACGCACATCTCGAAGGTATACTGTCAACGCCTTCAACGCTGCGGGATATAACGGAATCGAACGAGTCTTCTTTGCACTGCTGCACTTGATAACACCCAGATCAAGGTTTACATCCTCTACATCCAGGTTGATCAGCTCGGTAACGCGAATGCCGGTAGCGTACATAACCTCCATCATCGCCTTATCTCGGTAACCCTTTGCATCAACGCAAACAGGCTGGCTAAGCAACAACTCAATCTCACGACCGGTCAGGATCTGGGGTAGTTTCTTCTCTCCCCTGTCCACATGAATGTCCAGCACCGGCGTTTTCTCCAAAAATCCGGAAGAAACAAGATAGCTATAGAAATTCTTGAGACTTGCAAGACATCTGGAAGCGGTCGATGCAGACTTACCGATTGTGTTGAGGTGAGACATATATTCGGTAATATTCAGTTGTGTAACATCCAGAACATCAACAGCACATTCAGTATTCAGCCAATCAGAAAATTGGCGGATATCCCGAATGTAGGAAGATATTGTGTTGTCGGATGCTTTTTTTACCTTAGAAAGGTAATTTTCGTAAGCACGAATCAAGTCCAACATGAATAAGCGAACCTCTCTTAGTGGATTAACGAAATAAAAAATGGTGATAAAACAAAGAAGTCAAACAACAAAACGGCTAGGAACGCAAATAATGTTACCAACCAGGCCGCAGATCGATGGCCGATACTGCAAAGCGCTGCTTTCATAGTGATCCAAAACAGCAGTACTGTTGTAACAACATAAGAAAATAACATCAGTATACAAACAAGCCAGCCTGCCGAAGCATACGCACAGTACACAGCTCCGGAAGTATAGCCAAACAGCATCATCCTAATAAAACCGATTCCGCAAAACCAAAATGGATGATTTGCGCGGGTCAAAAACCAGGCGATCAGCAATGGAACAATGTGCAAGGCTAACAGAATCAAAATAGATGGCTTTCTTTGCGCAAACTGAACAATAATCGGCGCGCAAGCAGTACGATTACGCACCGCAAACAGCAAACCAAACGCCATTCCTGCAACCCAAGAAAATGCAAGGACGAAAATGCGAAATTGTGTTGAATAAAACACAGAACGCAGGGATTTAATAATCTTCACTATCAACACCCTCATTCGTTAACAGCCAACATAATTATGCTCAAACGAATAAGGGCACAAAATACCCCCATACTGTTTGATTACTATACACCAAAAGCCCTTGAATTGCAAGCAAATTCGGACATTTTTGAGTTTTTTGTAAATTATGACCATTTTTATGTAAACGCTGTTATGTAAACTACCGCAACCATTTTGTAACCTTTTAGGTAAAAAGAATATAATGTAGCAAGATATAGTTTTTTTACATCTTCTGCTCTACCACATATTGTTTTTGCAAGAAAACTTGTATATTTATTAAAATGGGTAAATATAATTTACTCTTCGTGATTTTGTACAAAATTTTCTCTCATTTATCTAAACTTCCATTTTGTGTTATGGCTTCGACTCAACCCCCTACCCCGTAACAACGTGCTAATTACCACAGCAATCGCAGCAAAAACCAGCGTCCATATCAATCCTGTGAATTCACCGTCAAAGAACAGCACGTTAACAACAACAAGAATGAACACATATACAGATGCACATATCCCGCTATATATTGCAATCCTTTTGTTCACCAGGAAAGCACAGACCATACATCCTATCAAAGAGGAGATTGCGGTAATAATTTTCGTGATCACGCCGATCGCACCCTCTCCTACGCTTCCCTTCCCTAACAAGAAGGCCAACAGTGCAATGCTCATCACGCTGACTAGAACGCTAACTAGCACCCCGATTGCAACAGGCTTCACTCCAAACCGGGGACTTTCATTACTTTTTAAATTCATACGCCCACCTCCTTTGTAAACCATATTCATAAGGCTAAAAAAAAGAACAGGAGCAACGAATTGCTCCTGTTCAATATTTATGCAGAGATTAGCCCTCCATCTGAGCCTCCATAGCATCCAGGAGAGCGGTTGCTGCTTCCTTATTCTCAGCAACTGCAGTATAGTAGAATTTCACCTTCGGCTCAGTACCGGAAGGACGAACGATCACACTGCCGCTTGTGCCCAGAACAAACTCAAGAACGTTAGACTTAGGCAGAGTAATTACAGTTTCTTCACCGGTCAGAATATCCTTGCAAACGCTCGCACGGTAGTCGCGGAAAGAAGTTACCTCAATACCAGCAATGGTCTTAGGTGCGTTTTCTCGCAGATCAGAAAGCATCTTAGCAGCCTTTTCCATAGCGTCAAGGCCCTTGAGCTCTAAGCTGTTAACGCGTGCCAGATACAGACCGTAGGTCTTATACAAACCATTCAGAGCATCCAAGATATTCTTGCCTTCCTTCTTCAGGGTAGCAGCTATCTCACAAACAAGCACGGAAGCTACAACAGCATCCTTATCTCGTGCATAGGTACCTTTCAGGTAGCCGCAGCTTTCCTCGAAACCATAGATGAAGCGATCACCCATATCTTTTGCTTCCAGCTTCAAGATCTCGCCGCCGATATACTTAAAGCCGGTCAGAACGGTCTTCATTTCTAAACCATAATGTGCTGCAATGCGGTCTGCCAAAGGAGAAGAAACAATGCTTCGTACAACGATTGCGCCATTGGGAATATCGTTCTTAGCGGTACGGGCATTGAGAATATAATCCATCAGAAGACATCCAAGCTCATTACCGGTAAGTTTTCTGAAGCCATCACCTTCGGGAACAGCGATTGCGATGCGGTCAGCATCCGGGTCGGTGCCAATAATCACATCGCATGGCACCTGCTTTGCTACCTTATAGCTCTCTGCCAGGGCTGCATCGGTTTCGGGATTAGGATATTCGCAGGTCTTAAAGTCGCCATCAGGCTTCTCCTGGCAGCTAACAACGGCAATATTCACGCCCAAACGACCCAGAACCTCACGAACAGGCTCGTTACCGGTACCGCAAAGAGGTGTGTACACAATATTCAGGCCGGTCTGCGCAATAATTTCAGGATTCACAGCTTCTGCCAGAATCACCTGGTAATACTTTTCCCAAACATCTTGTGCAATATAGGTAATTACGCCTTCCTGCAGGTACTCTTCCAGACTCTTCTTCTCCGGAATAAAGTAAGGAATCTCCTGAATCTTTGCAGTAACTACTGCTGCAGGCTCATCTGTCATCTGGCTGCCATCAGGTCCATAGCACTTAACACCATTATATTCGCCGGAGTTATGGCTGGCAGAGATCACAATGCCGCAACCGCAATTCAACTCACGCACAGCAAAGGAAAGCATAGGAGTAGGAGCAAGACGATCGTACAAATATGCTTGAATACCAACTTCGGCAAAAGCTACAGCACATATCTCAGCAAAAAGCTTAGAGTTATGGCGGGAGTCATAGCCGATAGCAGCCTTCTTGGGTAGATCAGTGGTAGCAAGCCAAGCAGCCATACCCTGAGCTGCTCTGCGGACAGTGTAACGGTTCAGGCGATTGCTGCCGACACCCATAATGCCGCGCATGCCGGCAGTGCCAAACTGCAAATCGCTACCAAAGCGGCTTTTCTTTTCATCTTCTGCATTTTCAATTGCCTGAAGCTCAGCTCTGACATCTGCAGGAAGATCCTGACTACACCAGAATTTATAGTTTTCAATGTAATCCATACTTGAACCTCCAATATATTAAATAAAGACAGCCCAAATATTAAATTTGAGCTGTCTTTTACTTTATACTTCTGCGTCCTCTGCCGCAGCGCGCTTCTCCTGAGCCTCAACGAGAGCCTTGAACTTAGCGCGAGTATCACGCACATCATCCAGAGAGATTGCAATCGCTTCCTCAGTGCGGCGCAGTGCGTCATCCATATAATCGTTGCTGACCTTACGCAGCTCAGCCATACGAGCCTGAGTGTTGGTCACCAGTTCCTGACACTGACGCTTTGCTTCCTGATAGATAGCCTCTTCTGCTACCATTTCAGCAGCCTGCTCCTGAGCCTGACGAATGGTGTTCTCGGCCTCACGGCGAGCCTGGCCGATCAGTTCGTTTCTGGAATCCACGATGGTACGAGCCTGCTTCAACTCAACAGGCAGCTGGGCAATGATCTCATCCAGCATATCCAGGACCTTGTCGCGCTCCAGCATGCACTTATCAGAAGACAGGGGCACGGAGCGTGCATCCTGCACCATATCATACAACGCGGAAATGATATCTTCAATAGTCTGTTCGTTCATTTTCTGTCTCCTCCTTGAGTTAACTCAGCAATTCGCTGTCTGAATACGGGAATAATCTGTTCCGGCAGGAAATCGGACAGATCCACATCGTATGTGCCCAATTCTTTTACCGTGCTGGAACTAAGATACATATATTGATGTTCCGAAGTGAGGAACATTGTATCTAAGTTAGGATTTATCTTGTGGTTGATAAGCGCCATCTGAAATTCATTTTCAAAATCAGAGCCGGCGCGCAATCCTTTGACAATCACGCAACCGCCTTTGCGCTTAGCATACTCTGCAAGCAGATCATCGGAAGAATCCACTTCTACATTCGGGATATCCCCTACTACAGATCGTATCATATCCACTCGCTCTTGTTGCGAAAACATTGGTTTTTTTGTGCCGTTAACCATGACGCACACAATCAACCGATCAAAAATATTCGCAGCTCGGCGGATGATATTCAAATGTCCGCTTGTGATCGGGTCAAAACTGCCCGGATAAATAGCAATCTTCATATAACCTCATTCTTTACGAAAAATCGTAAGAATTGTGTTGCCATATTTATAGTCTCGGGATCTGGAGTACCCGGAAAAAGACATAGTCAGATCCTTATCCAATGGTCTTTCGCATACTATTATACCACCAGAATGCAAAATGTCAATTTCTGTTATGATTTTTAGAGAATTTTTTAAGAATTCTTCTGCATAAGGGGGATCTAACAGGATGATATGGAATTTATCAGGACAACTGCGCAAATAGCAAGCATAATCGGACTGAATAACTTTTGCCAGATCCTGCAGCTTTGTACGCTGCAGGTTCTCACGGATCAAATTGCAGGCAGTTCTATCCTGATCAACGATTACAGCAGCTCTCGCTCCCCTGCTCAGCGCTTCGATACCTAATTGGCCGGTACCGCCAAATAAATCCAGAACCATCGCTCCCGGCAGATCAAATTGGATGATGCTGAACATCGCCTCTTTTACTCTATCTGCAGTTGGACGGGTTTTCATGCCATCCGGCGCCTTGAGCGCAACTCCTCTGGCTTTACCACTGATTACTCGCATTTTTTATCCTCATTTCCCCGGAAATATCTGTATACATTGATCGCAGTATTATCCGGCAGGCAAACTTTCAGCTCGCTTACTGTTGCCGCTTTGACTGCCGCAACCGACTTAAAGTGCTTCAACAGTTCCTGCTTGCGCTTTGGACCGATTCCGGGAATTTGATCCAGCACAGAACGATTCAGGCGTTTACTGCGAAGTTTTTTATGGTAGTTGATCGCAAAACGGTGAGTCTCTTCCTGAATATTACCAATCAAAGCAAAAACTGCCTGATTGGCATCGATATTGATTTGCTTTCCTGTCGGCGTTACCAGCGCTCTTGTACGATGTCTGTCATCTTTTACCATACCAAAAATCGGCAAATTTACCCCAAGTTTTGATAATTCCGCACTGACTGCCGCGGCATGTGCTGTGCCGCCATCAATCAAAAGCAGATCCGGAAGCAGCTCGAATCCATTATCTCCATCAAGATAGTGCCTATAGCGGCGTGTAACCGCCTGACGCATAGATTCGTAGTCATCCTGACCGCTGATATTCTCAATCTTAAATCGCTTATACGCGCTTGTACGAGGTTTGCCGTCCTGAAACACAACCATACTGGCAACTGTATCAGTACCTGAAATATTGGAAATGTCAAAAGATTCGATCCGGTCAATCCGGTCAAGTTGCAACATCGATGCCAGCTTCTTCAGAGTCAGTCTTCGGTTCTCGTCCTTACTAACAATGCGATTCAATTCTTCCTGTGCATTCTTGACGGAGAGCGCTACAAGGCGGACATTATCTCCTCGCTGCGGAACGCGAACGTATACACGACGGTTTTGCTTTTTAGTCAGAATATCAGCAACCAAATCTCCATCCTCGATTGCAATGGGCAACAAAATTGTCTTCGGTACATAAGAACTCTCCAAGTAATACTGTTTTACCAGCGACTCCAAAGTACTTTCCGGCGTTTCTTCTGTACTAATGATAGAATACTCTTTATCAAGCAACTCACCATTTTGGTAATGAAGAACGGCAAAACATGCTTTCTCGCCGTTATGTGCAAAACCAATCACATCCGTGTCGACAGCTGCTCCAGCCGTGACCATCTGTTTCTTATCCAGATTCTCAATAGATTGAAGCTGATCCCGAAGCGCTGCTGCCAGTTCAAAATTCAGTTGTTCGGAGGCTTCCAGCATCTGCTTTCTGATTTTATTAGCTACAGGTTTATAATGGCCCAAAAGCAGCTGACGTGCCAGCTCAACATTTGTTCTGTACTCCTGATGCGTCAGGCTCCCGCTACACCATCCAGCACACTGATTCATGTGGTAATTCAGGCAAGGTCTCCCCTTTCCAAGATCTCTCGGGAACACCCGGTTACAGTCAGGAAGACGCAGTGCTGTGCGAATTGCTTTCAGCAAATTCTTTGTCACACCACGACTGCCAAAGGGTCCAAAATACTCAGCACCATCATCAGCGGTATGGTTAACAACTTCCATAACCGGATAAACTGCCGACATATCCATTCGTACATAAGGATAGCCCTTGTCATCCTTCAAAAGAATGTTGTAGCGAGGCATATATTTCTTGATCTGTGCGCACTCCAAAACCAGCGCTTCAAATTCACTAGCCGCCACAATGACATCAAAATGATCGATCTTACTGACCATTACCCGTGTTTTGGGGCTGTGAGAAACCGTATCCTGGAAATATTGACTGACGCGATTTTTTAATTTCTTTGCTTTTCCCACATAGATTACTGCGTCGTTTATATCCTTCATCAGGTAAACGCCGGGTTCCATAGGTAATTTAGCAGCCTTTTCCCGCAAAGCATCAAGTTTCATACTAACCTCAACAAATACCGCCTCAACGCATTTATACTGCATTGAGGCGGTAATCTGATCACATCAATAAACGTCCTTCAAAAGCAGTGCCTCAAGAGCCTCAACGGCCTCTTGCGCATCCGCACCGGATGCAGAAAGTGTGATAGTTGTGCCGGAGAGAATCCCCAGAGACATAATGCCCAGAAGGCTCTTGGCATTCATCTTGCGATTGCCGGACTCCAACCAGATGCTGCTGGTGAACTCATTGGCCTTCTGAACGAAGTATGTAGCCTGCTTATTATGCAGGCCGGATTCACAACTTACGATAATTTCCTTGCTAATCATAGTAAATCAACGCTCCTTATTCGGCAAAACATATTCGCCATTAACTATATCATAACAAATCCAAACAAAAAGTCAATCCTAATGTGTTTATTTGAATTCTGCAATGGTAACGCCATCTTCACCTTCACCGTAAACACCCAAACGGAAACTCTTGACATATTTGTTTTTACGCAGAGATTGCTGAACAGCCTTTCGAAGAATACCGGTTCCCTTACCGTGAATAATACGCACAGAATTTGCATTACTACGCATAGCTTCATCCAGATATCGTTCCAGAACACCAATTGCTTCAATGCTGTCCATACCACGAAGATCCACTTCAGATGCTGCAGGCGCTAATTTCATCTCGCGGCCGGAATGAGCAGGGCGACCGGACTTTTGCTGATAGGGATTTTCCTGATCCAGTAGATAAAGCTCGTCTTTTTTCGCATTTAGCTTCAAAACGCCTGCCTGAAGCTGATAGGTGCCATCCTTGTTGATAGCAATCACACTGGCTTTCGTTCCCAACTTCAGCAATTCAACTGTATCGCCAACCATAATATCCCGATCAACCACCGGTCGTTGCTTCTGGTGTTGACCGACCTGAAGCCGGGATTGGGCTTCATTCAGGCTTCGGCGAATTTCTGACTGCCGCTGATTGATTCCGGTTGTATCGGCATTGTCTGCCAGTTGCTTCTTGATAGACTTGATCTCCTCAGTTGCCTGGGTTGCAACATAGCGGGCATCCTCAATAATCTTCCGGGCTTCCCGGCGAGCTGCTTCCATCGCTTTTTCCCGCTCCTCCTGGAGCTGCTTTTCCATAGCTTCGCTATGCTGTTTGATCTGAGCAGTCTCATTACGGAGACGGTCCGCCTCACTTCTTGCAGACTCCATCTGTTGACGCTGCTGTTCCAGCTGATTCAGGACATCTTCAAAATCCCGATCGTTCTTACCCACAAGATCAGTGGCTTCCTTGATGATTTCCTCGGGCAAACCCAATTTTCTGGAAATTGCAAACGCATTGGATTTACCGGGAATGCCGATCAGAAGCTTATATGTTGGACGCAGCGTCTCAACATCAAACTCGCAAGAGGCATTGAGCACCCGATCCGTGCGCATGGCATAGAGTTTCAACTCTGCGTAGTGGGTAGTTGCCACAATGCGACTGCCCATTTTACGGCAGAATTCAATCAACGCAATGGCAAGCGCCGCACCCTCAGCAGGGTCAGTACCTGCGCCCAACTCATCAAACAAAACCAAGCTGCGATGATCGCATTGGGCGATCAGATCCACAATGGTTCGCATATGGCTGGAGAATGTTGACAAGCTCTGGGCGATCGACTGTTCATCTCCGATATCTGCCAAAATTGTATCAAATGTGGAGATCAAACTGCCGTCGCCAACAGGAATATGCAGACCGCATTCCGCCATTAACGTCAGCAGGCCCAATGTTTTTAAGGTAACCGTCTTACCGCCGGTATTGGGACCGGGAATGATCATTACATCGAAATCGGAACCGAGTCGCAACGAGATGGGCACAACTACCTTGGGATCAATCAAGGGGTGCCTGGCATTGCGTAACTCGACCTTACCAATATCATTAACTATAGGCGCACAGGCGTTCATTTTGTATGCAAGCCTTGCTTTGGCAAAAATCACATCCAGACGCACCAGTATTCTGAAATTATCCACAATCGACTCAGCATTGTCTGCCACATTTTGAGACAGTGCCGCAAGGATCCGCTCTATTTCTTTCTGTTCACGAAGTTCTAATTCGCGCAATGCATTATTTGCATTCACTGCAGTCGCGGGCTCGATAAAGTATGTGGAGCCGGTGGCAGATACATCATGAATCATACCGGGAATTTCATTCTTACATTCGCTCTTGACCGGAACAACATAGCGTCCCTGACGAATGGTAATAATGGAGTCCTGCAGGTATTTTGAATAATTAGGGGAAGAAATCACCTTTTGCAGTGCCTCTTTGATCTTAGCACTCTGAACCCGCATATGGCGGCGAATGTCAGCAAGCTCACTGCTGGCAGCATCAGCTACCTCTTCCTCAGATACAAAGGATCTGGATATTTTGGATTCCAACACCTTGTCCGGCATCAAAGAATGGAAGAAACCGTCCAGAACTGTCTGGGCATCGTCGTCCTTAATATACGCCTTCACATCCGCGGTGCAACGAAGTAATTTTGCAATATTCAGTAGTTCTTTTGGCTGCAAAACACCGCCCTGCTTCGCTCTATCCACAGCTGGTTCGATATTTTCTGCACCGGAGAATGCGGGATATCCCTTCATGGTGCTCAGGTCAAAAGCTGCCTTCGTTTCCGCAAGCAAATCCCGAACATCATCCACATCGGACGTGGGCCGTAGCTTGCGGCAAGCTATTTTACCCTCGCTACTGCCAGCGCACCCGGCCAGCATTTCCAAAACTGCATCCAGCTCCAGCTTCCCTATTGACTTTTCGTATAATTGAGACATAGACTCACCTAATCTGTATGTATGTGCCCTTGCGAAACCGCCAGGGTCTTATAGAAATCCAAAGCCGAAAAACCTCTTTCCAACTGTGTAGAAAGATAACTCTCGGTTAAATATGACAGCGCTTGTAAATTCTCATCAGAAAGAGAAAAAGCAAACAAGCGTTTGGGGTCGCAACTGCAAATATAACGCATAGAATCCAGCATTCCCAACGACACCGGCAATCGAATACCGGATTGCACTATATCTCTACAACCGCTGCATACCAGCATTCCCTGGGATACATCAAAACGGTCCGGCTTGTCCTTACCGCAGACAGAACAACCGCGCAGATCCGGCTCATAGCCCGCAAGGCAGGCAAGTCGCAATTCAAACACCGCCTTAATCTGCGTTTGGGATGCGCCTTCTTTTCCTAATGCGTACAGAGAATTCAGCACCAAAGGCAAAAGCCCAGGTGTTGCCATATCCTCTTGAGAAACCACTTCCGCTACCTGCACAAAATATGTTGCAAGGGACAATTTCTCCAGATCTCTATGCAACGGAGTAAACAGCTCAATCGGCTCTGCCTCGTTGATCGTATACAATCCACGATATTCAAACAGTGTATATTCACAATAAGCCAGCAGTTGGCTTGGAGCGATCAACTTGCTATTCTTACGCCTTGCGCCTCTCGCTTTTGCAGTAAGCTTTCCGTAATCAGCCGTCAACAGCGTCAACAAGAGGTCTGTGTCATTGTATTGTGTGGCTCGCATTACCAAGCCCCGTACTTTCAAGTACATTCTTTGCCTCCTGCTTTCGCATCTGCGTGTACATCAGGTACATTTCCGGCGCGCCGGTTTCCAAAAACAGCTGCCAATAATTCATAGCATTCATCCTCATCCCTCCGAAATTAGGATGGGCGGTGCAATAAATTTTAAGTCATGGTAATTATTCTCTGTAACCAAAATTGCGGACAAGAAAATCGCGGTCACGCCAGTTCTCCTTCACTTTTACCCAGGTGGTCAGAAATACTTTTGTGCCCATAAATTTCTCACAATCCGCTCTAGCCATGGAAGAGATTTTCTTCAACATCTCACCCTTTTTACCAATGATAATCCCCTTGTGGCTGGCTTTTTCACAGAAAATTGTTGCATCAATATCAATGACGCCGCTATCACGCTCAGAGAACTTTGTGATCTCCACGGCTGTACCGTGAGGCACTTCTCTCTCCAGGCACCAAAGGAGCTTTTCGCGGATAATTTCAGCCATCACCTGACGCTCTGGCTGATCGGTTGTCAGATCCTCGGGGAACAAAAACGGACTGTCGATCGCATATTTCTCACAAATTTCCAACAGCGCATTCACGCCATCACCGGTTTTTGCAGAAATTGGGATAATCGCAGAAAACTCCATCGCGTCGGAATAGGCAGCGATCACTTCCAAAAGCGCTGTTTTTTCAACAGTGTCAATTTTATTGATCACTAGTACAACCGGACACTTTTTCGCTTTGAGTTGCTCGATCAACGCCTCTTCTTGAGGGCCAATAGAAGCAATGGGTTCCACCATCATAACGGTAAGATCCACATCTGCAATGGATTCCTTCGTTACATTCACCATGTAGTCACCCAGCTTGGTTCTGGGCTTGTGAAAACCGGGAGTATCCACGAATACAAACTGGGTCTGACCATTTGTTACAATGCCGCAAATGCGATTTCTGGTGGTCTGAGGCTTATTGGAAACAATAGCAATTTTCTCGCCAACCAGGTGATTGGTCAAGGTGGATTTTCCTACATTGGGACGACCGGCAATGGTGATCATAGCGGTTTTTGTAGCCATGTTTTTCTCCTTTAATTCCTACTCATTCTGTTCAAGGTAGAGGCGATTGCTTCCTCTCTTTGACGCATTATTTTCTTTTCATCGCCCTCATCCATATGGTCATACCCCAACAGATGCAGCATGGAATGGATCGTCAGATATCCAACCTCGCGACGGACACTGTGTCCAAACTCTTTGGCCTGGGTGATAGCTCGCTCCAGAGAGATCACCATATCGCCCAGAGGGCATAAGCCGGTATCCGGATCCTGATAATCAGACCAGTCGGAAGGAGGATTGCCGGCCTCCAGTTCAAACATCGGAAAACTCAACACATCCGTGGGTTTATCGATACCCCGGGCATTTTGATTGATGAGCTGAATCGTCTGATCATCCGCCACCAGAACATTGATTTCGCAAGCAATATTGATGTTTTCATTTTTCAGCACCGCTGCAATACAGCTCCTAATGATGGAGGTCAAAAAGGGTTGTTGCAGAGTTGCAACTGCAAACTGAAGATTGATCTTATTTTTCATATTGTTTTCCCTTCTGTGTCTTGGGATTCGATGTCTTCTGTCGGTGGGCTTGCTGCTTTTTATCAGCACGCTCATAGGCGTTGATAATCTCCTGCACCAAGGCATGACGGACAACATCCGCGGAGGTCAATCTGCACACGGCAATGTCTTTAACGCCCTCAAGCACCCGGAGTGCATCCTTCAATCCGGAGGTCTTATCGACAGGCAGGTCGATTTGCGTTACATCGCCGGTGATAACGATCTTGGAACCGAAGCCCAAACGGGTCAGGAACATCTTCATCTGTTCTTTTGTTGTGTTCTGGGCTTCGTCCAAAATGATGAAACTGTCATCAAGGGTTCTGCCACGCATATACGCAAGAGGTGCCACCTCGATAGAACCTCTTTCCTGGTATTTCTGGAAAGTTTCGGCGCCAAGCATTTCATATAGCGCATCATAAAGGGGTCTCAGATACGGATCCACTTTGTTCTGCAGATCACCGGGTAAAAATCCAAGTCTTTCACCGGCTTCCACTGCAGGTCTTGTAAGGATAATACGGTTAACGGTTCTCTGCCGGAATGCCGCAACCGCCGCCGCCACAGCCAAATATGTTTTACCGGTACCTGCAGGCCCAACACCGATTGTGACGGTATTGTTAGCAATGGCTTTCATATAGTTCTGCTGACCAACGGTTTTTGCCTTTATAGGTTTGCCCTTGGCGGTAATACAAACTGTATCCTTCGCCATTTGTGACACCTTGTCATCCTCACCGTTTTTCACCAGTGTGATCAGATAACGAACCCGCTGTTCATCGATCTGCTCACCCTTACCGGCAAGCTGCAGGAGGCCCTCTACCGTACGAACTGCCATATCGGCGGATTCAACATCTCCGGTAATTAAAAGCTCTGTGCCGCGGTTGACAGTCTTCACATTTAACTGCTGTTCAATGTGCTTCATATTTTCGTCAAAAGAGCCGAAAACCGCGATCAGGTCATCCACTCTTTCCACATTTACAATTCTCTCTGTGAGTTTTTCCATATTATTCGATAGTCTCCTCGTACTTGGGAATCCCAATGATTTCGTAGCAGTCATATGTGCCGGAGAACAGATATACTTCTGAAGAACAGCTGCCAAAGACAGAACTGTTCAAGATTCTCCCCGAGATCATCTTCGACCGAAGATAGTTCTCAGCGTAAGCTTCTACCCAGTCAGCATCCGGAGTTGTAACCTCCGTCTGTTTGTAGGTTTGAACAAGCTCTGTAACCAACGCTACCGGTAATCTGTAACCACCTGGAAGAGTTAAATATTTTATCTTTTTCATTTTAACACATCCGGCACCTGAAATTCCACTACCTTTGTAAAATTTTATCTGTTTTTTTCCAATTATCAGGGTATATTTCCGATTTACCTTTCCGGTTGGGGTGCACACATTCATCTGTGTTGGCGTAATCACATTTAATTCACGCTTCGTTGTGCCATAAATCTCTGCATCTGCGTGGGTTGCTTGAATAGTTATACCACAATCGGTGAATCCGGAAACCAACACCTGTCCCGCTTTTACAGCTGAACCGGGCTTACATAATGGGTTTCCTTTATATACAGTGCATTGATCCACGACGCCATCACACAACGCTACAATGTTACAAACTCGATGATCATCTGCTGCAAGATCATCCGCACTTCGCTCTCTAACAGTAATAATTGCCGTACAGCCTTGTGTGTTTATCCCGATCCATTGGAGCTGAGGAATTTCTGAAAGCAGCATATTTTTTACCCGTTCACTTCTCACATCTCCTCTGATAGAACCGAACCCAATTCCACATTTCTCAGCACAATCAAGAATCAAATTGGTGGCAACACGCTCATTTCCCTCTACCTGGACAAAGAATATACGACCGGGAAAATAAAACACCGTTATGAACAACAGTGCAACACACAATACGACCGCAGGCCGCAGAACAGTTCTGCGAATTGTCCAGAACACCCCGGATCTACCAACAACCTTTATATCTGCTCCGTGCTGACCAGCAATTTCTCTTATCTTCTTAACATCCTTGCGTCGAACCTTTGCTGTGACAGTAAGGTCGTTTTCATCATGAAGGTCCATCACCTCAACATTTGATTGAAGGATATCATTCACCAGCGCTTGCGGTTCTGGACTTATCAGCTGAACTTGCACCAGTCCGGAGAGCGATCTCCATATGTCCATATCATCCCTCCTTATTAAGCGCAATATTGCATATTCGACCTTGGATGACCAATCGGTTCTTTGTCATCAACGCAATACGAAGCCCTGTTCCCTCCACGCAAATGTTGCCACATTTGGCGCACACCAAAATTTTATGGGAAGTATATTCATGAACCCCCTGGTGGTTTTCTACCAGAACACGCTGATTTCCATAGATTTCCACCAAGCTATGTAGAGGATTTAACTCCGTCAACAAATCGGCCTCACCGGCAAGACGGTTCGGAATGCCGCCCTTTCTCATATTCTCGCCCCCTCAGGTCAGTATATGAAAACAGCAGGGTTATTTTGCCCCATAAAGCATAGATTCTTAGGGGGTGAATGTGTTGAAGAGACGTTTTTTTCTTATTGCGATCATTGCCTGTATTGCCCTTATAATCTGCGACCCAAACACTGCGGTCTGTGGCGCCCGGGACGGTATTGAATTATCGATACATTCTGTTGTTCCTTCCCTATTTCCGTTTATATTTCTCACATCAATCATTTCTTGCAACAGCGAACTTCTACAAACCCCTATATTGCGCCCACTGAGCAAGTGGACCGGTGTGCCCGCCGGATGTGAGTCCATTGTGCTCCTGGGTTGGCTTGGTGGATACCCAATCGGAGCAAAATGCGTTTATGATAACTACAAAAACGGACAGCTGAACAAAAAAACAGCTGCTCGGATGTTAGGATTCTGCAACAACGCAGGACCTTCCTTTATTTTCGGCATCCTATCTTTTGTGTTTTCAGACAGAAGCCTTTTATGGATTTTGTGGATAACCCAGATCCTCTCTTCCCTACTTGTTGGCATTCTGCTCCCCGGAAAGCAAAATGACATATCCGTAAAACCTGCTTTGCACAGAACAACAATCGTACAGACACTCAGCACATCCATTCATACGATGGCAACGATCTGCGGCTGGATTATTCTCTTCAGAATAGGATTTATTTATGCTGATAAATGGCTGTTTTGCCATTTATCCACAACTGTCACCGTACTGATCACAGGAGTTCTCGAATTAACAAATGGGTGTTTTTCTCTATCAACCATTGCAAACGAAGCTGATAGATTCATTGTTTGCAACATAATGCTGACATTCGGCGGCCTATGTGTTGCTCTGCAATCCAAATCTGTGGTAAAAGACTTGAATTTTGCCAACTATTTCCCGGGAAAACTCCTACAATGTCTATTTAGTCTTTTGCTCTCTTTCTTATTTGTGTTGATTTATTTCTAAAAAACAGTAGCATTTTGGAGTATTTCGTTATATAATCAAACAAAAGGAGGTAAGCACGATGTTGTTTCGGAAAAATATGCCAGGATCCTGTGCCTACTGCAAGCATGGCACCAAATTGGATAAGGATCAGATTCTTTGCACGAAGCGAGGCATTGTGGATATCTCCTCTGCCTGCGGCAGATTTAAGTACGACCCCTGTAAGCGCCAACCGCTGAAATCAAAAGCATTGGATTTTGAATCCTTCGATGAGGAAGATTTTACGCTATAAAAACAGCACCACTTGAACGGAGCGCCGCCCAAGTGGTGCTGTTTCTTTTATTGAATCATCTCTAAAAAGGCATCTTCATCCACAATGGTAATGCCTAACTCTCTTGCTTTTCGTTCCTTAGAGCCTGCATTTTCACCCAAGACCACATAAGTTGTCTTTTTGGATACAGAGCCGGAAACCTTTCCGCCAAAAAGCTCAATCTTTTCAGTCGCCTCATCACGGGTGAATTTACTCAGCGCACCGGTAAGCACAAAAGTCATTCCGGCAAAACGAGCATCTTCCACACAACGGAGGCTCTTGAAATTAACCCCGGCATCAGAAAGACGCTGCAACATTTCCTGAGATTCAGGCTGTGCGAACCACATAGCGATGGATTCGGCAGTAATTGCACCGATGTCCTGAATTTCCGTCAGGTCCTCAAGGCTCGCCTTGCTTAGGGATTCCATGTCCCCAAAATGAGACGCAAGCACTTTTCCGGTCTTTGCGCCAACCTGACGAATACCCAAAGCATAAATCAATCGACTGACATCCTGGGTCTTGCTGTTTTCAATAGCACCCAGGAGCTTCTTTGCTGCCGTATCACCCTTTTGCCACAGACTCTTCAGATCGTCCAAGGTCAGATAGTAGATGTCTGCCGGAGATTTCAGAAGTCCTCTTTCAATCAACTCCTCAACAATCGCTGAGCCGAGTCCCTCAATATCCATTGCATCCCTGCTGACAAAATGAGCGATATTTCGAGATAATTGCGCAGGACACGCAACGCCGGTACAACGCAAAAATGCGCCATCATCATCCCGTTTTGTTGCCGCACCGCAAACCGGACACTTATCAGGAAGAAAATACGGCTTTGCGTCTGCCGGACGCTTTGCAATGTCCACCTCCAGAATCTCGGGAATGATCTCACCTGCTTTGCGGATCCTTACAGTATCGCCAATTCGGATATCCCTCTGAGAAATAAAATCCTGGTTATGGAGCGTTGCGTTGGTTACGGTAGTACCTGCCAGACGCACCGGACGCACGACAGCTTTCGGTGTGAGAACTCCGGTCCTGCCAACCTGCACAACAATATCTTCCAACACGGTATCTTTGACCTCAGGAGGATACTTATACGCTGCAGCCCATCGGGGGAATTTTGCTGTTGCTCCTAACTTTTCACGTAACGCTAGATTGTCAACCTTGATCACTGCACCATCGATATCACAGGACAAATTTTCTCTGGTCTCGTTAATCTGGAGAACACGCTCATTGATGCTCGCAACATCGCAAAGTCGGGTATGCGGAACAACTTTGAATTTGAGTCCTTCCAAATATTCCAGTGTTTCTTGGTGGGTTTCGAAGCGCACACCTTCGGCAAGCTGGATGTTAAAAATCATAATATCTAAACCTCTCTTGGCAGCGATCTTCGGATCCAGCTGTCGCAGAGAGCCAGCAGCGGCATTTCTGGGGTTAGCAAACAACGGCTCACCGTATTCCTCTCTTCGGCGATTCAGTTCCAAAAACACCTTCTTGGGCATATACACCTCGCCTCTGACGATCAAACGAGACGGTGCGTTTTCAAGTACCAACGGAATCGACCGAATGGTTCTTAGGTTTTCAGTAACATCCTCACCCACATTGCCATCACCGCGAGTGGCACCGCGAACAAATTTACCGTTTTCATACTCTAAAGCAACGGAAAGTCCATCCACCTTCGGTTCAACAGTAAACTCAACATACGGTTCAACATCCTGAATCTTCTCAATAAACTCGTCAAGTTCCTCCAGAGAAAACACATCTTGAAGGCTCATCAACGGTACGGGATGCACAACCTGTGCAAAAGCGCTTAACGCCTGACCGCCAACACGCTTTGTAGGAGAATCTTCCTGCGCAAACTCCGGGTTCTGAGTCTCCAGCTCTTCCAGCTCACGCAACAAATGATCATACTCAAAATCAGGCATTGTAGGGTTATCCATCACATAATAGAGATAGTTCGCCTCGTTGAGCAATTTGGTAAGCTCTATCATTCTATCTTTCGCCTGCATACTATCCTCCGGCTTGTAAAAAAGTATTGGGCACTTGCCCTACGATCACGGTTTCCGCAACTACCACCTGACTCTCAATGGTATAACTGTCTGACTTCCCCCACACAAGAAGTGTAACATCCACACTTACATGCATATTCAGCTGGTGAAGAGTTTGGTTGATTCCCGCCTGCGTAAAATCACTGGTAAATGACGCATCGGAGTTGCGGATCGCTAAGATATGAACCGGGATATCCGGTCCCTTTCCTGAGAGAAATTCCGGTAACAAAAGATTACCCAGCGGGATCCCCAAATCGGAAGAATCCAGCGCCAGAATCTCGTCGTTGATCAGATTCAGAATGTCCGTTTTCAAGCGATTTACCTCGCTCATATTGGTTTTGAGCGCAGTGATATTGCCTGATAAGTCTTTCTCAAAATAAACGATGCGATCATACTGTATGGACCCGTTTTCAATCTGTACATCGATGGCATCATTGATAAGATCCGATGTGACATTCTTCACTTGCGTCTGAGCCAAGGTTCGAATGGGTTTGCTGTATTTCAGGCGAAAAAGCAATAACGCAGCCAAAACAAGGCCCACAACCAGCAAAATGATAATCAGTATCCTTCGGAGCACTCGCTTCAATGCAATCCCTGCCGTTGGAGGTTATGCAAAAAGCTTACAAAAATTACAACTTTTTCATATAGGCGGACGCTGTTTTGGACATCAGTTTTTTCGTACCAATTTGGTCGAAAGCGATCTCCAGCAGAGAATCACCGCCCATTTTCAGCACAGACAATACCATGCCACGGCCAAACGATTTGTGTTCTACCATATCTCCCTTTTGCAGCTCCAACTGCTTCACGGCAGGTTTGGGCTCCACAGAAATCTTCGGTACACTCTTGGTTGCATTCAGCATAGACGCAGCATAGCTGTATGTCTGAGGTGTGGCACGGTAATAACCGCCCTTGCGTTCCACAATATCCTCAGGAATTTCCTTTAAGAATCTGGAAGGCAGAGAAGCATTCGTCTTACCGTAGAGCATTCTCTGTCTTGCGTAAGAAATCGTCAAAGACTCCCGGGCTCGGGTAATGGCTACATAGCAAAGGCGGCGTTCCTCTTCCATCTCTTCCCGATCGCCGATACAGCGCATTCCGGGGAACAATCCCTCTTCAAAACCGACAAGAAATACATTAGGAAATTCCAGGCCCTTGGCGGAGTGCATCGTCATCATCACAACCGCATCCTCACTGTCGTCATACTGCTCAATATCCGTGTAGAGAGCAATCTCTTCCAGGAAACCCGCTAAAGTAGGCAACTCTGCATTCTGGACATAGGCTGCAATGCTGGATTTTAATTCGCGAATATTCTCCAGTCGTGTCTTATTCTCCTCCGTGGGCTTTAACTGCAGCATTTCTGCATAACCGGTACGTATCATTACCTCTTCATAAAAATCCACGAGAGATATCTCCGTCTCCAGCAACTGCGCAAGTTCCTCAATCAGAGCAGAGAACTTCAGAAGCTTGCCGGCCACCTTCTCAAGAGGACCGTAAGAACACGGATCGCTGATCACATGATAAAGGCCAAGTCCTTCGGCTGTTGCAAGGCGATTCACAACATCCAAGGTTTTCTCACCCAGACCCCGGGGCGGATTATTCACGATTCTGCGCAACCGCAGATCATCGTTTCTATTATTGATTACACAAAGATATGCCAGCATATCTTTAATTTCTGCACGCTCAAAGAACCGGGTGCCGCCAATCACACGATAGGCAATACCGTTTTTACGGAATGAATATTCCAGAGCGTTGGATTGGGCATTGGTGCGATACAAAATGGCGTATTTCGAAAATCCTTTGCCCTGCTTTGCGCCGGAAAGGATTTGGCCGGATATATAATCCGCCTCCCCTGCCTCGTCTGCTGCTTCGTAGACTGTGATGGGGTTTCCGGAGGGGTTATCCGTCCACAGTCGCTTGCCTTTTCTTCCAATATTATTGGCGATCACCGCATTGGCGGCGTTCAAAATCGACTGGGTAGAACGATAGTTCTGCTCCAGACGGATCACACGACTGCCTCTATACTCTTTTTCAAAATTGAGGATATTCTCAATGGTGGCGCCGCGGAAACGGTAAATGCTCTGATCATCATCACCAACAACGCAAATATTCTCATAACCGCCCGCAAGCAAGGATGTCAGTAAGTACTGAAGATGGTTGGTATCCTGGTATTCGTCCACCAGAACATATTTAAACTTCCGCTGATAGAATGTGCGTACATCCTCATGCTGCTGCAAAAGCAACACGGTATTGAGAATGATATCATCAAAATCCAGGGCGTTGTTTTCTTTTAACTGCTTTTGATAGATGCTGTAAATCCGTGCAATATGCCGAAGGCGCAGATCATTGGCATTATTGGCCCGATCCATCAACTCTTCAGGCGTAGTCATCGAATCCTTTTCCCGACTGATGATCGTGAGGACATATCTCGCAGGGAAGGTTTTATCATCCAGGCCCATATCCTTAATGATATTCTTCAAAACCCGCTCTGAGTCAGCAGCATCGTAAATGGTGAAATTCCGATTATAACCAATACGCTCAATATCGCGGCGGAGGATCCTGCAACAAGCGGAATGGAATGTCATGGCCCAAACATCCTGGCCTGGAGTGCCCAGCATATTTGTGAGCCTCTCCTTTAGCTCATTTGCCGCTTTATTCGTAAAGGTGATTGCAATCACGTTCCAGGGTAAAACCGGCTCCACAGCGCACAGAAGCTCAGCCCTGCTTCGATCAAGCTCATCCGCATTTGCACCTATGGTCTCCAGAAACCGCACATCCTCTTCGGTAATAAAATCCGGAACCTCATTGGTGTCACTGCCTCTACCGAAACGCATCAGATTCGCAATCCGGTTGATCAGCACCGTTGTCTTTCCGCTGCCTGCACCGGCGAGCAGCAGAAGCGGGCCCTCGGTAGTCATGGCTGCTTCCCTCTGCATATTATTCAGGTTTTGAAATTGTGTCTCAATATAGCGCCTTCTTGCATCCACAAAGCGCCGAATCATACTCTCATTCATAGCTGCACCTGTCCAAATATTTTTTCTTTTATTTTACTCTATTTTCCCCAAAAGGTAAAGGACAAAATGCGAAATATTATGACATCCATTCCCGCAATCTACGCAACGCCTTTTTTTCGATTCTGGACACCTGAACCTGACTGACATCCAGCATTCTTGCCACATTTTGCTGGGTCAAACCATGGAAATAACGAAGCCGAATCACCTTGGATTCCCGACTTGGTAATCGATCAATAGCTTGCTTGAGTGCAATCTGTTCAAGCATTGAATCTTCCGATTTTGTATCTGTCAGAATATTCTCCAATGTAAATCCGTCCTCGCCGCTTTCTCTGTGGATCGATTCCACATCCGCAGTCGCACTTTCTGCAATCGCAATATCCTCAGGACTAATCCCGGTGATTTCACTTAATTGCGCGATTGTTGGTTCACGGCCGGTATCCTGAATCAACTTCACTCTCGCAATCTTAATTACGCAAGCGCGTTCTTTAATACCCCTTGAAACTTTAATTGCACCGTCATCCCGAATATACCGTCGGATCTCACCGGCAATCTTAGGCACTGCATATGTGGAAAACTGTGTCCCAAAATTCAAATCAAATCCTTCTACCGCTTTCATAAATCCAAGGCATCCCAGTTGGTATAAATCGTCAGATTCCACACCTCTGCCGAAAAAGCGCCGGACAACCGACCAAATCAGCCCTGCATTTTCTATAATCAGCTGCTCTTTTGCTTCCTTATCCCCTGATTTACTGCGACGGATCAACTCCTCTGTAGTACTCATTTGCGTCTTTGTAGTCTGCGGCGCATATGTACCGTTGTTCCTGCACCGGGTTTAGAGGTAACCGAACAGCTGGTCATAAAACTCTCCATAATGGTAAATCCCATACCGCTTCTGTCTACACCGCCTGTTGTGAACATCGGTGTTCGTGCCTTTTCAAGATCGGCAATTCCAACGCCCTTATCCTTCACAACGATATCGAGCACATTGTCTTTCAAAATACGGCAACGCAAATAAATCGATCCCAATCCATCCGGATAGGCGTGGACTATGCAATTCGTTACCGCCTCCGAAACCGCAGTGCGAATATCAGCCAGTTCCTCCAATGTCGGATCCATCTGGGTAGCAAAGCAGGCAACGACTGATCTGGCAAAAGCTTCGTTGCAGGATTTACTGGGAAACTCCAGCGACATGCTATTTTCGAATTTCATACAGTTTCCTCCTTAATCTTCACAAGTTTGTCAACACCGGAAGCCCGAAACACCCTTTTGGGTTGATCCCGCAAACCGGATAGCAACAATTCACCGTTAATGTGACTCATATTTCGCAATGTATTGATTACCACTGCTATACCAGATGAATCCATGAAGCTCACATCTCGAAAATCCAGGATGCATATTCTGGGTGCATAGGCCTCGATCTTCGCGGATATGGATGTAATATAATTTTTCGCGCAATGATGATCGATTTCTCCCGTCAATGCAATGGTAAGCTGACCATCTTCCAAAAAACTGAGAAATTGCATATAATGACTCCTTTCCTTAGTACAATTCCAGTATAATCTATGTAATGGGTATTTATTGTCACATAAAAAAAGAGTGCAGGAATTTTCCTGCACTCTTTTCAATTTTATTACAGTTTCTTCATTGCGGCTTCGCTTTGTTCAAGCTGGGCAATAAGATCCCGAGCCTTTGCGGCTTTTTCACGCTCAGCATTCACAACTGCTTCAGGAGCACGGGCCGTGAAATTCTCGTTGGAAAGCTTACCTTCGATGCCCGCAAGATTCTTTCTTGCCTTTTCCAATTCCTTAGCAATACGCTCCAGTTCCTTGGCAACATCAACCAGCTGACCCATAGGAATATAGAGCTTCGCATCTACGGTGGTAATAGTGACCAGGCCTTCCAGGTTCTCAGGCTCAGCCTTGAGCATCTCAACAGAATCAGCATATGCCAGACGCTGCAGGAAGCCTTCGCCCTCAGCAAACACCTGAGGCTTATTGGTCAGCACAAACAGAGCTGCCTTCTTACTGGGAGGAACATTCATTTCAGCACGACGGTTGCGGATCGCGCGGATGGCATCCATAACAGATTCCATCAGATCGCCCTCTGCCTTGAAGGACAGAGTATCGTTCACCTGAGGCCACTGTGCCACGATAAGCGCATCGCCCTCATGGGGAATAGACTGCCAGATCTCCTCAGTAATAAATGGCATAAAGGGATGCAACAGACGCAGAATCTGATCAAGAACATAAACCAGCACCTGGATCGCAGTCTGCTTGCGATCACTCTCATCAGAGTACAGACGCGCCTTGGTCAACTCAATATACCAGTCGCAATAGGTGTCCCAAATAAAGTCATAGACCTTCTGAACAGCAACACCAAGCTCATACTTCTCCAGATTTTCAGTGACTTCTGCAATCAGGGTGTTCAGCTTAGAGAGAACCCACTTATCGGCAATTTCCAGCTTATCTACCGTAGGCAGCGCGTTCACAGCATTCTCATCCAGATTCATCAGAACATAGCGGGATGCGTTCCAAAGCTTATTTGCAAAGTTGCGCATTGCTTCACAACGCTCCACATAGAAACGCATATCGTTTCCGGGAGAATTGCCGGTTACCATGTTCATACGCAGCGCATCGCAGCCGTATTTCTCGATCATCTCCAGAGGATCGATGCCGTTACCCAGGGATTTAGACATCTTTCTGCCCTTGTCATCACGAACGAGGCCGTGGATCAATACAGTGTGGAAAGGAGTTTTTCCGGTATGCACACAGCCGGAGAAGATCATTCTGGCAACCCAGAAGAAGATAATATCATAACCGGTAACCAGCACATCCGTAGGATAGAAGAAATCCAGATCCTCTGTCTTTTCGGGCCAACCCAAAGTCTCAAAAGGCCACAAAGCAGAAGAGAACCAGGTATCCAGCACATCAGGATCCCGCTCAATGTTGGTGCTACCGCATTTTTCACACTTGCAAGCATCCTCGCAGGACACGGTGATGTGGCCACACTCAGCGCAAGTCCAGGCCGGAATCTGATGACCCCACCAAAGCTGACGGGAAATACACCAGTCGCGGACATTCTCCATCCAATTCAGGTAAGTCTTGCTGAAGCGCTCAGGGACAAACTTGGTCTCCCCTTCTTTAACAACGCGGATTGCTTCCTCAGCCAGAGGCTTCATCTTTACGAACCACTGTGCGGAGATGATGGGCTCCACATCATTGTGGCAGCGATAACAAGTGCCGACATTGTGCTGATGCTCATCGATCTTTACCAGGAAGCCCTGCTCCTGCAGGTCTGCGACAATCTGCTTACGAGCTTCATAACGATCCAGGCCCTCGTATTTTCCGCCGTAGCTGTTGACAACGCCATTGTCGTCCAGCACACGGATCACTTCCAGGTTATGACGCAGACCGACTTCAAAGTCATTGGGGTCGTGTGCGGGTGTCATCTTAACGCAACCGGTACCAAACTCCATCTCTGCGTAATCGTCAGCAACAATGGGGATCTCACGATTCACCAAAGGCAGAATCACCTTCTTACCAACGATATTCGTATACCGCTCATCGTTGGGATTGACGCAAACACCGGAGTCACCCAGCATGGTCTCAGGACGGGTGGTAGCAACAACAACATCGCCGCTTCCGTCTGCCAGAGGATAGCGGATATGCCACAGATGACCGGGCTTATCCACATACTCAACCTCAGCATCGGAAAGTGCGGTAACACAATTCGGGCACCAGTTGATAATGCGGCTGCCCTTATAGATCAGACCCTTTTCATAAAGGGATACAAACACCTCACGAACTGCAGCGGAACAACCCTCATCCATAGTAAACCGTGCACGCTCCCAATCGCAGGATGCGCCCAGCTTCTTCTGCTGTTCCACAATACGGTTGCCATACTTATGCTTCCAATCCCAGACCTTCTCCAGGAACTTCTCACGACCCAGATCATAACGGGTGATGCCATCCTTGCGGAGTTCCTCTTCCACCTTGATCTGGGTAGCAATACCGGCGTGGTCAACACCGGGAAGCCATAATGCGCTGTATCCCTGCATTCTTTTGAAGCGAATCAGAGTGTCCTGCAGAGTCGCATCCATTGCGTGACCCATATGCAGCTGACCGGTAACATTAGGGGGCGGCATTACAATGGTAAAAGGCTTTGAGCCTTCCTTTTTTACGGGACGGAAGTAACCGTTATTTTCCCACATTTCATAAATCTTGTTTTCTACTTGCTGCGGTTCGTAAACCTTAGGTAATTCTCTGGACATAACATACTCCTTTCAGAACAAAAAAAGCCCTGAGCCAAAAGGCTCAGGGCGAAGATCCTCCGTGGTACCACCTGATTTCCCACTTTCGTGGGCACTTTACTCGCTGTAACGGGCGAAACCGTACCGCTCTACTAATTTTCTGCGGCAAGCTCAGGGGCGACAATCAGCAGTAATTACATGTACTTTCACCAGCCGTACACTCTCTAAGGTAACCGGTCTGCCAAAACTCCCCATCAAAGCATTTACATATGTAGATAAACTATCATACTTTACGCAATATGTCAACAATCTATCTTTATTTTCAAAGACTTATATGATATACTGTGGAAAAGAAAGGGTGATAACTATGTTTGATTGCGCAATCGTCGGTACCGGACCTGCCGGTGTCTCTGCCGCGCTGAACCTAAAGCTTCATAATAAATCCTTCATCTGGTTCGGCACACCGAAACTTTCTTCAAAAATCAGCAGTGCTGAGAAGATTGGTAATTATCCCGGCCTTTCCCTGATTTCCGGAACTGACCTGCAAAATGCTTATCTGAACCAATTAAAAGATATGGATATTGAAATCACCGACAGCATGGTCACTATGATCTCTTCTGCAGGTGACAGCTTCATGCTTTTGGCTGATAATGTTGTTTATAAAGCAAAGAGCATTATCCTGGCAACCGGCGTTGTTTCCACCCGCATGTTACCGGGTGAAGCAGATTTTGTAGGTCGTGGCTTGAGCTATTGCGCCACCTGTGACGGATTTCTGTATAAAGGTAAAACCATTGCGGTTCTTTGCAAATCCAAGCGATTTGAACACGAAATCACTTATCTTGCCGAACTTGCCGAAAAAGTATATCTGTTCGCAGAATACAAAGACGCTGAGCTCCAAGACAACAACATCCAAATTATGCCCAGTAAATGTGCAGGAGTCAGTGGCGGTTTGAAACTGCAAACTGTCCACTCTGCAGACGGAACGGAACTCGAGGTAGAAGGGCTCTTCGTTCTTCGGGATGCCATTGCTCCCACCACGCTATTTCCGGGTCTGCAAGCCGAGAAAGGTATGATCACAGTAGACCGTTCTATGGCTACTAATATCCCCGGATGCTTCGCCTGTGGTGATTGCACCGGCGCACCCTACCAATATGCCAAAGCTGTTGGCGAAGGCAACATTGCCGCACACAGCGTCATCCGCTATCTTGCAAATATGACCTAAACCAAAACCGGACAGAACATTCTGTCCGGTTATATATTTAACACAAAAGTAGCCGAATTTGCAGAAACGGTTCCATCGATATACTTTGCATAGTCAAGGATCTGTACAAATCCAATCTGCTGATGCAGTGCAATGGATGCCTTGTTCCGCTTTTCAATATGTGAGTAAACTCTGTTCAAGTTCTTATCACTTAGGTAATCAATTACCGACTGCATAAGTCTTCTTCCATATCCCCGTCTGCGTTGCGTGGGATCAGTCTCTAAACCGGTTATAAGCATTCCGTCCAAATATGGTTCGAGACGCAAAACAGAATAATATTCCCCATGGTCCTGCCATACACAGCACAGTGTACCATTTTCCACAAAAAAATCCTGCTGAATATACTCTATAACCGCCTGATTCTTTCCGTAAACATTCGTCAACTGTTCCATAGACAACTCAGAAATTTTGTCAGCAACCAACAGCATTTCCTCACCACCTTACAAAAAATATGTTAGCACGACCAAAAATCAATGTCAAATCCGGATTTTTCTGTTTAACTCTTTACCCACACGAAATAATGTGTTAATATAGGGTGCAAGATTGCTCCTTGGGAGGATATTATGAAATTAAGGACTTTTTCGTCGAAAAAGTGGATATACATGTTGGCGGCTTTTACGATTCCGTTTGTGGGCGTACTTTTAATGATGCTCTTTTCCAGGTCTGCACCTTTTGGAGAGAACTCGTTCTTGTACTCCGATATGTACCACCAGTACTATCCCTTTTTTGTTGCATACAGAAATGCACTATTAAGCGGTGATTCACTTATCTATAGTTGGAATGTAGGCCTTGGTATGGATTACCTTGGACTGATCTCCTACTATCTGGCATCTCCCCTTTATCTACTGAGCGTATTCATTCCCGAAAGCTGGTTGTTGGGATTTTTCTCCATCCTACTTCCCGTCAAATTAGGTTTTGCGGGTCTGTTTTTTGCTATTTTTCTGGATCGTACCTTTGAAAAAACCGATATCGCCGTCCCGCTATTCGCATCTTTTTACGCCCTGTGCGCCTGGGCGCTAGGCTATATGTGGAATATCATGTGGCTGGACACCTTCGCGCTGTTGCCTCTCGTTGCACTTGGTACTATCTCTTTACTTGAAAAGAGAAGATTTGTTTTATACACAGTTGCACTGTTCTTTTCTGTCTTTTCTAACTATTATGTAGGATTTTTTACTTGTATTTTCGTTCTTCTGATGGTGATCTGCTATGAGATCTGCAAGTGGAACGGATTCACAAAACTTTTAAAAGATCTTCTGTTGATGGCTGCATTCTCTGCGTTGGCCATCGGCATGACCGCTATTTTAGAGCTACCTGCCTTCAGCGCTCTTCAAACCACACAATCCAGCGTCAATCAATTTCCGAAAGGCTTTAAGCTAAACATTGCAGACACTAACACGTGGCGCGGTCTTTTTGACGCAATGCGTCAGGTTGCAGGTAATATGAATGGCGGTCTCCTTCCCACCTTTAAGGAAGGTCTGCCCAACATCTACTGTGGCGTTGGAACAACGATGCTGGCGTTTCTGTTTCTTACCTGCAATGAAATCCGGATCCGTGATAAGATCTGCAGCGTTATTCTCCTGTTGTTCTTCATTGTCAGTTTTATCATTCGCCAGCTGGACTATATTTGGCACGGATTCCATTTTACCAACATGATCCCCTATCGCTTCAGTTTCCTGTACAGTTTTGTGCTGTTGGTAATGGCATACCGGGCCTACCTGCTTCGGGAACATTTCCGTGCCTGGCAAGTCATTATCGCCGGCATTCTCTCTGTTGGCATCTTTATTGCCAATATGCAAGGCCAGGCTTTCTCCTTTGCAGTATATAACCTTCTGCTGATCGTTGTGTTTTTTACTGTGTTTTATGTCTCAACTCAGAGAGAAACTGTTGTTGAGCTGCAAACACAAATCACAAAATCCGTACCCTATCACTCCCCTCGTAAAATTGCCTTTATTTTAGCCGGTATCTTTGCATTTGAGATCATTCTGAATCTTTCTAATTTCTGCAATAATTTTGCAGGTGCAAATATCAGTAATTACCCAAAAAATGCAAATGACACAGCAGTAGTCATCGATTATATGGAAGATGTCGCCAAAGACGACCCTTTCTATCGTGCAGAGTTCACTCACAGTCAAACATTAAATGACGCAGCATTGAACGGTTATAACGGTATTTCCACCTTCACCAGTTCCGCCAATGTAAATGTAACCCAGTATATGGATCAATTAGGTTACGGCGCAAAGAAAACCTATAACCGTTACTGTTTCGAAGAAAGTTCCCCTGTTGCAAATCTTTTCCTTGGACTGAAATACATGATCCACCGGGATGGCACGGTAGAGGAGAATACTTTCTTTAAGCCTGTGTACCAATCCGGAAGTGTTGTGCTTTTGGAGAACAAACGCTATCTTCCTCTGGGCTTTTTAACCAACAGTCAGATCATTAATGTGGACTTCAACGCAGACACCTCCCCCTTTATGTTCCAGAATGAATTGTTCTCTGCCGCAACCGGCGTGAACGAGGATGTTTGGGACTATATGCGTGGTTACAGTCTCAGCATCTCTGCAGAAAACGAGCTGACAACGATGCCCTCCTCCGGATATTGCACCTATGATCTAAGCGGCAAACCGGGAGATACGATTGTGTATTCCTATAAGATTCAGCAAAACGGTTTCGCTTGCTTTAACCTGCATCAATCCAAGCGCAATTCCTTTAGTGTTTGGAAAAACGGAGAATGGTTGTACAGTGAGTCCTACAGCATCCCTCAAATGCTGGCAATCGGCGATGTAGCTATTGGCGATACTGTGGAGATCCGTATACAATGCACTGCAGGCGAAAACGGCGCTATCAGTCTCCAAGCAGCTACCATCAACGAAGAAGTCTTTAATGAAGGCTACGCCAACCTTTCCCAATCCGTACTGGAAATCACCGAATTCAACCAAACAAAGGTCAGTGGACGCATCTCCTGCAACCGTTCCGGTGTGCTTTACACCTCGATCCCTCAAAACGGAAACTGGGTGGCATATGTAGATGGCAAGCCTGTAGATACAATCAAGATCGGCAACGCAATGGTTGGCCTGTTGCTGAGCCAGGGCGATCATACAATCACATTCCAATATAAAAACACATCGTTATATATTGGTGCTGCCATCAGTGGCGTTTGTCTGATCACATTCTCCCTGCTAACTTTTTTTATTTACCGGAACAAAAACAGACGCCGAGTCAGTAAGTATTGACAAAAAAAGAACTGCCTGTTGGGCGGAGCAAGTCGGAGGGCCAAGCGGTCTTAGGAAGAAACTGGGGCTATCAACTCCTTGGCTCACAGAACGACATGGCTACGATCCGACTTCCCTGCGGCAACAGAAGCTGTGCAGACAAACACATTGGAGGTGGAAATCATGGACTTTTCCCATGAAATAGAAAACGTAATCTATCTGGCGGGAGGCTGCTTCTGGGGGCTGGAACAGCTGATGCAGTCCATTCCCGGCGTTCTGGATGCTGAGAGCGGCTATGCCAACAGTACCGGAGCGCAGGATGCCAACTATTCG
>JAZRZW010000134.1:0-2469 GCA_045601585.1 Faecousia sp. | reverse complement strand
GGAGTTCATGGGCAGACCGCAGATGTGGTTGGTCTTGCGGAGCATCACCATAGCATCGTCGCAGGTGGGGTTCACATCCTCAGCGGTGATGAAGTCGCCGCCCAGGTTGTTGACAGCTTCACCGAAGGCTTCGAACATAGCCTCAGTCTTCTGAGAGGGGTCAGCAATGATAACGCCCTTGCCGCCGCCGTGGGGCAGACCTGCAACTGCATTCTTGTGGCTCATGCCGCGGCTAAGACGCAGAACATCGAACAGAGCGTCGTCGTAAGAAGCGTAGGGGAACAGACGGCAGCCGCCGATTGCGGGGCCCAGGTTGGTGTTGTGGACAGCGATGATGGCCTTCAGACCGGCCTTCTCGTTGTTGATGAACAGCACCTTTTCGTGGCGGAAGTTCACCATTTCAGTCATAGCATTCATAATATGTTTCCTCCTTGATGGAAAAATAGGTTATGTGAGTGCGGATCACTGCCGATATAGGTCCGGACGGCGGTCAGCAAAAACATTGATGGAATTGCGAATGGTTGTCAGTTGAGACAGATCCAAATGGGAAGAAATTGCAGTTTCCTGTCTATCAGTTTGGCAAATTGCCACACCTGCAGGATCGAAGATGGCGGAGTGACCGGCATAGTTGGTGAGCCCAGCCTCACCGCAGCTGTTGCAAAGAATCAGGAACACCTGGTTTTCAATGGCTCTTGCGGCGCATAAAGTTCGCAGATGCTCGACTCTTTCAATGGGCCATTGGGCCAGCATAAACAAACAGTCGATACCCTCCAGCGCCAGGGCGCGGCTCAGCTCCGGAAAACGGATGTCGTAGCAGATGATCACGCCACAGTGGACGCCATCCAGGGAGAACCGGCACAGATGGTCTCCTGCAGTGAAGAATTTATTTTCATCCATAGGGGAGAAGAGGTGGGTCTTATCGTATGTGGCAATGCAATCGCCGGTGCGGTCGAATACATAGCAAGTGTTAAATATCTTGCCGTCCCGCAAATCGGCTACAGAGCCGGCTACGATGTTTACCTTGTGCTTTTGCGCAAGGCTGCCAATGACCTGCTTTACCCGTTGCCCTTCCCGATCACAAAGATCGGGGAGGTTTTCTTTCGGGAAAAAGCCGGTGTTCCAAAGCTCCGGCAGCACCAGCACATCCGGCGCATCCTTCATAGCGTTTTCGATTAGTGTTGCAGCCTTACGGAAGTTCTCCTCAGGGTTGCAAAACTGCATATCCATTTGGATACAAGTTACTTTCATGCTTTATAATCCTTACCCAAAGTCAGGGCCTTCATATTCAGCTCAATGAGAGCAGCTTTCTTGGGGGGAACCAGCTTGTTCACCACGGCGTCGGTGCCGGAGAAGTCCAGGTTTTCGTTGTTCTCCAGCAGGTGACCCAGGATGATCATATTGGCAAGAGAGGCGATGTTCTTGTCCTTTGCCATCTGGGTGGCGGGAATGTAGAATACTGCCACATCGGTGCGCTCCACCTTGGCGTCTACCAGGGAGCTGTCCACATAGATCTGACCGCCGGGGACTACGGTGTCCACATACTTCTGCAGGGAAGGCAGGTTCATAGCGATCAGCACATCGGGAGCTGTAATGATGGGAGAGCCAACGGGGGTCTCGGAGAGAATTACATTACAGTTGGCAGTGCCGCCGCGCATTTCAGGACCGTAGGAAGGCAGCCAGGAGACCTGCTTTTCTTCCATCAGGCCCTTATAGGCCAGGAACTTACCGGCAAACAGAATACCCTGTCCACCGAAGCCGGCAATGAGGATTTGAGTGGTCTTCATATCACTTTTCCTCCTTTGCGGCAGTTCTGTCCTTGTATACGCCGATGGGGTAATAGGGGAGCATATCGCTCTCAACCCACTCCAGAGCCTGCTGAGGGGTCATACCCCAGTTGGTAGGACAGGCGGAAACCACTTCCACTAAGCTAAAGCCCTTGCCCTCGATCTGGTTCTGGAAAGCCTTCTTGATGGCCTTCTTGGCGTTCTTTACATTTTTAACATTGTTCACAGCCACGCGGGTAATATACTCGGGACCTTCCAGCGTAGCCAGCATTTCGCAGACCCGGATGGGCCAGCCGCAGTGGTTGACGTCACGGCCGTAGGGGGAGGTCTGGGTCACCTGGCCGGGGAGGCTGGTGGGGGCCATCCGACCGCCGGTCATACGGTAAATGGCATTGTTAACGAAGATGATGGTGATGTTTTCGTTTCTGGCAGCGGCGTGGACGGTTTCGGCCATACCGATGGAAGCCAGGTCGCCGTCACCCTGATAGGTGAAGACGATGTTCTTCTCGGGGTTGGAGCGCCTGACGCCCGTGGCAACCGCAGGGGCGCGGCCGTGGGCGGCCTCGATCATATCGCAGGTGAAGTAGTCGTAAGCCATAACGGCGCAACCCACAGGGGCGATGCCGATGGCGCGACCCTCGATGCCCAGTTCGTCCAAAACCTCCGCCACCAGACGGTGGATGAT
>JAZRZW010000133.1:0-1944 GCA_045601585.1 Faecousia sp. | reverse complement strand
TAGGAAAGGGTTTCTTTGCATGAGTCACACAGGGAATCCCATATTGCTTGCAGAAAATACGCACTCTATCCCGCTTACTGTTGGATACCACACAAATCTGAATGGATGATGCTTGCATCATGCGAAGCCAGGCAAGCATTTTTTCATCGGGGATATCCCGTGTATAGGGCACAACGGTGTTATCAAAATCCAACATCAGCAACCGAATTCCCTTTTCTTGCAAAAACGGCACCGTGATCTCCGGCAACGCCTCTGCAATCATCTTGGGCAACAACGAAACAGACATAGAATCCCTGCGCTTTCATAAGGTGTTGTAAGGATTATAACATAAAAGAACGGTTTTGGCAATTCTAATATTATTGTAAGACGGTGTCAAGTTGTTGTAGGATTTTTTTGAACGACTCAAAACAGGTAGCACAGCTGCCAGCTGGCGTCAAGGATTATACAAGCGGCATGCCGTCCTTGACACCCACTGACATCTGTGCAGTGTGGAGGGCAAGGGGGCTGTCGCCGGCTTCTATTTATTCAGACTGTTCAGCAGTCGGTACAGCGGAGTAACCTTTCCGGATTTTGCGGGCATGGATGCCACCATATCCGGATGCGGCAATCCCAATGAATGTTCGCTTACCTTTGTGACGGCAGCTTTTTTGTGCAGCTTTGCTGTCTTGAGCGCAATCCCGGCCAATGGCTGCGGTTGTTGGAAGGTGCATTGTCCCGCCGCCAAAATGGGCACGAACTTCTTTAAGGTTTTTGCGCTCCAACCCATAGGTCTGCTGCTCAATCGACTGGACAACACATGGCTCACATGGGGTTCCGTTGCACCGCCTTTTCTTGCCTCTGAGTCAGTGTTATAGATATGGATCGCCTCAAAGTGATCCAGTAGATAATTGCTGTTTTCCAGGATCGTCTTCTTCCGCTCCGGCCACCGGGCAAGCAGACTGTCACGGACAGAACGGAAATAGTCCTGGTCACCCTCATTCAGCGCTTGACGAAGATGATATTCGTACTGGCATCCGCTTTTCCGCTCAATGCCGCTGACTGCACCCTTTAGTGCCTTGTTAACATGATAACGGTCAAGGACAAATACGCTGTTGGGCAGCCACTCCAGGCCGGCTTTGATCCAGGGCGCACCGTCACCATGCAGATAGATCTTTGTATTCGTCAGATCGTACCGCCGTTCCATCTCCGTCAGCACTTCTTCCCATAAATCTTCCGTTTTCTTGCCAAATTCAGAACAATGGAACACGTTTTTACACACACCGCGCTTGCCGTTTCGTTCAATTCCCTCATAGACACTAACAAGAGGAACAATCCGGCTGTCTCCGGTCTGCAGCTTTACATGATCCTCATCTGCATCTACATGAAGAACGGATATTTTTTGCCGCACCACCGGCTCCACCGCCGGGACGGCCTCTCGGATCTTTCGCATCACGGTCTGTTTGGTTACCAGTCCTCCGGTTATTACCCGGCTGGCCTTGGCATAGGACATCTCCCGGGCGCTTTCTACCAATCCTAAACCCACACCGCTACTAACCCGCTGATAGGACTCCAGGCCAACCACCTGGTCAATGGGATAGCAGTATCCGCCGTTGTGGCTGGCGTAGTATGTACGGTGATAACTGACCACACCTAACTGTGTTACCACCTGTCTTGCATCTCCGCGCCGCTCTACCACCAGACCGGCTTCTTTGCGTCTGGCTTTGTCCGCAAGCAACTCTGCGTCCTTCTGCTCATAGCAGGCTGTCAGCAGTCCTCGGACAGTCTCGCCAATCCGTTGCGTGAAGTAAACCTCTGCCACATCCAGACCTACTTCGTCCTTTTCAAAGAATTTTTCAATCTCACTCTTGAGCTTTGCAATCTCTCTTGCTATAATATCTTTCACAGGGAACAACTCTCCTTTGGTTTATGGTGTCTAGCAGCTTCATTAAACCATATTTGAGTTGT
>JAZRZW010000132.1:0-2703 GCA_045601585.1 Faecousia sp. | reverse complement strand
GAATCCCCGGGTCATTGGTGTTAAGAACTCCTCTATGCCTGTTCAGGACATCCAGATGTGGAAGGATGAGGGTGCTATCGTCTTCAACGGTCCCGATGAGCAGCTGATCTCCGGCCTGGTTATGGGCGCGATCGGCGGCATCGGTGGAACCTACGGCGCTATGCCCCAGCTGTATGTGAAACTGTACAACCTGGTGAAGGAAGGCGACCTGGCAACTGCACAGCAGCTGCAGAACGACTGCTGCCGTATCATCTACAAGATGTGCTCCGGTCATGGCAACATGTATGGCATGATCAAGGAGATCCTGCGCAAGATGGGCTGCCCCGACTGTGGCTCCGTCCGTGCACCTCTGGCTGAACTGATTGAGTCTGACTACGCAATCGCTGACGAGTGTGTGGAAATGATCCAGGCAGCTCTGAAGAAGTACTGCTAAAAGAATCTAAGAAAGCCGCCGCGAACCCACGGCGGCTTTTTCCCAAAGACTATGGATTTTATGAAACCGTTACAGGTGATTTGGGATTACCTGTGCCTGAATGAACCTTTGGAGAAAGCCGAGTGTATTGTTGGATTCGGCAATTTCAACACCGACATTGCCCGCCGTGCAGCAGAACTTTACCATGAGGGGTTTGCTCCGAAAGTACTGTTTACCGGCGGTTTGGGCCGCAATACTGAGGGGCTGCTTCCGGAACCGGAAGCGGTGCGCTTTGCAAAAGTGGCAATGGAATGTGGCGTTCCGCAGGAAGATATCATCCTGGAACCGGATTCCACGAATACCAAAGAGAACATCCTCTTTACCCGTAACCGCCTGGAAACCCTTGATTTGCCACACGGGCGTATTTTGGGTGTCCACCAGCCCTTTATGGAGCGGCGGATTAAAGCGGCTATGGGCGTCTACTGGCCCGAGAACGATTTTCGTGTCACCTCTCCCCAGGTAACCATTCCCAAGTATCTGGAAGCAGCCAGCCGGCAGGGCGTCAGTCCCAATGCTTCCGTTTCTGTGATCGTGGGGGATTTCCAAAGAATGGACCTGTATGCAAAACTGGGCTATCAGTTGCCCCAGCATATTCCCCAGGAAGCCTGGGAGGCTTTCCACACCCTCGTGGAAATGGGATATGACAAGCAACTGGCAAAATGAAACAGGAGGACATAACAATGCAGTACTTAGGCATTAATTATAATATGAAGCATGCCCCTAAACTGGATTCCACTTTCATCCCTTTCGGTGTTTGGCGTGCTGCGTATCTGAAGGACGCAAAGACCCCCATCGCCATCGCTGTAGAGCGTGACAATGGTCAGGTTTCTGTCCACAAGACTTTTATTCACGGCACTGCCGAAATGGCTGAGGCCGACTACCGCTATGTTGAGCGCTATGTAAAGTTCCTGCTGTGGTCCATCGGCGGCTTTAAGGTCTTCATCTGCGGCTGCTCAGATCTGGCCAAGAAGCTGCAGGCAGCTTATAAGATCGGCGGCGAGCGTGAGTTCGACTTCACCTTTGTTGAGCAGCTGTATGAAAAGACTCTGGAGATCATCGATCTGCCTCTGTCTGAGTGCCCCGCTGCCAACGAGACCGCAGTTCCTATGGGTGGTCACATGGATGGCTGCCGCATTGGCTTCGACGCAGGTGGATCTGACCGTAAGGTCTCCGCTGTTATCGACGGTGAGTGCGTTTACTCTGAAGAGGTTATTTGGTTCCCCAAGCTGAATGAGGATCCCGATTACCACTACGAGCATATTCTGGAAGCATTCAAGACTGCTGCCTCCAAGATGCCCAGGGTTGATGCTATCGGTGTTTCTTCTGCCGGCGACTTCATCGACAACGAACCCCGCGTTGCATCCCTGTTCATCAAAGTTCCCCGGGATAACTGGGATAAGGTCAAGACCATCTACACCCGCGCAGCTGCAGCTATCGGCGATGTGCCCCTGGTGGTTGCCAACGACGGTGATGTTTCCGCTCTGGCAGGCGCAATGGGTCTGGGCAAGGGCAAGATGATGGGTCTGGCAATGGGCACCTCCGAGGCTGTTGGCTATGTTGATGCCGACAAGAACGTTTTGGGCTGGATCAACGAGCTGGCATTTGCTCCCGTTGACCTGCAGACTACCGCAATGCAGGACGAGTGGTCCCTGGACTTCGGCGTTGGCTGCAAGTACTTCTCTCAGGACGCAGTTATCAAGCTGTGCCCCGCTGCAGGTATTGAGCTGGACGAGAGCCTGTCCCTGGCTGAAAAGCTGAAGGCTGTTCAGAAGCTGATGGAAGCTGACGATCCCAAAGCACAGGCCATCTTTGAGACCATCGGTGCTTACTTCGGTTACACTGTGGTTCTGTACTCCCAGTTCTACGACCTGGACTACATCATGCTGATGGGCCGCGTTATGTCCGGTAAGGGCGGCGATACCATTCTGCGTGTTACAAACGAGATTTTGGCTGATGAATATCCCGAACTGGCTGCAAAGTGCTGCGTCACTCTGCCTGATGAGAAGATGCGCCGTGTTGGCCAGGCAGTGGCTGCAGCATCCCTGCCTAAAGTTAAGTAATCATATCTCTGCTTGAACTTGTTTACTGGACTTCGGTGAAGACAGATATATAATTTTTTCATTATTGTCTCACAAGTGTACTCCACTTAATACAATTGTGCGGCATTAAAAAAAGGAGGATATTTCCGTTAGACTCACGGTGCGGCAGTGTGGAGACCTGTCGTAAAGCGT
>JAZRZW010000131.1:0-12212 GCA_045601585.1 Faecousia sp. | reverse complement strand
TGGTGCTCTGACCATAGGAAGCACCGGTAATGGCAGTTACATGGTTGGTGATATTCATTACGGTGTCCACATCGAACAGGCTGTCCACATCCTGGCATACCACAGCCAGACGCTCCAGACCCATACCGGTGTCGATATTCTTCTGAGCCAGCTCAGTGTAGTTACCCTGGCCGTCGTTGTCGAACTGGGAGAACACATTGTTCCAAACTTCCATAAAGCGGTCGCACTCGCAACCCACCTTACAGTCGGGGCTGCCGCAGCCGTACTTCTCACCCCGGTCATAGTAGATCTCACTGCAGGGACCGCAAGGACCGGAGCCATGCTCCCAGAAGTTATCAGCCTTACCAAAACGGAAGATCTTCTCTGCAGGAATGCCGATCTCCTTATTCCAGATCTCGAAAGCCTCTTCATCGTTTTCGTAGATAGAGGGATACAGGCGATCCGCTTCCAGGCCCACCACCTTGGTCAGGAACTCCCAGGACCAGGCAATCGCCTCACGCTTAAAGTAGTCACCAAAAGAGAAGTTGCCCAGCATCTCGAAATAGGTGCCGTGGCGGGCAGTCTTACCGATGTTCTCAATATCACCGGTACGGATGCACTTCTGGCAGGTGCAGACTCTGCGGCGGGGAGGCTCTACCTCACCCTTAAAGTAGGGCTTCATAGGTGCCATGCCGGAGTTGATCAGCAGCAGAGATGCATCATTCTGAGGGATCAGGGAGAAACTGGGCAGACGCAGGTGATCCTTACTCTCAAAAAAGGAAAGGAACATCTCACGCAGCTCGTTTACGCCATATGCTTTCTTAGCCATTGGAATTAACCTCCATAATAAAATACAAAAAAATAAAACGTTGCCCCTAAAAATAGGGGCGACGAAAATCGCGGTACCACCCTAATTCATCCCCGAAGGGACATCTTAGACACTCTGTAACGGGAGCTCCCGTCCCGGTCATCCCGCGCTGCCCGAAAGTGGCTCTCAGGTAAGACGCAAAGGGCTTTCACCATTTCCCTCTCGCTAAATGCTGTCTTTTGCTGATTGGCTTTCGCATTGCTTTACTTATTGGCATTATTGTACCATAAAACCCGGATTTGTCAATGATTTTCCTAAAATCACACCTGATTTTCCAACCATTTCTTTAAATCCGCACGGCCCTGTTCGGACATAGGAAACTCAGCCTTTGTCTCCATAGTGCTTTTCTCATAACACAGCTCTCCGTGCCAGACCTCAGCCACCATCAGGCTCTGCTCCATATCCACTTCTTTCTGACTCTTTTTTACCACACTGGGGGCAATACGAAAACGCATTTTGCCGCAGGAGCCGGTGAAAATATTATTCATCGCAAAGCTGTGGAGCGTCGGCAGATAAATATCGATCTCACCCATCGACCAGCGCCTCCATTTCATCCAGCAATTCGCCAAACAGCGCCAGTGCCTGGTTCACAGGCTCAGGACCGGACATATCCACACCTGCGCCTTTGAGCAGATCCACAGGGCTCTTGGAACAGCCACCGGAGAGGAAGTTCAGGTAATCCTTCACAGCAGGCTCGCCCTCATTCAGAATGCGGCGGGAAAGTGCGATCGCAGCAGAATAGCCGGTAGCATACTGGAACACATAGTAGTTGTAGTAGAAATGGGGAATTCTCGCCCACTCCATTGCGATCTCATCGTCCACTTCCATATCCGGACCAAAGTACATCTCATTGAGACGGCGGTATTCCTGGCACAGTACATCTGCAGTCAGCGTCTGACCTTCCTGAACCAGCTTGCCGATGTTCAGTTCAAATTCCGCAAACATGGTCTGGCGGTAAATCGTGCCTTTAAACTGCTCCAGGAAGTGATTGATCAGGTAGGCTCTTTCCTTCTTATCGGTGGTCTTATTGAGCAGGTATTCCACCAGCAATGCCTCATTGCAGGTGAATGCCACCCCTGCCACAAAGATCACATAATCTGCATCTACAGGATTTTGATTCTTATTAGACAGATAGGAATGCAGTGCGTGACCCATCTCATGAGCCAGGGTGAACTGACTGTCCAGAGTACCACTGTAATTCAGCAGTACATAGGGATGCACGGCTGCACCAGCAGAATAAGCACCGCTACGCTTGCCCTCATTTTCATACACATCGATCCAACGGTTGTCAAAGCCTTCCTTCAGAATCTTGCGGTACTCGTCGCCCAGAGGTGCCAGAGAATCATAAACAGTCTGCTTTGCCTCAGCAAAAGGAATCTTTCTGTCTACATCCTGCACCAAAGGTGTATAAATATCGTAGAAATGAAGCTTATCCACGCCCAGGATCTTCTTGCGCAGGCGGACATAGCGATGCATCTTGTCAAAATTATTGTGAACCGCCTGGATCAGGTTCAGATATACATCAGTGGGCACATTGGTTCTGGCCAGGGATGCTTCGAAAGCGTTATTGTACTTTCTTGCCTCGGCAAAGAATTTCAGCTGCTTATTCTGGCCGTTCAGCAAGCCCGCTGCAGTATTCTTAAACTTCGCAAAGCTGTGATACATGCTCTCATATGCATTCTTACGCAGCAATCGGTCTGTGCTCTCCTCGCAGGCCACAAAGGTTCCCTGACTGATGGGATGGGCAACGCCGTCTGCATCCAGCGCATCCGGGAAAGTCAGGTCAGCATCGGCAAACATACCATAAACATTATCGGGAGTCTGCGCCATCTCACCGGCGGATGCCAAAAGCTTTTCCTCCCCGATGGAGAGAATATGATCCTTGAGGCGGCGGGCATCGGTAAGATACCGACGGTAGCGCTCCAAGCCGGGACAAGCGGTATAAAAGCCATTCAAGGTCTCTTCGGAAATTGCAACAATTTCAGGGGTTTCAAAGCTGGTCGCTGCGCTAAGGGCCACGATCACGCTCATAAACTTACCCACCATACCCTGATAGACCGGGTCTCTGGTATCCACATCGGCTTTGCGCATACAGTAGTTGGCCAGGAGCTCAGCCTTTGCGTTCACCCGCTCCATATTCTCCAAATAACCCAACAGCGCAGCCGGATCACTGCCCAATTTGCCTTCATAGGATGCTAAAATATTCTGATCTTCCTGCAAGGTCGTCATCTCTGCTTCCCAGGCAGCATCCGTCGCATAAAGATCTTCAATCGCCCAGGTATCCTCAACAGGGATCTCCCTGCGCTTTCTGATTTTTTCCATAACACAACCTCCATAAGGTGATTTTTATTATTATATCACATCCCGAAGGAAAAACAAAGTGCCGCTTGTAATTATCGGAAAAATATGTTACATTAGCTCTCGGTGATGTTTATGAATAAAAAACTAAAAGGTACCATTATCCTACTGCTGGCGACCACTATTTGGGGTTCTGCCTTTGTGGCGCAACGGATGGGTATGGATCATATTGGCCCCTATACATTCCAGGTTTCAAGATGCTTCCTGGCACTCGTTGTCCTGCTGCCTATCAGCCTTATCTCTGACCGTAAGAAAAAGGATCAAGCTACCTACTGGGGAAGATGGAAAGATAAACAGCTGTGGAAAGCCGGTCTGCTTTGCGGCGTCCCCCTATTTCTTGCCTGCAATTTGCAGCAGGTAGGCCTTGTGGATACCGATGCCGGTAAGAGTGCCTTTCTCACTGCAATGTACATCGTATTTGTTCCGATCATCGGTCTGTTTCTCAAGCGCAAACCTACCTGGACCATTCCCGTCAGTGTTGCGTTAGCCGTAGCAGGTCTGTATTTTCTCAGCTGCGTCGGCATGGATTCCATCAACAAAAGTGATTTGCTGTTATTGGGTTGCGCCGTTGCATTTGCCCTGCAAATCACCGTAGTGGATCATTTTGCAAACGCGGTGGACGCCATTCGGCTGAGCATGATTCAGGCATTTGTCTGTGCTGTTCTTACCTGCATTCCTATGGCGATTTTCGAAACACCCACCTGGGCCGGTATTTGGGAAGCTATTTTACCCATCGCTTACGCCGGTTGTCTGTCTATGGGCATGTCCTATACCCTTCAGATCATTGGTCAAAAGGACCTGGAGCCTTCCGTGGCATCTCTCATTATGAGTCTGGAATCCGTGTTTGCCGTGCTGGCAGGCTGCATTGTTCTCCACGAGCGATTGACCGAATTTGAGATCACCGGTTGCGTACTGGTGTTCGCAGCCGTCATCGTCTCCCAGCTACCCACAAAGCGAAAAGTAAAAACGCAATAATTAAAACCCGGAGTGATCAGTCACTCCGGGTTTCCTCTTCAATTTCTTTCAAAAGCCTTTGGTCTTTCTTGGAGGAAAGATCCAGTTTTTCATACATATCCGGGCGGGGTTCCCGAGTGCGGATAATGGATTGCTTACGGCGCCACTGGGCAACCTTTTCGTGGTTGCCGGAAAGTAGGATCTGAGGTACCTGTCTGCCATGCCACACCGCCGGACGACTGTACTGGGGATATTCCAGCATTCCGCTGTAGTGACTCTCATCCTCAAAGCACTCCGGATCTGCCAACACCCCGGGCACCATGCGGCACACAGCATCGGTGACAGCCATCGCTGCGATCTCACCGCCGGTCAGAACAAAGTCTCCCAGGGAGATCTCCTCATCCACGCACTCGTCGATAAAACGCTGGTCGATACCCTCATAGTGACCGCAGACCAGGATCAGATTCTCCATCTTGCTGAGACGGATCGCATCTTTCTGCGTAAATGTCTTACCGCAGGGAGACATATACACAGTATGCACCGGTCCGGATGCCTTGTCGCAAATCGCTTCCCAACAACGGTACAATGGATCTGCCTGCATCACTGCACCACGGCCGCCGCCGTAGGGATAATCGTCCACCTGACACTGCTTGTTGGCAGTGTAATCCCGGATCTGATGGGCCTCAATATGAATAAAGCCACGCTCCTGGGCCCGACCTAAAATGCTGTCTGCCAGTACATCGGTCAGAGACTCAGGAAACAGGGTCATAACATCAATTCTCATTTGTTGCCATCCCTTCGATCAGGCGCACTTCCATACGGTTGGCATCCAGGTCTGTAGAGAGAATAAAAGCCTTAACAGCAGGGATCATATACTCCTGCTTACCCTTTACCACATAGACCTTGTTGCCGGGATAGTCCAGCACATCGATGATCTTGCCGATCTGCTCGCCGTCTGCATAGACTTCCATAGCCAGCAGCTCATCTGCGAAAATCAGGTCCCCAGGGGCATCCTCGCGATATACCTCCACAGTCTTTCCCCGCAACAGCTGGGCATCCTCAACAGTATCCACACCCTGCAACTTCATCAGATTGCAAGTCTTTTGGACGCGGCAGAGAGTTACCTTATAGTCCTTCCCATTGATTCTCACACGGGAAAACTCACACAAAAATTCAGGGCTATCTACCCAGGGCAGCACCTTCACTTCGCCACGAATACCGTGGACATTAACGATCTCGCCTGCCTGCAAATATTGGAGTTTCATACTATTTCCTCCCAATAACGAGAAATGCGTGGCGCCGGGGCGTCACGCATACTCGTTCAATCCACGATATCCACCGTGATTTTTTCGCCGGTGCGCTGTGCAACGGTCTTTACAATTGTGCGAATCTCTTTTGCGATTCGTCCCTGGCGGCCGATGACCTTACCCATGTCGCCGGGGGCAACACGCAGCTCCAGAACCTTACCCTCTTCGGAAGGTACTTCGGTTACGCTCACTGCATCAGGATCGTCCACCAAGTTCTTTGCCATATACAGCAAAAGTTCTTTCATGGTGCAACTCCTTCGGGTATTACAGTACGCCAGCCTTCTTCAGCAGACCACGAACAGTATCAGTGGGCTGTGCGCCGTTCTTGATCCAATTCTGTGCCTTCTCTGCATCAACAGTGATAGCAGCCTGCTCGCTCATGGGGTTGTAGGTACCGATCTCCTCGATGCAGCGGCCATCACGGGGGCTACGGGAGTCAGCAACAACAATACGGTAGAAAGGAGCCTTCTTAGCACCCATTCTTCTCAGTCTGATCTTAACCATTTGGTTTCACCTCCAAAAATTTGTCATTTCTATATCGCAAAGCGTTTTGCTTTTAACGAACTGATTCAGAAGCCGGGAAAACCGGGGAAACCTCCCATACGGCTCATCCGCTTCATCTTCTTACCGGCACCGGGGCCGGAGAACTGCTTGATCATGGACTTCATTTGATCAAAAGATTTGAGCAATCGGTTTACATCCTCTACCTTGACACCGGCACCGGCTGCGATACGCTTCTTGCGGCTGCCGCCGATGATGTTGGGGTTCTCCCTCTCATAGGGTGTCATAGACAGAATGATCGCTTCTGTGCGACCCATTGCCTTTTCATCCACCTGCAGGTTCTTCAGCTTTCCGCCGCCGGGCATACTTGCCAGCAAATCCTGCACAGAACCCATAGATTTCAACTGTACCATCTGATCGTAGAAATCCTGCAAAGTAAAGCGATTGGCTTTCAGTCGCTCTTCCAGCTTGGCTGCCTGCTTCTCATCAAAGGCCTTCTCTGCCTTCTCGATCAGGCTCAGCACATCGCCCATACCCAGGATCCGGGAAGCCATACGGTCCGGATGGAAGGGTTCGATGTCCTCCAGCTTTTCTCCGATACCGGCAAACTTGATAGGCTTACCGGTGATGGCACGGACGGAAAGAGCCGCACCGCCTCTGGCACCGCCATCCAGCTTACTGAGCATCACAGAATCGATATCCAGCAACTCGTGGAAATTCTGTGCGGCATTTACAGCATCCTGACCGGTCATTGCGTCCACAACCAGCATGATCTCGTCGGGCTTCACTGCTGCTTTGATGTTCTTCAGCTCTTCCATAAGAACTTCATCAATGTGCAGACGACCGGCGGTACCCAGGAACACCATATCGTGGCCGTGCTGACAGGCATACAAAACCGCGTCCTTTGCGATCTTCACAGGATCGGCAGTGCCCTCTTCAAACACGGGGATATCCAACTTTTCACCGCAAACCTTCAACTGCTGAATAGCTGCGGGACGGTAGATGTCACATGCTACCAGCAGAGGGTGCTTGCCCTGGCGCTTCATAAGTCCGGCCAGCTTGCTGCCGTTGGTAGTCTTACCTGCACCCTGCAAACCAACCAACATTACAACGGTAGGACCGTTAGGGTTGGTGGTAATGTGCTTTACCTCGCTGCCCATCAACTTTGTGAGTTCTTCGTCAACGATCTTGACGATCATCTGGGCGGGAGTCAGAGATTCCAACACGTCAGAGCCGATGCAACGCTCGGTGACGGACTTGGTGAAATCCTTACAAACCTTATAGCTTACATCCGCTTCCAGAAGCGCCATGCGGATCTCACGCATTGCTTCCTTTACATCGGATTCCTTCAGGCGGCCTTTGCCCCTAAGCTTTTTGAAGGCAGCAGAAATCTTTTCAGTCAATGCTTCAAATGCCATATTTACTCCTCAAGTCCCCCAACTGCCTGCAGGATCTGCTTAGCAAGATCCACAACCTTGGGGTCATTATTACAGGACAGTTTCTCTGCAGCCTTTGCAATCTTCTGGGCTGCCATTCTGCACTGCAGATCCCGGCGAACACAGCCGGTCTTTTCCTCCATACGCTGGAGCAGCGCCTCTGTCCGAGACAAATTATCATACACACCCTGGCGGCTGATGCCCAGTTCCTGGCCAATCTCACCAAGGGAAAGGGCCTGATTGTAACGCAGCTCGAAGCATTCCTGCTGGCGCGTTGTGAGCAATTCGCCATAGTAATCATACAGCAAAATCATCTGCGTTGCGTCCATACAGCACCTCCTGTCAAGGATTATCTCTTGACACCTGAGGGATTATAACACATTCACTCTCCCGTGTCAAGTATTTTTCCATTACATCAATAAATTTCATACCATATATTTTTGACATCAACAACTGCGAAGCCCAGCCGCTCATAAAGCTGCAGCGCCTTACGGTTACTGTCTGCCACCTCTAAGCTAACCCGATTTGCCAACAGGGTCTTACAAAGGGTCAAAACCAGGTCCGGACCAGCCCCGGGCTGCAAGGATGCAACAGCATATATCACACCGTCAGCAGCGATACCGATTCCCTGCAGGATATCATTCTTATAGATAAAATAGCAGCTCCCCTCCCGCAACAGCGACTGCATCCGATTTGCGGTCAGATATTTTGCAGCGGGAACTTTTGCCATCTTCCGGTTGTATATCTCCTGAAACTGATTCTGCGTTTCATTCGTAACCGGCACTGCACGCGCATCTGTACTGGGCAAGGATGGAAAAATCCGCTCCATCTCAAGAACCTGCGTATAAACCGGATACCCAGAAAGCCCGAGATGATTGCAGGCATAAATCTCCTGCGCACCTGCCATCTTACAAAAACCTGCACATTCCTGCAAAAGCGCAGGCAAATCACCGGTATCGTGAATAGTAATATAGGCCTTCCGATTATAAGGGATCTCCTGCAGCGTCAATCCCGCCACGCCGTTTGCTGTTGTAAACACAGGAAAATCTTTCATAGTTCCACCTCTCATTAGACTATATCATAATTGTCCCTTATTCCCAACATATTTTTCTTGATTTTACAGAAAAAAGTTGTATAATGCTATTAGTTTGTTGGAAAGGAGGACGCAAAATGAAGAAGATCATTTGCAAAAAGGAATACGACAGCGAAAACGCTACCCTGATCAAGAAGTGCATCTACGGTACTTACGGCGACCCCGCCGGCTATGAGGAGATTCTGTTCCAGACTCCCGAGGGTCTGTACTTCCTGTATGTCAACGGCGGCGAGGAGTCTCCCTACGCTAACGAGGACATCAAGCGCATGGGCAAGGCTAAGGCTGAGGAGTGGCTGAACGCTCACTAACATAATCGCAGGATCGCGTTTTGCGATCCTGCTTTTATTTTCTTGACAGATATGGTATTCTATTAAGAGAAGTTTTAGAAAGGCGGATGGTTATGCAGGATGTATCAATCTCTGTGATTGCCAGAATGAAAAGCGATTTTCCTTCCAAGTTTGGCATCCCCCGGCAGAGCGGTCTTGTGGATGAATTAGTCTCCACGGTGATCTTTGAGCCGGAATATCGCAACGATGATGCCCTGCGAGGCATTGATGAATTCTCCCATATTTGGCTGATCTGGCAATTTTCTGAAGCCATACGCAAGGATTGGTCTCCCACAGTGCGTCCGCCTCGCTTGGGAGGCAACACCCGCCTTGGGGTTTTCGCAACCCGTTCCCCTTTCCGCCCCAACCATTTAGGCCTTTCCAGCGTGCGACTGGTGGGCGTGGAACACACCAAGGAATACGGCACGGTGCTTCATGTTGCCGGTGCTGACCTGATGGACGGCACCCCAATTTTTGATATTAAACCCTACATCCCCTATGGCGACAGTCACCCCGAGGCTACCGGTGGTTTTACGGACCGGGCAGAGGATTTCCTTCTGAATGTGGACTTTCCCCAGGAATTACTGAACCAACTGCCTGAGGACAAGCGATCCGCCGCTATCGGCGTTCTGTCTCATGACCCACGGCCTTCCTATCAGCGAGATCCTGACCGAATCTACGGCCTGCCCTTTGCAGGGTTTGACATCCGGTTTACAGTACAGGAAAAACTACTGACCGTTGTGGAAGTAGACGCAATCTAAAAGGAGTTACATACTATGAATATTCTCATTTGCAATGTTGGCAGCACTTCTCTGAAATACCAACTTTTCGATATGAATCACAACGAAGCTGTTTTGGCTTCCGGCGGCGCTGAGCGTGTTGGCGCAGCCAAGAGCAGTTTCTATCATAAAAATCATCTGACCGGCGCAGCGCTCCGGGAGGACGCGGTATTCCCCACCCACGGCGAGGCCATCAGCAAAATGCTTACCCATTTAATGGACGGTGTGATCTCCTCTACGGATGAGATCTCCTGTGTCGGCTTCAAGGTCGTCCACGCTAAGGGCGTGACTGGTGTGCAGTATCTGACAGATGATGTGCTGCAGGCAATGGCGGATTTCAACTCCGTTGCACCTGCTCACAATCCTCCCTATATCGCCGCCATCCGTCAGTTTCGGGCAATTATGCCCCAGACCCCTATGATCGGCTCTTTTGAGACCGCTTTCCATAAGGATATGCCGGCAGAAGCCTACCTCTACCCCATCCCCCTAGAGCTGAGCAAAAAACACGCAATTCGCCGCTACGGCTTCCACGGCGCATCTCTTGAGTATCTTTCCACCTGGACCGCAGAAAAGATGGGCCGCAAGAATCTGAAGATTGTATGCTGCCATCTGGGCGGCAGCGGCAGTCTGTGCGCTGTGAAGTACGGCATCAGCATCGACACCACTATGGGTATGGGCCTGCAATGCGGCGTTCTGCAGAACAACCGTATCGGCGATATGGACCCCTACATCATTTTCCATCTTGTGGAAGAGTGCGGCATGGAGCTGGGTGAGGTCAAAACGATGCTTCAGTCTAAGAGCGGTTTGTACGGTATGTCCGGCGGTGTTTCTAACGACCTGCGGGACATTCAGGAGGCTGCTGATGCCGGCAACAAGGATTGCCTGAACGCCGTGAAGGCTTACGCCTACGGCATCAAAAAGTACATTGGCGCCTACACCGCTGCTATGGGCGGTGTGGATGCTGTGGTATTCGGCGGTGGCATTGGCAGAAACAGTGATTCCGTGCGCCGGATGTCTCTGAAAAACCTGGAATGCTTCGGCATTTGCCTGGATGAAGAAAAGAACAAAACTGCCAAGGGCGGCGACGATATTTCCAAAGACGGCTCTCCTGTCCGTATTTTCGTAGTAGACACCAACGAAGAGATCATCGTTGCCAGAAAGGCAAAAAAACTTCTGGAGAACTCATTATGAGAATAGAAACACCCCGGCTGATATTGCGGCATCCGGAAGTCCGAGATGCAGAAGATTACTTTTCCTTCTGTAATTCCGAATTTGTGATGCGCTACAATGCTATGACACCCAAAACCCTGGCGCAGATTCAAGAACATTTTGCCCGTGACGATCACGGCACCCTGGTGATGGAACTGAAAAGTACCGGCAGAGTGATCGGCGAGATCTGTATTCAGGAGGACAGCCTGCGTTACGGCGTTGCTTCCAAGGAGCTTTCCTACCATCTGCGGGAAGATTACGCCCGGCAGGGATACATGAAAGAATCCCTACATGCTGTGATCGCATATCTCTTTGAAAACGAGAATCTTACGTGCGTTAGCGCCCGATGCTTTACTCCCAATATTGCATCTCTTGCTCTGCTGCGTTCCCTAGGTTTTCAGCAAAACGGCACGATCCCACACTGCGTAAAAGGCTATCAGGAAACCATCTTCGACGATGTGATCCACACCCTTTTCCGCAAGGATTTTAAATAAAAAGAACCCCAGTTCGAAGAACTGGGGTTCTTTTTACAGATATTACTTCAGAGCCTCTTCAACAGCAACAGCCACGGAAACGGTCATGCCGACCATGGGGTTGTTACCTGCGCCCAGGAAGCCCATCATTTCCACGTGGGCAGGGACGGAGGAAGAGCCAGCAAACTGAGCGTCACCGTGCATACGGCCCATGGTATCGGTCATGCCGTAAGAAGCAGGACCTGCTGCCATGTTGTCGGGGTGCAGGGTACGGCCAGTGCCACCACCGGAAGCAACGGAGAAGTACTTACGACCGGTCTCCATGCACTCCTTCTTGTAGGTGCCGGCAACGGGATGCTGGAAGCGGGTGGGGTTAGTGGAGTTACCGGTGATGGAAACGTCAACACCCTCGTAACGCATAACAGCAACGCCTTCGCGAACGTCATCACAGCCGTAGCAATTAACAGCAGCGCGCTCGCCCTTGGAGTAAGGAATACGCTCAACGATCTTCAGCTCACCGGTATAGTAGTCGAACTGGGTCTTTACATAGGTGAAACCGTTGATACGGGAAATGATCTGAGCAGCGTCCTTGCCCAGGCCGTTCAGGATAACACGCAGGGGCTCCTTACGAGCCTTGTTAGCGGAACGGGCAATGCCGATAGCGCCTTCAGCAGCAGCAAAAGACTCGTGGCCAGCCAGGAAAGCGAAGCACTTGGTCTCGTCGCGCAGCAGCATAGCGCCCAGGTTGCCGTGGCCGATACCAACCTTGCGGTCTTCAGCGACGGAGCCGGGAATGCAGAACGCCTGCAGGCCGATGCCGATAGCCTCAGCGGCGTCAGCAGCCTTAACTGCACCCTTCTTCAGAGCGATGGCAGCACCGACACAGTATGCCCATGCGGCATCTTCAAAAGCGATGGGCTGAATGCCCT
>JAZRZW010000130.1:0-3464 GCA_045601585.1 Faecousia sp. | reverse complement strand
CGGCTTCGATCATATCGCAGGCGAAATAATCATAAGCCATGACCGCGCAGCCAACGGGGGCAACGCCGATGGTCTTGCCCTCAATGCCCAGCTCGTCAATGGCTTCTGCCACCAGACGGTGGATAATGCCGTGAGGGCAGCCGGGGCAGTAGTGGAGAGGCGCATCGGTCAGGCTCTTGGGTTTTTGAAATACGGTTGCCATAGCTTAGCACTCTCCTTTCTGCATTTTGCAAATAGCTTCCAGCACCTCATCGGGGCTGGGGATCATACCGCCGCAGCGATTGCACAGGGAAACGGGGCGCTTGCACTCGGTTGCCAGGCGGATATCTTCAATCATCTGACCCATACTCAGCTCTACAGACAGGAAAGCCTTACACTTGTCTGCAGCAGCTCTCAGAGCCTTGGTGGGGAAGGGCCACAGGGTAATGGGTCGGATCAGACCAACCTTAATGCCCTTTTCTCTTGCGGCGGCTACTGCGTTCTTAGCCACTCGGGAAGCAATACCAAATGCCACGACGCAGTACTCAGCGTCCTCCATCATATATTCTTCCCACATAGGCTCATTTTCTTCCACGATCTTGTAGCGCTCATAGCGTTCAAAGTTCTTCTTTTCCAGCTCATCGGCCTTCAGATACAGAGAATTAACGACATTGTGCTTTCTTTCACAGTTGGTGCCGGTGAGAGCCCAGGGCTTTTCATAGGTCTCGATTTCGGCATCCTCGAAGGAGATAGGCTCCATCATCTGACCGATGGTGCCGTCTGCCAGGATCATAGCCGTCATCAGGTATTTATCTGCCAGGTTGAAGCCCTTGATGGTCAGGCTTGCCATTTCCTGCACAGAGGCAGGAGCCAGCACGATCATCCGGTAGTCGCCGTGACCGCCGCCCTTGGTAGCCTGGAAGTAGTCAGACTGGGAGGGCTGAATGCCACCCAGACCGGGGCCGCCGCGCTGAACATTGACCACCAGTGCAGGCACATCGGAGCCGGCAATGTAGCTCAGACCCTCAGCCTTCAGGGAAATTCCGGGGCTGGAGGAAGAGGTCATAACACGGGTGCCGGTAGCGGCAGCACCGTAGACCATGTTGATGGAAGCAATCTCACTTTCCGCCTGCAGGAACACGCCGCCGATCTTGGGCAGCTTCTTTGCCATATATGCGGCAATTTCCGTCTGGGGAGTGATGGGATAGCCGAAGTAGTGGCGGCAACCGGCACGGATCGCAGCTTCTGCGATGGCCTCGTTGCCCTTCATCAGTACTCTTTCTGCCATAATATGCGTCTCCTTACTTTTCCACGGTGATGCCGCAGTCCGGGCACATAGTTGCGCAGAAAGCACAGCCAATGCACTTTTCGGGCTGGATCATAACCGCAGGAGAATAACCTTTTTTGTTGATCTTATCAGATGCGATGGCCAGGCAGCCCTTGGGGCAGGCATTGACGCAAAGACCGCAACCCTTACACTGATCGGTCAAAAATGTAACTTTTGCCATGGTATATGTTCCTCCTTAACCCCAGAGAGGTCGGTTTCCCGGCTTCTGAGAGGGCAAATCAAAATATTTCTCCTGCAACTGCAGGGGGAAAAGATTCTCAACAGAATCCTCCAAATTTTTCACAACCTCTATTGTAGCAGTTTGCAGGAAAATTGGCAACCCACTAATTGCAGAAAGTTCCCGGATAAATTCCTGGGACTTGAGCACCGTTTCCGGTGTGGTCTCGGTGCCTAAATTAGAATTATTGATGAGGCAGGTGAAGGGGAGATTACAGGCTGCCTCGATCTCTCGCATAATAGTGAGGGCATCTTCCGGCGTCCGGGTCAGGGGTCGGTAGCAGCTGGCTACAAAGGCCATCCGGTAGTCGTCTTCTTCCTTAATAAAGGGAGCGTAACGACCCAAGGCATAAGCACCCCGGTCATCGCCGCCGATGTCCATAATGCCGTAGATGTTTTTGTCCTGCACCAGACGGTAGCTCTCTGCCGGCAATGCCGGAAGATCCACATTGGTGTTGGCGAACTGGGGGGAGATCAGCTCCACCCCGGCGTTTTGCAAAATGTTTGCACTGTCTTTGGTGCGGAAATAGGGATTGACAATGTCCAGGTCAGCGATGCAGACCTTTTTCCCTTCCTTGGCTAAATGCAGGGCATAGTTTACGGCGATATTGGTTTTTCCGCTGCCGTAATGTCCGGCAAATAATGTTAATCGTTTGTGCTCCATAAAACATACCGCGGTCACCACGAACCGGTCCGCAGACCGGTGTGGCAATGACATAATAATTAGAGTTGTTTTCTGATGATCTTGCCGCTGACAGTCTTGGGCAAGGATTCCTTGAATTCCACGATTCTGGGATACTTGTAAGGAGCGGTGCGGCGTTTTACATAGTGCTGGATTTCCTTGCGGAGTTGACCGGTACCCTTAAAGTCCTTAACCAGCACGATGGAGGCCTTGACTACCTGACCACGCACCTCGTCGGGAGCGGCAGAAACGCCACATTCCAGAACGTAGGGAAGCTCCATAATGACATTTTCGATCTCGAAGGGTCCGATTCGGTAGCCGGAGGACTTAATGACATCGTCCACACGGCCCACATACCAGTAGAAGCCGTCCTCGTCCTTCCAGGCCAGGTCGCCGGTGTGGTAGAAGCCGTCCCGCCAGGTTTCTGCGGTAATCTCGGGATTGCCCTCGTAGGCATAGGCCAGACCGCAGGGCAGACCGTTGGAGATGTCAATACAAATCTCACCGTTTTCACCGGTGGCAACTTCGTTGCCCTCTGCATCCAGGAGCTTGACATTGTACAGCGGCACAGGTTTACCCATAGCGCCGAATTTGTGGCTGTCGCCGGAGAGATTGCCGATGATCAGGGTGCTTTCAGACTGGCCGAAGCCCTCCATGATCTTCAGACCCGTGGAGAGTTCAAACTGACGGAAGACCTCCGGGTTCAGTGCTTCACCTGCGGTGGAAGCGTGCTGGATGGAGGACAGGTCGTACTGGCTCAGATCCTGTTTAATGAGCATCCGGTACATGGTAGGCGGTGCACAGAAGGTAGTGATCTGATACTTTGCAAACAGCGGCAGGATCTTCTCTGCATCAAAGCGGTCGAAGTCGTAGACGAAAATACCTGCCTCGCACAGCCACTGACCGTAGATCTTACCCCAGGAGGACTTGGCCCAGCCGGTGTCGGAAATGGTTAGGTGCAGGCCGTCGGGACGGACCCGATGCCAGTATTTTGCAGTGATAAAGTGTCCCAGAGGGTACTTGTAGTTATGTGCGGTGAGCTTGGGGTAGCCGGAGGTGCCGGAGGTGAAGAACATCAGCATAGGGTCGCTTCCGCAGGGAGCATCTTCGGTTCTTGCAAAGTGGGAGCTGAAGATGGCGTATTCTTCGTTAAAGTCGTGCCAGCCTTCCCGGCTGCCGTTTACCAGGATCTTATGCTTAAGACCGGGGCATTTTGCTGCGGCTTCGTCTACCGCATCG
>JAZRZW010000129.1:0-5033 GCA_045601585.1 Faecousia sp. | reverse complement strand
CTGTGAATTACAATGAAAAGGAAAAGCGCTATAACTGGGAGCTGGTGTTCTGCGAGATGTATGCCGGCGGGAAGTACGGCGAAAACGGCGAGAACTATGAGTACTCTCTGGGCCTGAACGGCCTGGGCTCCTGCGCCACCCAGTACGCTTCCGAGTTCTTCGATGCCACCATTCGCAGAGGCGGCTTCCGTTACGACCTTCATTTTGAAAAAGGCCGCAACAAGGGTGGTCTGAAGAAAGAGCCCACTGACCGGGGTCGCAAGACCGGTTCCCGATTCCACTGGCGTCCGGACAAGCAGGTGTTCACCGACATCAACATTCCCGTGGAATACTATCGGGATGTGCTGCGTCGCCAGGCTGTCGTAAACAAAGGCGTGACTTTTAAGTTCCGCAATCAGGTTGGCAAGCACTTCGAGGAAGAAGAATACTGCTACAGCGACGGCATCAAGCAGTATATCGAGGAACTGGTGGGCGACAATGCCTTCACTATGCCCGTATACTGGGAGGCTGAGCGCCGCGGTCGTGACGCAGAAAACCGCCCGGAAATGAAGCTGAAGATCACAACCTCTTTCTGCTTCAGTAAGCAACTCAACCATACCGAGTACTATCACAACTCCTCCTGGCTGGAATACGGCGGAAGCCCCGACCGCGCCGTTCGCTCCGCTTTTGCGGCAGCTTTCGACAAGTACCTCCGGGACACCAATAAGTACACCAAAAACGAGAGCAAGATCATTTTCCAGGATGTTCAGGATGCCCTTGTGATCGTTACAAACTGCTTCTCCACCATCGGCTGCTTTGAGAACCAGACCAAAAAGTCTGTGAACTCAAAGTTTACCCAGGAAGCTATGACCGCTTTCTTCAAAGAAAAGCTCCAGGTCTGGTTCATCGAAAACAAGCAGGAGGCCGACAGAGCCGCTGAGCAAATTCTGATCAACAAGCGCGCTCGCGAAAGTGCTGAAAAAACCAAATCCAACATCAAAAAGAACCTTAGCGCCAAGGTGGATATCGCTAACCGTGTGCAGAAATTCGTGGATTGCCGCAGCAAAGATGTGAACATCCGCGAGCTGTACATCGTAGAGGGCGACTCCGCATTGGGCAGCGTTAAGCTGAGCCGTGATGCAGAGTTTCAGGGCATTATGCCTGTCCGTGGTAAGATTCTGAACTGTCTGAAAGCTGACTACAACAAAATCTTCGCCTCCCCCATCATCACCGATCTGGTGAAAGTGCTGGGCTGCGGTGTTGAGATCCAGGGCAAGAAAGCAAAGGATCTATCCTCTTTTGATATCGACAACCTCCGTTGGAACAAGGTGGTTATCTGCACCGACGCAGACGTGGACGGATTCCAGATCCGCACCCTGATCCTGACTATGCTCTACCGCCTCTGCCCCACCCTGGTCCGGGATGGCTATGGCTACATTGCAGAGTCTCCCCTGTTTGAGATCAACTGCAAGGACAAGACCTGGTTTGCATACAACGAGTACGAAAAAGCTAAGATTCTCAAAGAGCTGGAAGGTAAGAAGGTTACCATTCAGCGTTCCAAGGGCCTCGGCGAGAATGACCCCGAAATGATGTGGATGACCACCATGAACCCGGAAACCCGTCGGCTCATCAAGGTTATGCCCGAGGATGCTGAGCGCACCGCCCACTACTTCGATGTGCTGCTGGGCGACGCACTGAACGAACGAAAGAATTTTATCGCGGAAAACGGCTCCAAGTATTTGGAAATGGCCGATATTTCCTAAGTGAGGCACACTATGGCAAGAAAGAAAAAAGAACCGGAGCAGAAGAAAAAGATCAACACTGACAACATTGTAGGTCTGGTCGGCTCCACCACCGAACAAGCGATCTCCGAGACACTGGAGATCAATTATATGCCTTATGCAATGTCGGTCATCGTTTCCCGCGCAATTCCTGAGATCGACGGTTTTAAGCCCTCCCACAGAAAACTCCTGTACACTATGTACAAGATGGGCCTTCTCAACGGCGGCCGTACCAAGTCTGCAAACATCGTAGGTCAGACCATGCGACTGAACCCCCACGGCGATGCCGCCATCTACGAGACCATGGTGCGCCTGACCCGGGGCAATGAATCCCTGCTCCACCCTTTTGTGGACTCTAAGGGTAACTTCGGTAAGGTCTACTCCCGGGATATGGCATACGCCGCTTGCCGTTATACTGAGGCAAAGCTGGATGCTTTCAGCGCCGAGCTGTTCCGGGACATTGACCTGGACACTGTGGATATGGTGGACAACTACGACGCCACCACCAAAGAGCCCAGCCTGCTGCCTACCACCTTCCCCAATGTGTTGGTCTCCGCCAACCAGGGTATTGCGGTGGGTATGGCAAGCAACATCTGCTCCTTCAACCTGAAGGAAGTCTGTGAAACCACCATCGCTCTGATGAACAACCCCGACCACGACATTCTGGAGACCCTCCCCGGCCCGGATTTCTCCACCGGCGCGGAACTGCTGTTCGACGAAGCCGTTACCCGGGAGATCTAACAGAACGGCCGCGGCAGCTTTAAGCTCCGGGCAAAATGGCGCTATATCAAAGAAGGCAACCTGATTGAGATCTATGAAATTCCCTACTCCACCACCAGCGAGGTGATCATGGATAAAGTGGCAGATCTCATTAAGGCCGGTAAAATCAAAGAGATCAACGATATGCGTGACGAGACCGACCTGGGCGGCTTAAAGCTGACCATCGACCTCAAGCGTGGCGCTGAGCCGGAAAAGCTGATGCAGAAACTGTTCCGACTCACTCCCCTGCAGGACACTTTCGCCTGCAACTTTAATGTGCTGATTGCCGGTATGCCCAAGGTGATGGGTGTTGGCGAGATCCTGGAAGAGTGGACTGCATGGCGTACCGATTGCGTCAAGCGCCGTCTGTTCTATATGATCCAGAAGAAAGAAGACCGCCTGCACCTCCTGAAGGGTCTGGAGCGGATCCTGCTGGACATTGACAAGGCCATCCAGATCATCCGTGAAACAGAACTGGAAAGCGAAGTTGTCCCCAACCTGATGATTGGCTTCGGCATCGACGAGATCCAGGCAAATTATGTTGCGGAAATCAAGCTGCGCAACATTAACAAAGAATACATCCTCAAGCAGACCCGCGCCATCAGCGATCTGGAAAAGGAAATTGCCGACCTGAACGACACACTCAAGAGCAGCCGCCGCCTGAAGAACGTAATCATCGGCGAACTCAAGCAGGTGGCAGAAAAGTTCGGCCAGCCCAGAAAGACTGAGATCGTTTACGGTGCTGACACCGTCGCCGCCGAGGATGAAGAAGAGGAGATTCCGGATTACCCAGTAACTGTCTTTGTCTCCAAGGAAGGCTATCTGAAGAAAATCACCGCCCAGAGTCTCCGTATGTCCGGAGAACAGAAATTCAAGGAAGGTGACAGCCTGGCCTTCTCTCTAGAGACTACCAACCGGGCAGAGATCCTGATATTCACCGATCAGTTCCAGTGCTACAAGTCCCGTCTGTCTGATTTTGAAGACGGCAAAGCTTCCCTGCTGGGTGATTATCTTCCTCAGAAATTGGGTATGGAACCCGGTGAGACTGTAAAGGAAGTCATCTTCCCCGGGGATTATAAGGGTATGATCCTGTTCTTCTTCGAAAACGGCAAGGCTGCAAAGGTGCCCCTTTCCGCCTACGAGACCAAAACCAACCGGCGCAAGCTCACCGGCGCATACGCCGACAAGAGCCCCCTGGTAAAAGCCATCGCCATCGATAAGGACCTGCAGGTAGCACTGTATGCCTCCGATGGCCGCGCCGCCATCGTTTCCACTGCCCAGCTGCTTCCCAAGGCCACCCGTAACACCATCGGTGTTGCGGTAATGTCCCTGAAGAAAAAGGCTGTGGTGACCGGCGTCTGCGCCGCAGAACAAAGTGGCATCACCAACATGAGCCGCTATCGCAGCCGCAACATCCCCACCGCTGGCGCTCTGCTAAAGGAAGAGGATATGCAGGAAAAGCAAATTACATTTGACGTATAAGGCGGAATTTGTATGAACAAAGCAAAGCATCTGATTTGGGATATCATTAAGATCACCTTCGGCTGTTTCCTGTTCGGATTTGGCTTCAGTACTTTTCTGAGCCCTGCTGGTTTGAACGTTGGTGGTATTTCCGGTCTTGCAATGGTACTGCAGCACCTGATAGGTTTTGGCACAGTCGGTACCATCACCCTGCTGATCAACTTGCCGCTGTTTATTGTCGGCGGTTTCCGGATCGGCAAAAAATTCTTTGTCGGCTCTCTGTTGGGTATGGCGCTGTCCTCTTTGGCCATTGACATTTGCGCCCTGATCCCTCCACCTAAAAGCCTGGATCCGCTGATGTGCGCTATCTACGGCGGTGTGATTTGCGGTGTGGGCCTGGGTATGGTGTTTACTACCGGCAGCAGTACCGGCGGCTCGGATATCATTGTCCGGCTGCTGAAAAAGCGCTGGCAGCATGTACCCATCGGTGTAATCAACAGCTGCTTTGATTTAGGCGTGGCTATCCTTACCGGCATTGTATTTCGAAACATCAACCTGACACTTTATAGCGGTATCACCATTTTCCTCTGCGGAAAAATTATTGATGCTGTCGTTTACAGTTTCGACTTTACCAAAGTAGCCCTGATCATCACCAAGCACCACGAAGCTGTGGTTGGTGCCATTTCCAGAGACCTGGACCGTGGTGCCACCTATCTCCACGGGGAAGGCAGCTATAGCCATCAGGAATTCAAGGTGATCCTGACGGCTGTGAAACGCCACCAGATTGCCAACCTGAAGCAGTTGGTCGTGGACATTGACCCTGACGCTTTCATCATTGTGCAGGAGGCACACCAGGTACTGGGCGACGGCTTCTCCCGGTACTCCAAGGACTCTCTGTAATAAGTAGAAAAATTATAGCAGAATTTTCGAAAAAGCTATTGACTTATTCGGAAATTCTGCTATAATACCTCTTGTTCCGCGGGTGTAGCTCATCCGGTAGAGCGCCACCTTGCCAAGGTGGAGGTAGCGAGTTCGAGCCTCGTCACCCGCTCC
>JAZRZW010000128.1:0-9600 GCA_045601585.1 Faecousia sp. | reverse complement strand
TTTGATCTCTGTAACGGGTATGGTGTACCCGGTGGTCACCAACAAAATGCTCCAGGATTATATCCCCAATAAAATGTATAACTACATTATTATTGCCGGTGTGATCGTGCTGGTGCTCTATATTTTGCGGATGTTCCTGCGGTACTTTGTCCAGTATTACGGACACATTATCGGCGTGAAGATGCAGTCTCAGATGCGCAAAGACCTCTTTAACCATCTGCAGCGCTTGCCCTATAAGTACTACGACAACAACGAGACCGGCAAGATCATGACCCGCATCACCAGCGACCTTTTCGAGGTGGTAGAGCTGGCGCATCACGGCCCTGAGAACATTCTCATCAGCTCCGTGATGATCATTCTTTCTTTTACTTACCTTGCGACCATCAACTGGATCCTGACCCTGATCATTTTCGCCTGTGTGCCCATCCTGATCGTAGTGACGACCCATTACCGCAAGGCTATGAAGGAAGCCTTCACCGAGCGCCGCAAGTCCAACGCTATCATCAATGCCGCGGTGGAAAGCAGCATCACCGGCATCCGGGTCACCAAGGCCTACACCAACCAGGAAAAGGAAATGGAAAAGTTTGCAAAGGGCGATGAGTCCTTCGTGAGCGCTTCCCGCAAGGCCTACAGCGCCATGGCCAAGTTCCACGCATCCACTTCCTTCATCACCGATATTTTCAATGTGTTTATCCTGATCGCCGGCGGTCTGTTCCTCTATGCCGGCAAGATCAATTTTGCAGAATACTCCACCTTTATTGTGTCCGTCAACCTGTTCATCAACCCGGTGACTACCCTGATCGGCTTCATGGAGCAGTTCCAGAACGGCGTCAGCGGCTTCAAGCGCTTCTGCGAGGTGATGGACGAGGCGCCGGAGTGCGATGCGCCGGACGCAAAGCCCCTGGGAAATGTCCGGGGTGAGATCGCATTCAAAAATGTCAGCTATGCCTATGAGGGCAATGACGAGGTGCTCCACAATGTGGATCTCCACATCGAAAAGGGCAAGAAGCTTGCACTGGTGGGCCCCTCCGGTGGCGGCAAGACGACCCTGTGCCACCTGCTGCCCAATTTCTATCAGCTCGGTGAGGACGGCGGCGATATTACCATCGACGGCCAAAGCCTGCGGAACCTGACCCTGGAGTCTGTCCGCAAGAACATCGGCATCGTCCAGCAGGATGTGTTCCTGTTTGTGGGCACGATCCGGGATAATATCCTCTACGGCCGCCCCGATGCCACGGAGGAGGAGATGATGGAGGCGGCGCGCAGAGCCAATATCCACGACTACATTATGACTCTGCCCAACGGCTACGACACCGAGATCGGTGAGCGGGGCGTGAAGCTCTCCGGCGGTCAGAAGCAGCGTCTTTCCATCGCCCGGGTGTTCCTGAAAGACCCGGCCATCCTGATTCTGGATGAAGCCACCAGCGCTCTGGACAACACCACCGAGGTGCTGATTCAGCAGTCTCTGGACGAGCTTTGCAAGGGCCGCACCACTTTGGTGGTAGCCCACCGACTGTCTACCATCCGCAATGCCGACGAGATCGCGGTGGTGATGGAGGGCAAGATCCATCAGCGGGGTACCCATGAGGAGCTGATGACCGCGGGCGGCATCTACAAGGAGCTCTATTCCCTCCAGTTCCGGGATAACGACTATATCGAATAAAAAGAACGCCTGGGTCTTGCGATCCAGGCGTATTTGTCCTTATTTTACCCGGTAGGTGAGGGTGTACTTGGCAACCAGGGAGGAAATATCGTTCTCGTGGCTGAGAACATGCTCAGGAGAATACCGGAAAGTCCAGATGGTGTATGCTTCGTCTGCAATTTCCACGCCTTCCAGGTCACCGAAAGCCGCACTTGCGATTTGCACATTGTTTGCCGAGAATGCCAGAGAGTCCACGGTGATGTCATGCGCGATGGAGCCGGTTCTGTTTACGATGAAGCACTCGGCTTCCAGATAATCCCCATCCCAGCGGACGCGATAGGGCATAACGGAGAGGGCGTCTTCCGGGGCGTTATTGTAGTTTTCGGCGTTTTCGAAACCGTAGGGGGAGTATAAATCAATGAAGGGCTCGCTGGGGGCAGTGGGAGTGACCTCAACAGTGGGCTCGCTGGGGTCAATGGATTCAGCCTCTGTGGGGCCGGGAACCAGGCTTTCCTCGGGGATCCCGCTCTCATCGCCGTCGGAAGGAGCGGTGGTGCCGTTGCCGCCGCCGGAAGCGGGAGGAACATAGGCAGTGCCCTGGTTGCCGCAGGCGGTCAGAGCCAGCAGAAGGGCCGTTGCAAGGACAAATGGGATAAGCTTTTTCATAATCTATCTCCTTGTTTTTTGTATTACCAGCCGCCTTTGGCGGACCACCAGCGAAAACCGGTGGCAGCATCGTTGCCGGCAAAAAAGATAAACCAGATTGCAAAGACGGAAAATAAGACCAGGAAAACGATCCATAACCAAGTTTTGTTCATAAACGCAAACCTCCTATGAATGCTTCCAGCCGGTCAAGGCCGGTTTACAGGGTGTCCATATCACAGGCGTAGGAAAGGCGCAGATAGCCGGGAGCGCCGAAGCAGCTGCCGGGTACGGTGGCCACACCGGCCTGTGTGATCAGCTGGCGGCAGAATTCGTCATCGGAGATGCCAAACCCGGAAATGCAGGGGAACAGATAGAAGGCGCCCTTGGGCTCCGGGAAGGAAAGACCCATTTCCTGCAGCCGGCGGCAGGCGTATTCTCTGCGCTCTGCGTAGGTGTCCTGCATTTTGGAAATGTCGGTGTCCAGAGCCGTGAGGCAGGCGATCTGCAGGAAGGTGGGGATGGACGCGACCTCTGCTGCGTGGAGCAGCAGGAATTTTTGCATCATATCCTTGGGGGCGGCCAGGTAGCCGATACGCCAGCCGGTCATTGCATAGGGCTTGGAGAAGCTCTGGCACAAAAGGAGCCGGTTTTTCAGCTCCGGATCGGTGGAAAGATCCGGCAAGATCTCTTTGGAGAGGGGCTGATAAACACAGTCCCAGACGATGTAAATGTCTTTTCCCAGCACCGCATTCTTCACAGCCGCCAGAGACGCCTCCGTCAGCACGCTGCCGGTGGGGTTGTTGGGGGAGTTCAGCACGATGATGCGGGTTTTGTCGGTAATCACCCGATCCAGATCGGCTTTTGTGATCTGGAAATCCCGGGTGACCAGGGGAACGACTTTCGCGCCGGCAATGGTGGCGATGGATTCATACAGGGGAAAGGCCGGCATAGGCACGATCACTTCATCGCCCGGGGTCAGCACACCCATCATTGCGGTGAAGATGGCACCGGTGGCACCGGCAGTGATCAGGATGTTCTCACTGTCACAAGGGTTACCCCGGAGGGTCTCCTGTTGGGCAATCTTTTCCCGCAGCTCCGGCAGGCCCTGGTTGGGGGCGTAGTGGGTGTAGCCGTTGGAAAGGGCAAGGGCTGCAGCGGCGCAAATGGGCTTTGGGGTGTCGAAATCCGGCTCGCCCAGGGTCAGAAGCACGCAGTCCTCCACGGTCTTTGCCAGGTTGGTATAGGCACGGATGCCGGATAACTTCAGGGCATCCAGATTGGGATTCATCATTGGAATTTCTCTGCCAGTAATTCGAAGAATTCGGCACCTTTCAATAAGATTTGTTCGTCGAAGCAGAAATTGGCGGCGTGGAGTGCGGGGGCATCGCCGATGCCCAGCCAGAACAGCATACCCGGCAGACGCTTTTGGTAATAGGAAAAGTCCTCCGCGGTCATGCTGGGTTTTTCCACAGTTTCGAGGGGATAAATGGCATTGACCTTGTCGAAAAGTGCCTCCGGGTTCATTACGGCGGGATAGCCCTCGTGAATGTGGACCTTTACGGTACAGCCGGTGGCTTTCTCCACCTCTTTGCCGATGGCGTAGAGGTTATCCCGCAGATGTTCATAAATCTCATCCTGGAAGGCGCGGCAGCTACCGGCGATCCGGGCATAGGGAGAAAGGACATTTTCGGTGGTGCCGCTTTGCAGCAGACCGAATTTCAGGAGCCGGTAGACACCCTCCGGGAGGGCCTGCTCCATTGCGACGGCTTTCTGATAGAACATCACTGCGGCGGCGGTGGCGTCCAGGGCTTTGTCGGCCATAGCGATGTGGGCAGATCGGCCGAAGAACTCGATGCCGATGTTGCTGGTGCGGCTCATCAGCTCCCGTTTGCGGCTGTGGATCACACCGGGGGTCAGACCCGGCCACAGATGGAGGGCGAAAATCGCCTTTACATTGTAGGCTTCAAAAACACCGCTTTGGCAAATATCCTTGGCACCGCCGGTGGTCTCCTCAGCGGGCTGGAACACCAAAAGCACATTATGGGGCAGATCCTTTTTGGCGCTCAGGCGGCGTGCCAGCTCCAGGGCAATGGCCATATGGCCGTCGTGACCGCAGGCGTGCATTTTGCCAGGGTGGGTGGAGGCGAATTCTGCGCCGGTGTTTTCCGTTACGGGGAGGGCGTCGCAGTCGGTGCGAAATGCGATTGCGTCGGCTCTTCCAAAGTCAAAAAAGGCGCACAAAGCACTTCCTTCCGGAGAGAATACCCGGCAGGGAAGGTCCTTTAATGCGTCCTGGATATAGGCAAATGTTTTGGGAAGGTCTCTGTCCAGCTCCGGGATCCGGTGCAGAGCCCGACGATCGCTGATGATCTGCATACCCTCACCTCCAAAAATAGTTACATACATTATAAAGCATTTCTGCGTGCGTGTCAAATTCGGCTTGAGTTTCACCGGAAAAAGTGGTAAGATAACAAAAAACCAAAAGGAGAGAATCTTATGAACGCACAGCAGATCATTGAATATATCCGCACCTCGGAGAAAAAGACCCCGGTGAAGGTCTATGTCTGGGAGAAGACCCCGGTGGCATTTCCGAATTGCCACGAGTTTCCCGCAGGCGACGGTTGCAAGATCGTTTTCGGCGATTGGAAGGACATTAAGCCCGTGCTGGAGAGCAACGATTTTGCCCATCTGGAGATCGAAAACAACTGCCGCAATTCTGCAATTCCTATGCTGGATATGAAGGATATTCCTGCGCGTATCGAGCCGGGTGCCATTATCCGTGAGCAGGTGGAGATCGGCAAGAACGCTGTGATTATGATGGGCGCTGTGCTGAACATCGGCGCAGTCGTTGGCGAAGGCACTATGATCGATATGGGCGCCATTCTGGGCGGCCGCGCCACTGTGGGCAAGAATTGCCATGTGGGCGCCGGCGCTGTGCTGGCTGGTGTCATTGAGCCTGCCTCCGCTACTCCCGTGATCATTGAGGACAATGTGCTCATCGGCGCCAACGCTGTGGTGATCGAGGGCTGCCGTGTAGGCGAAAATGCTGTGGTAGCTGCCGGCGCAGTGGTGGTCAGCGATGTGGCTCCCAATACCGTGGTGGCCGGTTGCCCCGCCAGAGTGATCAAAATGAAGGACGAAAAGACCGGCGCAAAGACTGCCCTGGTGGACGCCCTGAGAGAGCTTTAATGGATTACAAAAACTGTGCCCTTTGCCCCCGGATGTGCGGCGTGAACCGCACTGCAGGGGAGCGGGGGTTCTGCGGCTGCCCGGCTCTTGCGGTGGTCAGCAAAACTATGCTCCATAAGTGGGAAGAGCCGGTCCTGGCAGGAGACGGCGGCAGCGGTGCCATCTTTTTTGGTGGCTGCACTTTGCGCTGCGCCTATTGCCAGAATGTCGCCATCAGTCGTGACCCCAAGGGCCAGACGGTGGATGGGGCAGGTCTGCGGGCTATGATGGAGGACCTGATTGCCCGGGGGGCGGAGAATATCGACCTGGTGACTCCCACCCAGTATCTGCCTACGGTGCTTGAGGCGCTGGAAGCACCCCTGCCTGTGCCGGTGGTGTATAATTGCGGCGGCTATGAGCGGGTGGAGACGGTGGAACGGATGTCCGGCAAGGTGGATATCTGGCTGCCTGACCTGAAATACGCAGACAACCCTTTGGGAAAGGAGCTTTCCAACGCTCCGGACTATTTCCGTGTGGCAACAGAGGCGGTAAAAGCCATGTTCCGCCAGGTTGGCCCTTGCGAATTTGCAGGCGACAAGCTGAAAAAGGGTGTGGTGATCCGTCACCTGATCCTTCCCGGCCAGGTGGAAAATTCCCTGAAAGTGCTGGACTGGATCGGCGATACTTTCCGCCCCGGAGAGGTGCTGGTGAGTCTGATGCGGCAGTATACCCCCATGCCCGGGATGCCTGCGCCTCTGGATCGCCCCATCACCCAGGAGGAATACGATGGAGTGCTGAGCTGGATGTATCTGTGCGGCGTGGAGGGTTTTACTCAGGAGGAGACCGCTGCTGCCAGGGAGTTCATCCCGGATTTCTGAAAAAGGAACAAAATGTATGATGTATTTATTTATGGGTCTGGCAGCGGCTGTGGCCGTGGGTCTTGACCAGTACACCAAATATCTCACTTTGCAAAATATCGAAGAGTGGGAGACAGTGAAGGCCATTCCCGGCCTTTTCCACTTTACATTCTGCAAGAATACCGGCGCAGCCTGGTCTACCTTTGAGGGGCAACGCTGGCTGTTTATTCTGGTGTTCGTTCTGCTGACGGCAGGTATTATCTGGGAATTTGCCACCAAAAAGCTGGGCTTTACCACTTTTGAACGCTGGTGTGTGGCCTTTGTCTGGGCCGGCGGCCTGGGCAACATTATCGACCGGGTGTGGCGCGGTTATGTGGTAGATATGATCAATCTGGAATTTATGAGCTTTCCGGTGTTTAATGTGGCGGACTGCTTCATCACCGGCGGCTGTGTGCTGCTGATGTTCCACCTGATCTTTTTTAACAAGGCTTTCTGGAAGGAAGAGAAGAAATTATGACCCTGATCGCCGATGTAGCCGGGGAACGGCTGGATGCCTTTTTGGCCCGCAGCCTGGAGAATATGAGTCGCAGCGGCGCCCAGCATCTTCTGGAAGAAGGGTGCGTCCTGCGAAACGGTAAACCCGGCAAGAAAAACGACAAACTGAATATTGGCGATGAGATCCGGGTGACTCTGCCGGAGCCAAAGCCGGTGGACATTCTGCCGGTGGAAATGCCCCTGGATATTGTGTATGAGGACGATGACCTTTTGGTGCTCAACAAGCCCAAGGGTCTGGTGGTGCATCCGGCGGCCGGCCACGAAAATGACACCCTGGTCAACGGACTGATGTTTGCCCTGGGAGATAATCTTTCCGGCATCAACGGAGAGCTGCGCCCCGGTATCGTCCATCGCATTGATAAGGACACCTCCGGCCTTCTGGCGGTGGCCAAGAATGATTTTGCCCACGCGGTGCTGGCCTCCCAGCTAAAAGATCACACCATGGCAAGAACCTATGAAGCGGTGGTTTGCGGCAATCTGAAAGAGGACAGCGGCACAGTGGATGCCCCCATCGGGCGGCACCCTTCCGACCGGAAGAAAATGTGCGTCATTGCCCGGGGCGGCCGGGATGCGGTGACCCACTGGGAAGTGGTCAGGCGCTATCGGGGCTATACCCATGTTCGCTGCCGGCTGGAGACAGGCCGTACCCATCAAATCCGTGTCCATATGGCATCTATCGGTCATCCGATTCTGGGTGATACGGTATACGGCCGTAAAAAACCGGAATTGGGCCAGGACAGTCAGTGCCTCCACGCAGGTGCTCTGTGCTTCCGCCATCCCCGGGATGAGCGGCCGGTGATGGTGCTGGCGCCGTTGCCGGAGTATTTTCAGGCAGTTTTAGAGAAATTAGAAAAGAGTTTCGGAGTGGAAAAATAATGTTTTCTGATGTGCTTTTGACCGTGGATTATGACCGGACCCTGACCGGCCCAGACAGCACCATCCCTCAGCGAAATATCGAAGCAATCGAATATTTTATGGCAAACGGCGGCACCTTTACGGTGAACACCGGCCGCTGCGTGCCTGCCTGCGCCTGCTTTCGGGACAAGGTGCCTATGAATGCACCGATTTTGGCATATAACGGCGCTGCCTGGTACGATCACAAAACCGGCGAGCTTTCCAACGTGACTGCCATCGATGCAGATCGGGCTGAAATGATCCTGGCCATTGAGGAAAAATTCCCCGACCTGACGGTGGAAATTCAGGGTGTGGCCTCCAGTTATTGCCATAAGCACAATCCTGCCTATGAGCGTTATGCCGAAAATGTGGGTTTTGATTTTGCTTATGCCCATCCCGGCGAAATCGATGAGCCGTTTCTGAAATTTGCGGTATACGGCAAGTTCCTCAGCAATGAGGTGGCGTCTCTCTATCAGGCCACGGATGAGGAAATGGCCTATTACGACACTGTGGTGGAGTATGTGCACTCCCGCTGGGGCGACAAGGTGGACTTTTTCCGAGCCTGCGCCCGGCTGATCGATTTCCAGGCCAAGGGTGTTTCCAAGATCGTCTCTGCAAGAAAACTGCAGGAGATGCTGGGTAAGAAGATCCTGGTATGCGTGGGCGATGCAGACAATGACGCAGCGATGCTCGATGGCGCGGATTATGCTTACTGCCCTGCCGACGGTGTGGTGGCAGACCGGTATGAAAATGTGTGTGTCTGCGGCGACGGAGCCATCGCCGATGTGATTTACAGGAAGATCCCGGAGATTTTGAAAAAGAAGAGGTAATCGTGTGTTTTCTGATGTGCTGTTGACAGCGGATTTTGATCTGACTATCACCGGTCGGGATGGCAAGATCCCCCAGAGAAATCTGCAGGCAATCGAATATTTTATGGCAAACGGCGGCGCTTTTACGGTGAATACCGGCCGGAGTCTGCCTATGGCGAAAAGAGTGCTGGAGGAGGTGCCGGTGAATGCGCCGGTGATCCTGTATAACGGCAGTGCCTGGTATGAAAACGGCGAGCTGACGCAATGCAAGATCATCGACCTGGAGCCCGAACAGATCCTGACAGAGATCGCAGACCGTTTCCCTCATCTTCGAACGGAGGTCCATGGGGCAAAGTTCCACTATGCCTTTGGAGACGATCCTGTTTTTATGAGCTACTGCCGGCGAGGCAATATTGCTTGCCAGGAAATCGCGGTTTCTGATGTGCCCCAGCCGTTTTTGAAGTTCAATATCCGGGCCAGAATGGAGGAGGGCGAGACGGTTTCGTCTCTGCTCCATCAGGCAACGCAGGAGCAGATCGCCGATGTTGATGAGGTGATGGCATATATGCACGCCCACCACGGCGATAAGCTTAACGGCTTCCGGCCGGGTCTGCGAGTGGCTAATTTCCACGCAAAAGGTGCGTCCAAAGAAGCGGCAGCCCGGGAATTGCAGGCGGGTTTACACCGCAAGGTGCTGGTGTGCGTGGGCGATGCGGGCAACGATATCCCAATGCTGGACGGCGCGGATTATGCGTTCTGCCCTGCCGACGGTATGGTGGCGAACCGGTATGAAAATGTATGCGCTTGCAGTGATGGCGCCATAGCGGATGTGATTTACAAAAAAATTCCGGAAATTCTGGGGATTTGCCTTGACAGAACGGAATAAGTGTGCTAATATTCTATGGCTGAAATGAGAAAGAACGCGGATTTGCGGGTGTAGTTCAATGGTAGAACACCAGCCTTCCAAGCTGGATACGCGGGTCCGATTCCCGTCACCCGCTCCATTCCAAATGCGCCAGTAGCTCAGCTG
>JAZRZW010000127.1:0-3429 GCA_045601585.1 Faecousia sp. | reverse complement strand
ACGATCCCAAGATGGCTTCCAAGCCCGCTGAGGTCAAGACCAAGATTGCTGCCGGTAAGATCAACGCATTCTTCAAGGAGATGTGCCTGCTGCAGCAGGACTTCGTCCGCTCTGACCTGTTCAAGGGCGACGTTGCCGGCTACAATGCCGACGCTGCCAAGAAGCTGGGGGGCAAGATCACCTTCGTGGACGCTATTCACTACATTAAGGGTGAGGGCATCGAGAAGAAGGAAGAGAACTTCGCTGACGAAGTTGCCGCACAGATCGCTGGCGCAGGTAAGTAATTACAAAAAATTATCACCGATGGAGAAATCCATCGGGGATTTTTTATGGCCGCACAGTCCGGTGATATCCGTTCTGTTTACATTGCCAAAGGGAGGGCTTTGCCCTCCCTTTCTTTATTCGTCTGTGTTGGATGACTTGCGTTTGTCATAAAACGCCGCGTAGGTCAGCTCCGCACGGTACTGCAGCCCCCAGGCCACCAGGAGCCGTGCCACATAGCTGGTTACCAGAGAGCCGTAAAACAGAACATTTGCGTCTATCCGGAGCCCCGCCAAGGGCAGTAGCAACTCTGCAAACCCCAGCGCCGTTGCCAGCAGCACCGCCAGGTAGTACCACCACAGCTTCAGATCCATCTGCAGGAAATTCCAGAACTGCCGCCGGGTCATCCGAAAACTCCGAAGCATTGCCGGCAGCGCCCGTACATGGTCATCATCCATAATAATATATTTCGCCAGCCGGAACTTGCACCACACAAAATACAGCGCAGGTAGGCCCAGAACCGCAGACAGCACCAACACCGGCGCCATCTTCCCCATCAGTTCCTCCGGAGGGATCTCCTCCATCACGGCAAAAACATCGCCGTCAGTCGGAAGCTTCTGGGTCAGATACATTCCCAGCTCCTGACCCCGGGGCGTCTGCGTATACAAAACAGAAGCCACCTGCACACAGGCAAAGCACGCCGCTACCAGCACCAGGCTCATCAGCAGATTCTGCACCAGTACCGGACCGAACCGGGTAAAACCAAAGGTCAGCATTCCCCGATCAAGCTCCCGCCTACGGTGCTTGCAGATAGCGATGCGGATCACCGCGATCTGCCAAAACGGCAGCAAGAAGATCCCAAGCTCCTGGAACACCATTCTGGCTGTATCCAGCATCGCCCGGGTGCGCAGGCTGTCCAGCCCCACCGCCCCGGTGTAAAATTTCTCCAATACAATATTCAGCGCCGTCAGGCAGATCTCAAACAGCACCACAACCGCAGCGCTCAGCAGAAGCAGCCGCCGGATGTCGGCGTTTTTACTCAGGCGTTTGTTCCTCGCGTCCATAACGAACCCCCTTTTCTTTCCTTATTTATATAGCAAATTCCGGAAAATAGCAAATGAAATTTTTATTCCTGTGGATTTCCACAGGAGTTCGTGGTATAATCGGGTAAAAGGAGGGATGGCAATGGAGATAGGTGCAAAGCTGAAAGCGGCACGGCTGGCAGCAGGATTGTCTCAGCGGCAGCTTTGCGGCGACAAGATCACCCGCAATATGCTCTCCCTCATCGAAAACGGCGGAGCCAAGCCCTCCATGGAAACCCTGATGTACCTGGCCGGCCGCCTTGGACAGCCGGTGAGCTACTTTTTGGAGGAAGAAATTTCCACCAACCGCAAGCGGCTGGACACTGCCCGAAACCAACCCCCTGTCCTCTCCTTAGAGACACTCAAGGACTACGACACCCGGGATACCTCCCTGGACCCGGAGTTCTATTTTCTCAAAGCGCTCCACAGTCTGCGCCTTGCCCGCCAGGTTTTGGGCGAGGGGAAACGGGGCTATGCCCGGGAGCTTTTGGCCCAGGCGCAGGACGCCGGTGCCAAGACCCCCTACTACACCCGGGAGCTGGATCGGGAGCGGATCTGCATTGCCTTTATGCTGGATCCCGACACCGCCGGCACCCTGGAGCCCCAGCTGTTGCGGGATGAATCCGCTGCCCTCCGGGGCAAAGCCGCCCTGGACCGTAAAGCGCCGGACGCCTGCCTCCGACTTTTGGAGGGTGAGGTAGGAGAAATCGCCGATCTTCTTCGGGCAGAAGCATTTTTTGCCAAAGGCGACTTTGAAAACGCCCTGAAATATTATAAGCGCCTTCCGGAAGAAAAGCAGGTTTTCTCCAAAATGGAGATCTGCTGCCGGGAACTTCAAGATTTTAAGCAGGCCTATCACTACGCCTGCCAGCAGAGGTAAGAGTATGAAAAAAGCATTGATGATCGAGATCATTTCCCTGACCCTGGTGTTAGCACTTGCGTTGGGCATTTGCATTCATCTGGCAAAGCCCGAACCCAAGGTGCAGGCCCCCACCGACCCCTCGGTGACCACCCCGGAGCCCACCCTTCCTCCTGAGCCGGAAGTGCCGGCCTGGTTGGAGATCACCGAGAATTGGTCCATGACCGGCCAGCAGTATTTTGTCTATGACACAAAGACAGACACATTTCTCACCCAGGTGGGCGACGCCAGCCGGGTCTACCCCGCCAGCATCACAAAGCTGATGACCTGCCTGGTGGCTCTGGAGTACCTGCAGCCCACCGAGCTGATCACCGCCGGCCCTGAACTGGACAGCGTGGTATGGGGCTCTTCCGTGGCAGGCATTGAATTCGGCGACACCCTGACCGTCAGTCAGCTGGTGGAGGCCATGCTCCTGCCCAGCGGCAACGATGCAGCCTATGTCCTGGCAGCAGCCGCCGGCCGAAAGATTCTGGGCCAGCCGGAAGCAGATGCCCATTTTGCTGTGGAAACTTTTATGACCACTATGAATACCCGGGCCAAGGAGCTGGGTTTGATGAACACCCATTTCTCCAACCCCGACGGCATCCACGATGATAACCATTACATGTCCTTCAGCGATCTGGCCTTGCTGGGCAAGTTATCGGCGGCCAACCCCACCATCCGGGCCAACGCCACCCTGGCCGAGGGCAATAACCCCCGCTTTGACGAGACCAACACCGAAGAGGACGCCCCCAAGCAGTGGAAAAACACCAATAAACTGGTGGATCCCAGCTCGCAATACTATTGCCCCTACGCCATCGGCCTGAAAACCGGCCAGACCCCCTACGCCGGCAGCTGTCTGCTCAGCGCCTTTGAATACGAGGGAAATGTCTATATCATCGGCGTATTCGGCTGCCCCGAAACCACCGACCGCTTCGGCGACACCCTGACCCTTTTGGCAGAATTTGTGGTAAAATAAGGGCTTACCACAGCCCTACCCCACCGACCTCAGCATTCGTAGGGGCGGGTCTTGACCTGCCCTTACTATTTTTCTCTTTACTCGGTTAGGGCGAGTCGAGACTCGCCCCTACTGGTTTTCCTATGTCTGGTAGGGGCGGGTCTTGACCCGCCCTTACTATGTTTCTCTTTGCTCGGTTACGGCGAGTCGAGACTCGCCCCTACTGGTTT
>JAZRZW010000126.1:0-3703 GCA_045601585.1 Faecousia sp. | reverse complement strand
TGAAGGAAAATAAAAGAAAAGGATATCTTTTTTGCGTGTGGGAATAGGCTGTGTTTTTAGTGAAAAGTGAAGAATGAAAAGTGAAAAAGTAAAATCGGAAACCTTCTTTCGAAGATTGCCGATTTTTGGTGCGCGAGGCGGGACTTGAAGGCTTCTCACGAAAACCGTCCTAAAGTCCATATCGTCGGCCGCAACGGTGCTGTCTTCAGTATCCGCCGCCCACCCGCCGACGAGTTTTCAGCGCAAAACTTGCATAAATGAGTAAAAATTTGCAGCAAAGTTCTATAGAGGGGTCTCTTCAGAGGTAGACTTTATACCCCCAAGAATCTTCTTTGAGATTTCTCCTTGCACCTCGGGAGAATTAAATGCACCACCGAGGACCCCATTAAAGAGTCCTGTTACAATGCTACCGGCAGCATTATATTTTGCGGCGCTTTCCAATTCGCGATCCTTGCGAATCAGCTCGTTTTCGTGTTCCTTTTGTATAATTTCAAGTTTGTGCTGGTGGTCTTTTTCTTTGGCTTCCATTTCCATTTTATGTTGTTCGCGCAAAGATTCAATGTCAATTTCATGTTGTTTCATCAACCGAGTGATGTTAGCCTCATTTTCTTGTGCAACTTTTTCAAGGTCGTTTTTACCTCTATGACGTGCAATTAAATATGATACAAAGGCTGAGATGGTTGCAGGAATACAACTGGCAGCAATAGTTGTCCAATCCATAAGTAATCATACTCCTTCTGTTGTCTTTTGTTTTGTCAATTCTTGGTACATTTTCATCAGTTCGGCGACACATTCGGTTTCGGTGTTAAGCTTGCCCCAAAAGCCGTAGGCTTGCATAACGGCCTTGTCGTTTTGCTGATGCGCCTTGCGCAGTTCCGGCGGCATCGTGACCTCGTCATAAAGGTCAGCAAGGCTGCAATCCGGGTACAACGCTCTGGCGTCCAGAATTGCCTGTGCCGTCTGCTCGATCTTTGCCTTTTGCTCTTCCGTCGGCGTCGGCCACGGGAAATTGTTGTATACTATATTGATTGAATACTGATAACTTGGTCCAAAATAGCCGCAAACAGTTCTCATCCATGCCATATGCACGTTAGACTCAAGAACACCAAAGTGGTATAGTGAAGCATTTGGCATTAAACGCAATTTGTTGCTGCAGAGAACTGCTTCATCCAGAAAACCCATAGGTACATATTTTCTATTACCCGAAGAGACTTCAGGTATTGCAATGTAGCTTCCAATGGGCATATTTTCTGTTTGGAATCGAGTGGGAGTATCGGATAGTTTCTTTGTTGAAGTGCGGTTGCTTTTTGATCGGTAATCACGCACCGCTTTTACGCGTTTCAAACATTCGGGCATTGATCGCAGCTCGCTGGGAGAACAAGCACCTAACCACAAGCAATACTTTTTCCTATTGTTCAGAAAACCGAATGCGTCCAGCCACTCACGGAAATGTTTTTGACTAGAAGGCTCTTTTTTTAGGAAATCTGTCATTTCCTCATATGTAAATAAATACTCTCCATTATCAATAGGTTGATTACCCATTGATACTTTAGGGATGTTGCAAAGAGGCTTGTTTCTGGATTCAATCAATACATCGTCAGCTTCTATTAAATATGGACTTATGTGTTTAACACACTTAGCAATATTGTTGCTATAGATAGTTTTCTGTGTGTTATTCGTGTGAGAGAAACCAACGATAATAACATAGACAGTTGCTGTCTTTTCAACATCAGAGTCCCATTTGAAAAATCTATACGCAAAGTTAATATGTATACCATCAGAGAGTAAACTTTTCCAAATTGGTGCGATTTGTTGACCTTGGCATATCGAGTCAGTTGCAACAAAGGCCACCTTTATTGTTGTGTTCTGTGTGTAAACTGCGGCTTTTTTAAACCAGCAGGCAACATAGTCTACGTTTCCCAAATCTTCGCCAAAGACATTGAGTCGATCAATCTTTTGGTCAGAACCTAACATTCCTTTAGAAGAAGAATCGCTTGCGGCAGTACGTCCGGCTCTAGCAACAAAAGGCGGATTGCCCATAATGTAGTTCAGCTTTTCCTTGGGTACGACGGTTTCCCAGTCGATCCGCAGAGCGTTGCCCTCCACAATGTTGGCCTTAGAAGTCAGGGGTAAGAAGTCCATTTTGGCGTGGACGATCTCTTCAGTCTCCTGCATCATCTGGCTTTCCGCGATCCACAGAGCCGCCTGGGCAACGGTGACCGCGAAGTCGTTGATCTCGATGCCATGGAACTGGTCAATTTTGACCTTAATGGGGTCAAATTCTGCTTCGCCCAGCACGATCTGGTCGCCCATCCGCAGAGCCACCGCCTTGTTTTCCAGCCGCCGCAAAGATAGGTAGGTCTCCGTGAGGAAGTTGCCGGAGCCGCAGGCCGGGTCGAGGAAGGTTAGAGATGCCAGCTTGTTCTGGAATGCTTCCAGCCTGGCGTTCCGGGTTTTGGTAACGCCGATTTCTGCAATAGCATCCAGCTCCGCCGTCAGCTCGTTCAGGAACAGGGGATCGATGACCTTATGGATATTCTCGATAGAGGTATAGTGCATACCGCCGCTGCGCCGGGTCTCCGGGTTCAGGGTGGATTCAAACACCGCGCCGAAGATGGTAGGGGAGATAGAACTCCAGTTAAAGTCCTCGCTGGCGTTATGCAGCAGCAGGTCGATGATCTCATCGGTAAACCGGGGAATGACAATACTGTCGTCAGCAAACAGACCGCCGTTGACATAAGGGAAGGCCGCAAGGTCTTCGTCCATAAAACGGTCTCTGTCGTTATCTTTGGTGTTCAGCACCTTAAACAGGTCGATCAGTGCCTTGCGAATGTTCTTGGGTTGGAAGCCCGTTAAGTAGTCATGGAACATGGTATGACTACCAAAGATACCAGCATCTTCGGCATACAGGCAGAACACCAACCGCACACAAAGCATATTCAGGCTCTTCAGATCTTCGTCGGTGGGGTCGTCGCCGTATTCCTTCAAAAGGGCGTCATAGAGCTTGCCCACCAACGCGCCGGCCTGCAGGGAGATTTCCATTTCCTTTTTGCCGAGTTCACTGCCGGTATCCACCAGAAACTTAAAGCGGTGGCATTCCTTTTCCAGATCCTTCAGGAGCACCACCTCAGGGGTATCGTTGGGGCGGTTCATATCGTGGATATGGAACTCCTTAAAGTTGCACACCACGATCCACCGGGGGTTCTTGTCGTGGGGCAGGTAACCGGCATAGCGGCGGGCCTGCTGGAAGGGGGTCATCATAGCACCGTCGGACTGTCGATAACCCTTGCGCAGGTCAATGTCCATACCCTTCTGCTCGATCAGCACCCGGGTGCTGTCGATATAGCCGTCGATAAAGCTGGTGTGATCCAGCTTTACGGGAACCTCAAACTTCACCATTTCCTCCGGCTTTTCCACGCCAAAGACATCACGAAGGAACGCAAGCCAGAAGGATTGCGTTTCCTGCTTTTCGTCACCGCGACCGGTCCATGCTCTTATAAATTCTCTTGCAGCGGTCTTCATCTGGGCATCTGTCATAGTGTTGCCTCCTTACGGAAGGTAATATTTTTATCATTATATCACAGTTTGCCAAAAAGCGGAAGAGGGAAGGCAGAAGCAAACAAAAAAAGAGACAGTCTTCCGACTGTCTCTTATGGTGCGCAAGGCGGGACAGCGGCGCCACAAGCGTCATATCATTCGTTTC
>JAZRZW010000125.1:0-1632 GCA_045601585.1 Faecousia sp. | reverse complement strand
TTCTGGAGCAGGTGCTGCGGCACAAAACACGCTATGTTGGCTGTATTGGCAGCCGTCACAAAATCGCCCGCACCCGTCAGCTTCTGACGGAAGCAGGAATCCCGCAGGAGGCAATTTTATCGGTTCATTCACCCATCGGGCTCCAAATCGGCGCAGAGACTCCTGCTGAAATTGCCATCAGCATTGCCGCAGAGCTCATCGCCTGCCGTGCGGAAACGCAATAACATCTCCCTTAATTTTGACGAAAAAGCAAGAGATCTCATATAAAAGAAACATCCCCCATCATAAGATGGAGGATGATTTTCTTTGGTGGAGACTGCTGGACTCGAACCAGTGACCTCCTGCGTGTGAAGCAGGCGCTCTAACCAGCTGAGCTAAGCCTCCGTAACAGGGCTTATTATACCACACTTTTATAAAAAAGCAAGATGTATTTTTAATAAAATACACCTTGCTTTGTAGGTGTTACAATGATGTGTGACAAATGGAAAAAAGAATAGTGAATAGGGCTGACCTGTGTTATGGTTGAGTTGTCCAGACAAAACCGAAAGGCAGGTGCACCCTATTCACTATGAGTAAGATAACACAAGACATGCGGTTTAAGCAAGTAGTAATTGAGTATTCTTTTAATCATGGCGTTACAAAGGCAGCTATCCGCTACAAGACCACCAGGCAGAATATCTATCGCTGGCGCAAGAAATACGACGGAACACTTCAATCCCTGGCAGACCGCTCTCACCGTCCACACAACCATCCCAACCAGCACACAGAAGCAGAAATCACGTTAATCAAGAATATGCGCCGCAGGAACCCTCACGCCGGTCTGGTGGTGTTCTGGGTCAAGTTGTGCCAGCGTGGCTACACCAGATCCATCTCCGGTCTATACCGTGCTCTGCGCCGGATAGACGGTAAACCTATCAAACTCCCCAACCCCAAAAAAGAGTCCAAACCATACGAACAAATGCACTATCCGGGACAAAGAGGTCAAATTGATGTGAAATTTGTTCCAAAATCTTGTTTGGTGGGAGAAGCGGAAGGTGAAGGATATTTCCAGTATACGTTCATAGACGAATACAGCCGTTACCGCATTCTAAAGGCATACAAAGAACATAGCACCTATTCCTCGACACAGTTCCTCAAATATGTCATAGAGAAGTTTCCTTATGCGATTGAGTGTATTCAGACAGACAATGGATTTGAATTCACCAACCGTCTGGCTAACAGCAAGAATCCCAAACCAACTCTATTTGAAAAAACCTTGGATCAGCTCGGTATCCGGCATAAACTAATCAAGCCGTATACACCTAAGCATAACGGAAAGGTAGAACGCAGCCACAGGAAAGATAACGAGGAGTTCTATGCTTGTCACAAATTCTATTGCTTTGCCGATTTTGAAAAGCAACTCGCTGTCAGACAGCGTCAGTATAACGACTTCCCTATGAGACCGCTCAACTGGAAGTCACCCAAGCTCGTTCTTTTTTCTTTCAATAATGTGTAACACATCATTGACAAACCTACAATCTGTTTTCTGCGGCCACGCAACTGTCCTTACGCTGATCGGCGGAAGACAGCGCATCATAGGGCACCAAATTGTGATGTTTTTTCCCCAGATCATCTCTGGTTTCCCCGTAAACA
>JAZRZW010000124.1:0-3211 GCA_045601585.1 Faecousia sp. | reverse complement strand
AGCTTCGGGTTGGCCGTCCTGGGGCAGCATTTCCTGCACCTGTCGGTAGATATCCGCTTCTACACCCTGGCGTACTTTGTTCAGGGCGCAAAGAGCTGCTGCCAGCTGCTCTGCTTGCGCGCGATCCTGAGTCAGGAACAGATCCACAGCCAGATGGATCTGACCCATCCGGCCGGCGGGATTGATCCGGGGCGCCAGCATATAGCCTACGGAAGAGGCGGGGAGGGTAGCGGGATCGCAGCCGCACTGTTCCATCAGGGCGATGACGCCGGGACGGCGGGTGTTGCGCAGGGATTCCAGACCCCGGCACACAAAGGTGCGGTTTTCCCCTTGCAGGGGCATTACATCCGCAACCGTTCCCAGACATACCAGGTCGGCATATTCCTGCAGGATCTTCTCCTGGCTGCCGTTGAGGGCGGAGGCTAGCTTGAAAGCAACACCCACGCCGGAGAGCATCCGGTGGGGATAGCCGCAGTCGGGACGGTGGGGGTCGATGACCGCCACAGCGGGAGGCAGTTCGTCTTTACACTCGTGGTGGTCGGTGATTACCAGGTCGATGCCCAATTCCCGGCACAGCATCGCTTCTTCCACGGCGGTGATGCCGCAGTCCACGGTGATGATCAGGGTGATCCCCTGGCTGTGTAACTGGTGGATGGCGATAGGGTTCAGACCGTAGCCTTCCTCCAGACGGCCGGGGATATAGGGGGTACAGTCGCAGCCCAAACTGCGCAGATAGTCTGTCAGCAGGCAGGTGGCGGTGACGCCGTCCACATCATAGTCGCCAAAGACGGCGATCTTTTCCCGCCGGCCGATGGCCCGGACGATCCGTTCCACCGCAGGGACCATATCCGCCAGACGGTAGGGGTCGCACAGGGGCAGATCCTGCCGCAAAGCAGCTTGGGCCTGCTCCGGAGTGTCCAGTTTCCGGGCGGAAAGCACCATAGATGCCAGAGGGGTAAATCCTGCCTGCACCAACTGGTTGACTCCTTGCATATTCGGTTGCGCTACATTCCAAATTCCGTATTTCAAAGCATTCCACATCCATTATATAACATTTTCCTAATATTATATCAAAAAATACCGAAATACTCAAGAGTAAATCCCTAAAAAACTACTTACCCAAGACGAAAAAACACGAAAAAAACAGCCCCAAAGGGTGGTTTTGGAGCGCCAACAAAAGTTTGTGCAAAGTAAACAAAAAAGTATGGGAAAATTCTCCTTTTTGCGAACAAAAAATCTGCACAAAATCATTGCCAAAATGTCGATCACTTTATATAATGGGTGTTGTCAATTCCAATAAGGAGGTATTGAAATGACATTTAAGAAAATCAGCGCATTCCTCCTGGCATTGATGCTCTTTGCATCTTGCTTTAGTGGCCTGTCCGTTACGGCATGGGCTGCAGAGGAGGAAGGCTCCGAGGAAATTGTTACTCCCGAGGAGCCTGTAGTGGATCCCAATGTGGATACCACTTGGTACAACGACGAAGACACCGTTTTCGTCATCGATTCTGCTGAAGATCTGAGAGGCTTGGCACAGCTGTCCAAGACTAACAACTTCGCAGGCAAGACCATCAAGTTGGGTGCAAGCATTGCATTCAACGCAGACAAAGACTTCAAGACCCCCGGCATTCAGGTAACTGATGCTGACGGCAAGACTGTCTGGGCTGCAAACGAAGGCTATGAGACTTGGGCTGGCATCGGCTCTCCCGAGGTTCCCTTCGCCGGCACCTTCGACGGTCAGAATTATGCGATCACCGGCCTGGTTCAGGTTTCTACCGGTGGCCGTATGGGCCTGTTTGACACTGTCAGCGGTGCGACCGTGCAGAATGTCAAGGTTCAGAAGTCCTACTTCCGCCAGAATGAGGCAGGCGACGTTCAAGTCAACAACACTGCTTCCGTCGCTGGCCGTGCAATCAACTCCACCTTTACCAATGTGTACTCCAATGCCACTCTGGCAAACGGCGGCGCTATGGGTGGTATCGTTGCATACGCAGAAGGCACTGTGAACTTCAATAAGTGCTGGTTCTCCGGCGAGCTGAACGGCGCTTGGGCAAACAACAAGGCCGGCGGTATCGTGGGTATGGGCCACTCCGCAGGCACTACCATGAACTTCACCGACTGCCTGTTCACCGGCCGTGGTGCCGCAACCTTTAATACCAGCGCTTATGTCGGCGGTATTCTGGGTATCGGCAACTACGCCAACGTTGTGAACATGACCAATGTTCTGTCTGCAGGTAACCTCAACGCTGCTGCATTCAAGGGCACCAATGTCGGTTCCATCACCGGTAACACTCCCGGCGGCGGCAAGGGTACTTACACCAATGTCTACGCTACCAACGAGTGCTATGTCAACGGCGAAGGCACTGCAGTTGCCATCGGCGCAGGCACCAAGTACACCGGCGCTCCCGTCCTGGTCGCAAAGGCTGACATCACCGGCCACAAGGCTCGTAATGTTCTGACCGGCCTGGACTTCAATGGCACCTGGGCATCCATTTCCAATGCGATTCCCGCCTTCCTGTCCAACACCAACTACGATCTGTCCTGGTACGATGCAGAAAAGACTGTTTTCGAGCTGAAGAACAAGGCTCAGTTCGATGGCTTCGTCTACCTGTCCCAGTACAACGACTTCGCAGGCAAGACCATCTACCTGCTGACCGATATTACTTACAATACCGGCAACGCAGCTGACTGGGCTACTACCGCTCCCGCACAGGACTGGATGCCCATCGGCAATGGCGATAACGGCTTCAAGGGTACTTTTGACGGCCTGGGCCACACCCTTTCCGGCCTGTATGCCAAGAATGGTCAGTATGCAACCGTGTTCGGCAGAGTTGTCGGCGGCACCGTTAAGAATCTGCGTGTAGTCAACTCCTATCTGGAAAGCGACGGCACTGCTGATTCCTTCCACAATGGCGCGGGCATCTTCGGCCGTGTCATCGGCGGCTCCACCATTTCCGGTGTTTACACCGACGCTATCCTGAAGGGCGTTAAGGGCGTAGGTATCGTGGCATTCTCCGATTCCGGTACCAACACCATCACCAACTGCTGGTTCGACGGCACCATCAATGTTGATGGCGGCACCCAGATCGGCGGTATTATCGGTGCAGCTCCCAACAGTGTTGTCACCACCATCACCAACTGCCTGTTCACCGGCACCATGACCGGCACTGCTGCTTCCGGTGCTTACATCGGCGGCATCTTCGGTATCGGC
>JAZRZW010000123.1:0-13945 GCA_045601585.1 Faecousia sp. | reverse complement strand
TCCACATAGCGCTGACGGAAACGGATCTCCTTATCAGTCAGGCCGTGGAACTTCTCGGGCAGAGGCAGCAGAGACTTGGAAAGCAGAGTCACATTCTTTGCGCGAACGGAGATCTCTTCGGTCTTGGTCTTGAACACTTCGCCCTCGACACCCACGATGTCGCCGATGTCGTTCTTCTTGAAACGATTATATTCTTCCTCACCCAGCTCGTCGATCTTTACGAACAGCTGGATACGGCCGGTGCTGTCCTGCAGGTCGCAGAACATTACCTTACCCTGACCGCGCTTGCTCATCAGACGACCGGCAACCTTAACGGTCTTACCCTCAAAGCCTTCATAGTCTGCCTTGATGGCAGCAGAATCGGCATTGAAGTCAAACTTAGTCTGCAGGAAAGGGTCACGACCCTCGGCCTGGAGAGCTGCCAGCTTATCCCGACGGATCTGGGCCTGCTCAGATACAGGCAATTCTGCCTGAGGCACAAACTTACTCATCCATTAACCCTCTCTGGTAACGTTTACGACCTTGCGGCGGTAGGAGCCGGAAGGAGCGTTGACAACAAAGGTATCGCCGATGGACTTACCCACAACGGCACGGCCGAAGGGAGAGTCGTCGGAGAGCTTAAACTGCATGGGGTTAGCTTCCTGAGAGCCGGTGATCTTGTAGCTGGTCTCTACGCCGGTCTCCTCATCCAGAACGGTCACGGTGCAGCCCAGGCCGACACGACCGGTAGCCTCGTTCTCATCCTCGATGATCACAGCATGGGACAAGATGTCCTCGATCTCAGCGATACGGCCATAGAGCTTTGCCTGCTCGTTCTTAGCGGCATCGTATTCGGAGTTTTCGGAAAGGTCGCCGTAGGAGCGAGCTTCTGCGATCATTGCGGCAATCTCGCGCTCACGGGTAGTCTTGAGGTAATTCAGTTCCTTTTCCAGGTCTGCCAGACGCAGGCTTGTGATCTTAAATTCCTTTGCCATATATAAATTCCCTTTCTTGGTGTAGTTTTCGATATCTATAACATTATAGTGGAATGCTCCCGGTTAGTCAAGGAGCTTTTCCGTGTTTTTGGGAACATTTCCCTCAGGAAAGATCCAAGCTTTTGATGGCGGCCTGGATCTGGGGATCCTCCTTGGGATCCAGACGACCGTAGCTGAAAAGTTTTCTCTGCTCGTCGGTCAACTCCAGGGGTACATCTGGGTCAAGACCCCCAACCTCGGCCAGGTTTACTCCATTGGGGGTGTAGTACTTGCCGGAGGAAAGTGCTACGGCCGAACCGTCGGAAAGCTGGTAGGTATACTGGTAGTAGCCCTTACCAACTGTATGCTCACCTACCACGGTTGCCCACTCGTACTCGGACAAAGCCGCTGCGAAGAACTCAGCTGCAGAGTAGCTCTCGCCATTGACCAGAACTGCCATAGGCAGATCGATGCAGTCGGCATCGGAATTGACAGTCTCTTCGGTTCCGTCCCGATCCTGGCTGCGGAAGACCACGCCCTTGGGGAGGATGTGATCCAGGATCTTCGTCAGTTCATCCACACTGCCACCAGGGTTGCCGCGGACATCGAAGATAATGGCCTTGGCGCCCTGTTCCACCAATTCGTCGATGGCGGCGATGGTCTCGGATGCGCATTTATCGTTAAAGTTCTTAATGGTTACCAGGCCGATCTTGCCGTCCAGCATCACACCCTGAGCAACAATGGTCTCAATCACCCGGCGGGTCACTTTGAATTCCTTTTTCTCGTCACCCCGCAGAACCGTCAGAGTCACCTGGGTGTTTTCCTCACCCTGCACCAGCGCTGCCACTTCATCGGTGGTCATCTGGGTAACATCGGTGCCATCCACGGCTACCAGATAATCTTCCGGCTCAATGCCAGCCTCTGCCGCAGGACCGTTGGGCTCAAGGCCTACGATCTGGACGCCTTCATCGGTTTGGGAAATGGTGATGCCCACACCCACATAGCCGCCGTTTTCATAGTTATTAACCAACTCCTGGTACTGATCAGCGGGGATATAGTAGCTCCAACGATCGCCGGTAGCTGCCACCATGGCTGCCGCTGCGGCATCCTCTAACTCGGTCTCATCCACCTCTTCCACAAACTCAGTCATGATCAGCTCTTTGAGCTGGGTAAGTTTATCGGAGCGCTTGGGAACCACCGAGAAAATCAGGATTGCAGCCACCAGAACCGCTGTTACCACATTGGTAGCAATTAAAATCAGGATCGAAAATAGCTTCTTTTTCATGATTTCATCCCCTTATAGAATGCGACTGTTCCCACAGTCCGAAGACTGTGGGAACAACTGCTCAGATATTGATGTAATTTGCCGGATCTACAGAATAACCGTTGTAGTAAACGCCGAAGTGCAGATGAGGACCGGTAGAAGCACCGGTAGAACCGCAATAGCCGATGACCTGACCGGCATAGACATACTGACCAACGCTGACGATATAGTGGGTCATATGCATATAACGGGTTACAAAGCCATCCTGATGGTCGATGTTCACATAGTTGCCTGCACCGCCTGCCTCATAGTCTACCCAGTTTACAACGCCGTTACGGCTTGCAACGATGGGAGTGCCCTGAGGTGCGGAAAGGTCTACGCCGTGGTGCATACGGTAGCCGCCGTAGACGGGGTGCCAACGCATACCGTAGGGACTGGAGAAGTAGGTATAGTTGATGGGAACCAGCCAGGTAACACCGTTGCTGTCCACGCTGGGACTGCCGCCGTTGGGAAGGGTCTGCTGCAGCTGCTGGTACTCACGATCCTTTGCTTCGTCGTACTCTTCCTGCTTATCCAGGATCTGCAGCTCCACGCTGCCCAGTGCTTCTTCGGCTGCTTCCTTCATCGCGCGGAACTCTTCATCCCGGGCGACCATCTCAGCCAGAAGGCGCTCCGCCTCTGCCAGTTTCGGCTCCAGCTCTGCTTTTTTCGCGACCAGCTCTTCTTCTGCCTTCACCAGCTCAGCACGGCTGGTTTCCAGCTCCTGCTTTGCAACGGAAACCACTTCCATTGCTGCGCAGAGGTCTTCGATACACTTTTTATCACTTGCCTGGATCTCCTTGACCATCTTCAGACGGTCCAGCAGGTCGGCAAAGTTATTGGCCTTAAAAATCACGGACCAGTAGGAAAGCTTGCCGTGCTTTTCCATGGCACGCAGGCGCTCCTTATTCTGCTCCTGCAGGACCGCCAGCTCTGCCTCAGCGGCATCCAGCTCTTCCTGCTTATCGGCAATGAGCTTGCTATATGCGGTGATCTGCTCGTTAATGGTATAGATCTGCTGATTGAGCAGCGCGATCTCCTGATCAACATAGTCCTTTTGGGCTCTGATCTGCTCAAACTCAGTCATATGCTCTTCGATCTGCAGGTTCAGTTCGTCCAGCTTCTGCTGAGCTTCCTCTTTCTGGGCTTCCAGAGCATTGATCTCCTGCTGGATCTGGGAAGAGCTCTTGGTTGCCTCAGCCGGGACGGTCATCACCGGGAAGAAGGACACCACAAAGCCGAACACCATTGCAATCACAAGCAGTGCCGCCAGGAAGGATACAATCCATTTTCTCTTATTCATTATTGCCTCCAAATCGCGCGGGTAAACTTAAACATCCATAAACTTGCGGATCGATGTCCAGCTGCCGCAAACGCCAACAAACAAGCCTGCAGCGCCGAAGGTGGCCAGCATGGGAATCAACAGATCCGGATCGGTAAAGGGCACAAAGTTGAACAGGTTCAGGGTGTCCATATCTGCGATACGCGCCACCATACCATTGTACAGCAGCCAGGTAACAAAGAATGCCAAAGCAGCAGACACCATACCCAGGATAAAGCCTTCCACCACGAAGGGTAGACGGATAAATCCGTTGGTAGCGCCAACCATCTTCATAATGGCGATCTCATCCTTGCGGTCGTACATCGCCAGCTTAACGGTGTTGGAAATGATCAGCAGGCTGACCAGCAGCAACACGCCGATGATTACAAAGGAAACAATGTGCAGCACATCCTGCAGAGTGGAGAAGCCCTTTGCCAGTTCGTTGAAGGCCACCACATCCACAACGCCTTCCACCTTCTTCAGCTCCGCAACGGTCTGATCCAGTTTGCGGGGGTCCTTCAGGACCACGCTGAAGCGGTGCTCCAGAGTATCGGAATCGGTGCCGTCAAAGGCAGCGGAGTTGTCGTACTCAGCAATGAACTCTTCCAGAGCATCCTCGCGGTGCTTGAAAGTGACCTTGCTGACATTCTCAATGCGGCCGATCTCAGTGCCGATGGATTTTGCCACATCATCGGTGAGGGTTTCGTCCACATAAGCCAACACCTCATTGGTCTGGTTCAGTTCTGCAACCATAATATTGAGGTTATGGATCAGAGAAGCAAAGCTGCCCACGATCAACAAACACGCCACAGTAACGATCACCGCAGCGAAGGACATAAAGCCATGGCGGAAAATACCCCGCAGGCCTTCTTTAATCAAATAGCCAATATTATTTACTTTCATTAGTAGTACCCATCCATTCCGTCACTGACCACCAGGCCATCGTTGATTGCGATCACGCGCTTCTGAAGCTGACGCACCAGGCTCTTTTCGTGGGTCACGATCAGCATGGTGGTGCCCAGGTTATTGATCTCCTGCAGCAAACTCATAATTTCCAGAGAACGGGCAGGGTCCAGGTTACCGGTGGGCTCATCGGCGATAATGGTAGAGGGGTTGTTCACCAGCGCTCTTGCAATGGCAAGACGCTGCTGCTCACCGCCGGAAAGCTCATTGGGATGGCGGCGGCCCTTATTCTCCAAGCCAACCAGCTCCAGAATGTAGGGCACACGCTCTTCGATTTCCTTGCTGCCGGCGCCGATAGCGCGCATAGCAAAGGCGACATTTTCATAGACGGTCTTGCTCTCGATCAGGCGGAAATCCTGGAACACAACACCAACTGTACGGCGCAGGTAAGGAATCTCACGCTTGCGGATATTCTCCAAAGAATAGCCGTTAACATGCACCGAACCGGAGGTGGGATGCAACTCACCGGTGATCAGTTTAATGATGGTGGATTTGCCGGAGCCGGAGGGGCCAACCAGGAATGCAAATTCACCGTCCTCGATCTGCATGGAAACGCCACGCAATGCGTGGGCTTCTTCCGTATAGGACATATGTACGTCGGTAAATTCAATCATTTTCTGTCTACTCCATATTCAAAGTGTAACCAAATTGTAACATATTTCGGGTGATCTGTCAATGTTTTCGGGGTAAAAATTACTGGAAAATCCATCCTGAGAATACGACTTTGAGCCGCACTGCGGGTGCGGCTCAAAACAATATCCTCAGCGAACTTCCCGGGTAGAAAGATACTTGTGGACCATCAGAGCCACCTTAAAAACGATGGCATGGTCAAACTGCCGCAGATCCAGGCCGGTAAGCTTCTTGATCTTCTCAAGACGGTACACCAGGGTATTGCGGTGCACAAACAATTTGCGGGAGGTCTCGGACACATTCAGATTGTTCTCAAAAAACTTATTGATGGTGAACAGAGTCTCCTGATCCAAAGAATCGATGGAGTTCTTCTTGAATACTTCGGTCAGGAAAATCTCGCACAAAGTAGTAGGCAGCTGATAGATCAGACGGCCAATGCCCAGGTTTTCATAATTGATGACGCTTTTTTCCGTATCGAACACCTTGCCCACATCAATAGCGGTCTGGGCGTCCTTATAGGAATCAGCCAGCTCCCGGAGATGCTCTGCCACGGTGCCAATACCGATCACGGTCTTGATATACAGCTCTTTGTGCAGGGTGTCCTCAATGTTATGGGCCAGCTTTTCAGGCTTGTCGCCGTCCAGCAGCTGATGGACTACCACCACATCGGTCTCATTGATGCTGATGACAAAATCCTGCATCCGGTCGGGGAAAAGGTTGCTCAGCACATCCACCATCGCCACATCGCCATGACCAAGCTGGCGCACCAAAAACACAGCTCTGGGTGCGTCGGTGGCAAAATGCAGCTCCTTGGCCCGGATATAGATGTCACCGGGGAGGATGTTATCCATAATGATATTCTTAACGAAGGTTCCACGGTCGTGCTTTTCTTCGTAGAAGATTCTTGCGTTATTAACTGCTACACAGGCAAGGTTGCAGCACACTCTTGCGTGATCATCCTCGCCGCTGCAGAACACAGCATACTCCAAAAAGCCGGTGCTGCCGATCACAGGGCGGAAGGTCCGCTGACCGTAGGTGACCATCTGATCGCTGGCATTATTGATCTTTACAAGGACATCGGCCCAGCGCTCACCCAACTGAGAAGGATCGGTACTGGCAACCACATAGCCCTCGGAATCCACTACGCCGAAACCGCGATCCGTGGTATCGCGCAACTGCAAGATCACATTTTGATATACATTATTGGACATCTCTTGGACCTCCTGCGAAATTATGCACAAATGCGTATTACACAAAAATGCACTATCATTATATACACCTTTTGCACATTTTGCAAGTGTCTTTTGACATTTTATTGCAAAAACCCTCTACTTTTTTAGGTAAAATACCAACAAAAGCCCCATTGGCAACAAAAATCACCAAAGGGGCCTTTATGCATTTTACCCATTTATTCTCCAACACCCTGGATCTGAGCCGTCTCCAAAACCCACTGCCCTCTGGCGGTGAGGGCCATACTGCCCCGAACAGGATATTTGCCGTACTGGGCCGGGTCGGTGCCTTTGAGGGGGCTGTCATAGTCGATGGTGATGAGTCCTTTCTTCTCCAGGCATTGCAGCACAAGGCTGGTCTGCTCGCCGGGCTCCTCCGGAAACACCGGGGTCATATCATCTGTTTTTCGTGCCACAGGCCAAAAGGGAATCTGACCGAATCGCTCCAGCATCTCCAGCTCCTCCGGACTGACAGTGAGGCTTTTGCCGCAGCCTTCGCAATTTCCACATTTTGCACAATTACATGCCATATTTTTCTCTCCTCTCCCCCATTGCGTCTCAACCAAAAATAGGATATACTATTATCAAGAAAATGCACAAAGGAGTGATCTCATGGATATTTTACACATTACCGATGCCAATTATCAAACTTTGGTAGAAGCTGCAGACAAGAAGGTGCTGCTGGACTTCTGGGCTACCTGGTGTGGCCCCTGCCAGATGCTGGCTCCCACCCTGGGAGAGATCGCCGCCGAGAACGACAGTTTCTATGTGGCAAAGATCGATGTGGATCAGTGCCCTGACCTGGCAAGAAAGTTCAACATTGCCAGCATCCCCACTCTGGTGGTGATGGAAGGCGGTCAGCCTATCGCAAAGATGGTGGGTCTGCGTCCCAAGGATGACATTCTGAAATTGATCAACGGCTAAGGGAAAAGAGGGTGTGCAAACACCCTCTTTTTTATTTTAGTCAACGCAAATCAGTTCATACTCTCTGGTGCCGAAGCCCAGCGCTGCCGCCGCCTCGACGGTATGGATACCGTTGCGGCTCTCAATGCGCTCGATCAGATGGTCTTTGCCGGGATCGTCGCTGGCGTACACCAGGTCCACGCAGGCCTGATCGATAGCGATGGGATCCAGGCTGATCAGCACGCCGATGTCCTTGATGCAGGGGTCTTCTGCCTTGGCACAGCAGTCGCAATCCACGCTCATATTCTTCATCACATTGATATACACCGCGTTGCCCTTGAAGTATTCCACCACCGATGCGGCTGCATCTGCCATAGACTCCAGGAAGCTGTCGTGGTCGGCATTCCAGAAGTCCTCCGTGGAGCCAGCGCCGTGGATATACTTTTTGCCATAACCGGACGCAAAACCGATAGAGAGCTGCTTGATGGCGCCGCCAAAGCCACCCATAGGGTGACCCTTAAAATGAGAGAGCACCAGGGTGCTGTCATAATTAGCAATATCTTTACCTACATAGTTTTCCTTGATCACTTTGCCGTTCGGAATAGACAGCACCAGATCGGGGCCCTCTGCATCCAGCAGATCTACGGTGTAAAGATCGCTCCAGCCGTGCTTTTTGAAGGTGGCGATGTGCCGCTGTGTGGTGTTTCTTGCGCCCTCATAGGCAGTGTTGCATTCTACCACATTGCCGCCTACATAATCGGCCACCGGCTTCCAAAATTCAGGACGCAGGAAATTCTGATTGCCCGGCTCACCGGAGTGGACCTTCAGCGCCACATTGCCGGGAAGGTGCTTACCCAATTTCTTATACAGATTCAGGACAGATTCCGGAGTGATCTCCCGGCTAAAATATACTTTTGCGGACATGGGGACACCGCCTTTCATTAAGATACTATTATTATAACTTAGGTTTTTCCGGGTTGCAACCGTTTTTTCGATGGATAATCTCCGGAGCTCTGTCATAGAGTAGCCACAGGAGGGATCCCTATGAAACTGAATTGGAAACGACTATTGATCAATCTGGCAATCCCCCTGGGCGTCGGGGGATTGTCTGCCCTGCTCAGCGGCGGAATGCGCGACTACAACGGATTCAATCAGCCGCCTCTTTCGCCTCCGGGGTGGATATTTCCCATTGTGTGGACGGTGCTTTATCTTTTAATGGGCTACGCTGCCTATCGGGTGCAGGTATCCGGCAAAGATCCGGAGCAAATCAACAAAGCAATGAGGCTTTATTGGGCGCAGCTGGCACTGAATTTCCTATGGTCTCCGGTATTTTTCGGGCTGCATTGGTATCTGGTGGCTTTTTTCCTGCTGGTGGCAATGTGGGCGCTGATCTATCTGACTATGCAGGCATTTTCCAAACTGGATGAGACAGCAGGAGATCTGCTGATCCCCTACATTTTATGGGTGACATTTGCAGGTTATCTGAATCTTGGCGTTTATCTTCTGAACTAAAAGAACGGCGTACCCAGCGGTACGCCGTTTTCTCATTCTATGATCGCGCCTACTTTGCGGAGCTTTGCCAAAAAATGTCGCACATCTGCAAGTGCAATCTCCCGTGCCACCTTATATTTTCCCGTCAAAGCATCGGTCAGGGTGTCCTCAGTCTGATCCTGAGCCAAAAGTTCCCACAGGAACGCGCCGGTGGTGTTCACCGAGAGCATGCCGTGGTAGGCTTTGGCAGCCTCTTCCACCGGCACAATCAGCTGCTTATCCACGACGCTGCGCATAATAAATTGAGGATTTCTGATCATGGCAATCTCCTTTTCAGGCTTCCGGGAAGCCCTCACCGCAGCAAGTGCTGCTGCGTTTATACTGCAGCTCCTGGTTCTTGGTGGTAACGGTAGTGCAGGGTGCAATGGATTTTGTGATAAACACATTGGAGCCGATCACGCTATCCCGGCCAATGACCGTATCGCCGCCCAGCACGGAAGCACCGGCATAGATGGTCACATTGTCCTCAATAGTGGGGTGTCTGCGCTTACCCCGCAGGCCTTGACCGCCACGGGTGGAAAGTGCACCCAGGGTCACGCCCTGGTAAATCTTCACATTGTCGCCGATCACGGTGGTCTCACCTACTACCACGCCGGTGCCGTGGTCAATAAAAAAGAACTTGCCGATGGTTGCACCGGGGTGGATGTCAATACCGGTAACGCTGTGGGCATATTCGGTCATAATTCTGGGAAGCATAGGAACACCCAGGCGATACAGCACATTTGCCAGGCGGTACACCGTGATGGCAAACAGACCGGGATAGGAGAAAATAATCTCCCCATAACCGGTAGCGGCAGGGTCGCCGTCATAAGCGGCCTGCACATCGGTCTGCACCATGGCGCGAACCGTGGGGATCTCCTTAAAGAACGCCAGGGAAACCTCCTGAGCGTGGGTCTGTGCCGCCTCCTCGGTCTCACCCTCCGACTGATACACCAGGGTCAGCTGACGGTTCAGGTGGAACATCACATCCTCAATGAGCATAGAGAGGTTATACTTTGCGTTATAGATCCGGTAGCTCTTATCCCGGAAATATCCGGGGAACACGATCCGGCGGAGTTTTTCAATAATATCAATAATACTGTCTTTATCGGGGCGAATCAAAAAATCGATCTTATCGATCTCCCGACCACTGCGGTAGTCCTCCAAAATAGCGTCTACCACATTTTCGATTCGTTGCTCAAACTGCATTGCAACACCTCCTCTTTTTCGCTTTTATATCATACGAAAAAAGGATTGTCAATGTTCCTATTGACACAAAAAGCCATTGGGGCTTATAATTTTACATTATATTACTAGGAGGGGCCTTTATGTCCTGCATATTCAATTCCGCTTATCAGCTTATCGGCAACACACCCCTTGTGGAACTTTGTGGCATCAAAGAAAAAGAAGGTTTTTCCTGCCGTTTAATGGCTAAGTTAGAAGGTTTCAATCCGGCAGGTTCTGCAAAGGATCGGGTGGCGCTGGCTATGATCCAGAGCGCAGAAAAAGCAGGTCTTTTGAAGGAAGGTTCTGTGATCATCGAACCCACCTCCGGCAACACCGGCATTGGTCTTGCGGCCGTTGCCTCCGCACGAGGCTACCGCACCATCATCGTAATGCCCGACAGCATGAGTATGGAGCGCCAGCTTCTGATGACTGCCTATGGTGCGGAATTGGTGCTGACCCCCGGTGCCCAGGGCATGGCCGGCTCTATCGCCAAGGCAGAAGAATTGGCCAAAAGCATCCCCGGAGCTTTTATCCCCGATCAATTCAATAATCCCGCCAATCCCAAGGCTCATTACCAGTCCACCGGCCCGGAGATCTGGCGGGACACTGACGGAAAAGTAGATATATTTGTTGCCGGCATCGGCACCGGCGGCACCGTCACCGGTGTGGGTCGGTATCTGAAAGAACAAAAAAACGATGTGAAGATCGTAGGTGTGGAACCTGCCGCCTCTCCTCTGCTGACCAAAGGAGTTGCCGGCCCTCACGGTCTGCAGGGTATCGGTGCCAATTTTATTCCCTCTGTGCTGGACAGAAGTATTTTGGATCAGGTAATCACTGTCAGCGAACAAGAGGCCTATGCCGCCGGTCGGATGCTGGGCAAAACCGAGGGTATTTTGGCAGGCATCTCCTCCGGCGCAGCGCTCCACGCAGCCATCACTCTGGCAAAGCAGCCGGAGAACAGAGACAAGACCATCGTTGTTCTGCTGCCGGACACCGGCGACCGCTATCTGTCTACCCCTATGTTCCGCTGACATCGCCGGGAAGAGACTGCAAAAAGGGATAGAGCATTTGCGCCTGTTCCTCATCTACCTTTTCCCAGGCGCGATGGTCTGTGCTGCGATAGCGGTTGGCATTTTGCAAAATGACTGTTTTTGTGCCGTCGTAACGAGTCAGCTCGATGCGGCAGCGGTCACCGGCCACCTGTTCCGGATCCTCCCGGGCGTAGCCACAAAAACGATGCTGCCGCAGATAGACGAGGAGACTGCCCAGCTTTTCCTGTTGGGTATAGCAGCGATAGAGGGTCTCGCCTCCGTGCTCGTAGGTAATTTCCGCCCGCACCACCACCGCAGGCACCACCGCTTTACGGCAACCGAGCACTCCAACCGCCACCAATATAATCATGAAAAATAAACACAGCTTTTTTCTCATTATTTTCTCACCACCACAATGGTAGGTTGTGAAATAGAGAAAAACATATAGCCGGAAAATTTCGAATTTTAGCGGTGATTATGGGACATTTTCCAATTATTGAACAAAAAAAACACCGAGATCGTTGATCTCGGTGTTTTGTCATTTTTTACAGTTCGCAGTTGCCAACGGTTCTGGGGAAAGGCAGCACATCACGGATGTTGCCCATACCGGTCAGGTACATCACGCAACGCTCGAAGCCCAGGCCGAAACCGGCGTGACGGGCAGAGCCGTACTTGCGCAGATCCATATAGAAATCATAGTCAGCAGGGTTCATACCCAGCTCCTCGATACGGGTCTTGAGCACCTCGTAATCGTCCTCACGCTGAGAGCCGCCGATGATCTCGCCGATGCCGGGCACCAGACAGTCCATCGCGGCAACAGTCTTGCCATCGGGATTGAGCTTCATATAGAAAGCCTTAATGTCCTTGGGGTAATCGGTGACGAATACAGGACGCTTGAACACCACCTCAGTGAGGTAACGCTCATGCTCGGTCTGCAGGTCACTGCCCCAGTGGACGGGATACTGGAACTCATCATTGTGCTTTTCTAGGATCTCGATGGCCTCGGTATAGGTGACACGGCCGAAGTCGGAATTCATCACATGGGTCAGGCGCTCGATCAGGCCCTTATCCACAAACTGGTTGAAGAATGCCATCTCCTCAGGAGCCCGCTCCAGTACATACTCGATGATGTACTTGATCATATCCTCAGCCAGGCGCATATCGTCAGATAGATCGGCAAATGCGATCTCCGGCTCGATCATCCAGAACTCGGATGCGTGGCGGGTGGTGTTGGAATTCTCAGCACGGAAAGTGGGACCGAAGGTGTAGATATTCTTGAAGGCCATAGCAAAAGTCTCGCCGTTGAGCTGGCCGGACACGGTCAGGTTGGTGGGCTTGCCGTAGAAGTCCTGGGAAAAATCCACCTTACCATCCTCGGTTTTGGGAATGTCATTCAGGTTCAGGGTAGTGACCTGGAACATCTCGCCTGCTCCCTCACAGTCGGAACCGGTGATCAGGGGGGTGTGGACATACACAAAGTCACGGTCCTGGAAGAACTGGTGAATCGCCATTGCTGCCAGGCTGCGGACACGGAACACAGCCTGGAAAGTGTTGGTCCGGGGACGCAGGTGGGTGATGGTGCGCAGGAACTCCATAGTGTGGCGCTTGGGCTGCAAGGGGTAATCGCCGGTGGAGGCGCCCTCCACAGTAATCTCAGCTGCCTGGATCTCAAAGGGCTGCTTGGAATCCGGGGTCAGCACCACAGTGCCCTTGATGATCAGAGCTGCGCCAATGTTGATCTTGGAGATCTCCTGGAAATTCTCGATGGTATCATTATAAACAACCTGCACAGGATTGAAATAGGTGCCGTCGTTCAGCATAATGAAGCCAAACTGCTTGCTGGGTCGGCGATTTCGCACCCAACCGCCAATCTCGACGGATTTGTCGGCATAGGCGGCAGTGTTCTTGTACAGCTCGCGAATAGAAATCAGTTCCATAAGTACCTTCCTCTCTTGGTTTTTGGAATATTATAAGAGTATACGCCAAAAAGGAATATTTTACAAGGGGTCGGGCAAACTTTTTCCGCAAAGTATCCCTAATATTTAGAAAAAAGTGGTTGCAAAAGGAGTACTGCCGTGCTATAATACGGCGTGTGCCAGGCGCGCTGGCGTCTTTCGGCCATCAGATTGGGATGTCGCCAAGCGGTAAGGCACCAGACTTTGACTCTGGCATTCGTAGGTTCAAATCCTGCCATCCCAGCCAAAAACTGAGGGGCTATTGTGATTTGATATCCCTCAGCTTACGACCCGCTAGCTCAGTTGGCAGAGCAATTGCCTTTTAAGCAATGGGTCTGGAGTTCGAATCTCCAGCGGGTCACCAAGAAAAGCAGATACCCGGTTGGGTATCTGCTTTCTTTTTTATGACCGCGAGATTCGAAGCAACGCGGGTCACCAAAGTCCACCTTTTACCTCCACATAGCTTGTCTTCTCTGACGGATTGTGGTACTATATCCAAAGATTGATTAAACAAAGTGAGGTAACAGCTGTGAATAAGGAAGATTTGCTGAAACTCTCCCCCGGTGAACTGACGGATCTGGGAATCTGTCCCACCTGCTTTAACCGTGAAAACGGCGGCGCTCTTTACGGCAATCTGACGGATAAGATGTTGTATGAAGATGAGGAAATCGAATGCTTTTTTGTAGGCAACCCAAGAGCAGATGGCCATATGTGCATTTCTACCATTGCCCATTATCACGATATGAGCGAAGCACCCGATTCCGTTAATGAAAAGATCATACGCTTTGCGAAAAGATTTATGCAGATCATTTGCGAAGTTTATGGGTGCGAGCGTGTATATATGTGCACTATGTGTGACGGACCCAACAACCATTACCACATTCAGCTGATCCCCCGATA
>JAZRZW010000122.1:0-2548 GCA_045601585.1 Faecousia sp. | reverse complement strand
CGCCCACCAGGGAGCAGCAGATGCAGCCGGAATTCATCTCGGTGATCTGTACGCCGGCCTCTTTGAGAAAGCCGCCGTCAATGCCGATCTCGCCGAACTCATTTTCGATCAGCACCAGCTTTTCGCCGGCAAAGGCTTCCTGCAGCAGCTTTTTGATCAGTGTGGTCTTTCCCGCGCCCAGAAAGCCGGAGATAATATCGATTTTTGTCATGATTTCCTATCCTTCTTTCCTATGAGTGTATCCATCAATCCCAAAGCACACCGGTTTGGGCAAGAATCCGGCACAGCAGCTCGGCAGCCAGTTCCCGGGAGGTGTTTTCCTGGGGCTGTACTCCGGAGAGACTCACTTCAAATTCATCCAGCAGCCAGGCGGCAGATTTGGCCCAGTTGCTATAATCAGCATAAGTGTTTAGTGCAGCTTCTTCTGCTCCCTGTGCCTGCAGATTATAGGCGAACATATTCAGGTAGGTCGTTACTTTGGCGAGAATGCACAGAGCCTCCTCCTGTGTGATGGGGGCGTCGGGATGAAAACTCCCGTCCCCATAACCGGTGAGGTAGCCTTTGTCGTACATGGCGTGGATGGCCGGAGCATACCAGGCATCGGTATTTACGTCAGAGAATGCGGAGTGGTTGACAGGGGGGAGTGACAGACCAAAGAGGTTGGTCAACATAGCACAGAATTCCGCCCGGGAGAGGGGAGTGTCAGGCCGGAAGGTGCCGTCACCGTATCCGCCCACCAGACCGTAAACAGCCAGCGTGTTGATGGACTCAAGATACGGACTGTCGGCAACATCGGAGAAGGTGCGCGGTGTGTAGTTCGAAAGACCCAATTGCTGAGCAAGCTGCGCGGGGGTGGGTTCCTGCCAGTCCTGTCCGTTTTTATAATAGAATAATTCGGCAGAGGGGGGGAGGGCTTCCAACAGCTCCGTAAAGGCGGAGCGGTAGGGCTCCGAAGCGGCCAATTCCAAATCGATGCAGAAGGCAGAGTCGGCGATCTCCAGATCCAGCAAATCACCCTGTATGCCCTCGGATGGCGCGCTGAGCAGCAGGGCAACGGGGTAAATGTTCTCATAAGAGATCATCAAGGTGGGGAATACACCCAGAACGTCGTTGGTGGTACCGTTCGGGGAGAAGAAGCGGTAGGTGGTGATCTTCAGCGCGTCGCCGTTAAATAATTCGGGAAAGGCGGTTTCGTCAAATGCCTGCTGCGCGATACCTTTTCCAAAGGTGCGCTGCCCAATTGCAATTCCCGCACCGTAATCCCGGATAGCGCCGCTGAACAGTTCGGCGCTGCTGGCGGGGCTGCCCGTGGTCAGCAGAATGGCAGGATGATCGGTAATACGGGGATTGATGTCGGTGGTGAAGCCGTAACGGTAATAATCCTCACCATCACGCAGGTAGAATGTGATTTGCGGTCCTACAAAGCGACCGGCGGCGGCGGAGCCGGAGTTGGAGGTGCCGCCAGGATTGGAGGACAGGTCAATGATCCAGGTGTTGACCGTGTCCTCATACTTGGTGATGGCCTCGGTAAAATGCTTGGGGGTTTCATCGCCAAAGCTGGTGCACAGGATCAAACCGGCGTTGCCGTTGTTGGATAAGCTGGAGCGCACCGTCGTTGCCACGGAGAAGGGGCGGCGGATGAGCTTCAGCTCTACCGCACGGCCGTTCTGCTTCAGCACGCGGATGGTTACAGTGGTGCCCTCCTCGCCGATGAGCTGAGAGGTGGCGACCTCGGAAGAGGTCAGTTTCACCCCGTTGGCGGTGGTGATAATGTCCCCTGGCTGCAGCCCGGCCTCCTCGGCAGGGGTGCCCTCCACCACAGAGGTGATAAGCATGCCCTTGAGATGCTCCTGAATGGAGACGCCGATGCCGACGGTTTTTTCGTCGTTGATGCTGTCCATGAAGCGCTGATACTCCTCAGCAGACAGATAGACGGTGTACGGGTCGTTCAGCACCCCGATCAGCTCCTCCAGCGTCTGGGCCTGGTAAGCAGCAGGGGGGAGATCGTCGATATAATAGGTATCCAGAAGCTCCCTTGCCTGTTCCACACTCAGCGCGTGGATGGGCAGCACAAGACTGATGCAGACCAGCACAGCGGTCAGGGAACGAAACAGCTTTTTCATGCAAGCTCCTTTCTGTAAAAACGGATGGAAACAACAAAACATTATACTTCTTTTTCCTTATGGTTGCAAGGACTTCCGCATGGGTTTGGCAGGAAAAAACAGGTGGCGAACAGGAAAGAAAAAGAACGCGCCCCCTCATTGACAGAAAAATTAGGGGCAATTATAATAAGGAAAATCGATTTTGGAGGAGCACCATGGATATTCACGTCAACGACGTTCTGGAGCTGAAAAAGGAGCATCCCTGCGGCAGCCGAAGCTGGCTGGTGCTGCGGGTGGGGATGGATTTCAAGCTGCGTTGTCAGGGTTGTGGCCATGAGCTGATGCTGCCCAGAAGCAAGGTGGAGAAGAGCATAAAGAAGTGGCTGAGCGCCGAGGAGGTATGTGAACCATGAAGAAATACTGGAGTGAACGCATTCAAACCCTTG
>JAZRZW010000121.1:0-3852 GCA_045601585.1 Faecousia sp. | reverse complement strand
ACCGCGCTTGTGGCGCAGGTCGTTCTTAAAGCCGTTAAAGAAGAACTCACCCTTAATGCAGTAGCCAGGGCCGCCCATGCCGGTGCCATCGGGGCAACCGCCCTGGATCATAAATCCGGGGATGACGCGGTGGAAGGTCAGGCCATCATAATAGTTATGATTTGCCAGATCGATGAAGTTATACACGCTCTGGGGTGCGATTTCGGGGTACAGCTCGCCTTCAATGACGCCGCCGTTTTCCATGGTGATCTTGAAAGTAGGGTTCATATCAATATCTCTCCTTCATTGCTCTTTCTATCTGACGCTTTGCGTCTTTATTTGCTTCTGCTTGTCGTTTATCGTAGAGTTTCTTACCTTTGCACAGACCCAGTTTTACTTTTACAAGGCTACCCTTAAGGTATACTGAAAGGGGAATCAGGGAGTAGCCATCCTGCTTGACTTTGCCCAGGAGTCGCATAAACTCCCGTCTGTGCATCAAAAGCCTGCGGACCCGGCGCGGATCCGGATTATTATGGTTGCCGTGGTCGTAGGGGGAGATGTGGAGTTGATTCACAAGAAGTTGGCCGTCTTTAATACCGCACCAGGCATCCTTCAGATTCAGCGTACCGAGGCGAATGGACTTAACCTCAGTGCCTTTTAATTCAATGCCGGCTTCCATCTCTTCTTCCACAAAATATTCGTGGTAAGCTTGGCGGTTTTGCGCCAGAATTTTGATGTTTTGCTTTTCTATGATCCACACCTCCAATCTGCAAGTATTATAGCATAGATGTCAAGCGATTAATCTGTCGGAAAAAGAAAATGTCCCAATTCTTCCGGGGTGGAGAAAGAAAATGCGCAACATTGGGTCATTTCCCGGGTAATGGTCTCAAATCCGGTTTTGCTCCAGCCGGGGAAGGCTACCTTCACCCCAAGGGGGTCTGCCATTTGGCAGGCGAGCTTTGCATCGTCCACTACAAGAATATCCTCTGGCGAAACATGGAACTTTTCCATAATATCCAGCAGGGGATAGGGGGCGGGTTTTCTTTGCTCAGGAGGAAGCTCAAAACCGTAGATGGCATCCGGTTTGATACCAAAATGGGTCTTGTAGTCTCGCAGGATGGTCTCCTTGTGAGAGTGGGATACTACACAGATAATGCCGCCCAACTCTTTCTGCTTTTTTATGATTTGACCGATACGGGGGTAGGGTTCAGGAATGTGGGTGCGGATATAGTTGTCCCATTGGCTGTGTTCTGTTTTCAGTTCTTCGGGAGTGAAAGCAAAACGCTTGCGGCACATCTCCACAAAGCCGATGTGGTAACAATCATAAACATAGTCCGCAAGAGAAATGCTGGCGCCGGGGCGCAGGACCTTGAGGATATCCACGAAAAATGGGTAGCCCATATTCTGTTCGCTCTGCACCACGGTTTCGTCGTGATCCAACACAAGACAAGGGTATTTCAGCATTTTCTCACATCCTTTCGGTGCTCATTATATCAAAAGAAAGGATCGTGGGCAACCATAAAATTACACTTGCATATTACGAACAAATGTACTATAATATAGAAAAAGGCAGGTGAGCGGTGTGGAAAATACCATAGGTCCGGTGGATGTGATTTCCCTTTGCAGTGCAAACGGAGACATCCGCCCTTTGCGCGTGCGTATGGAAGATGGAGAACACCGCCTTCTGCGGATCGATATTGATGAAGTGGTCAGCACGAAGCAGGTGCAATATGTGGGTATTGAGGCTCATATCTTTCTGTGTCGCGCTATGGTGCAGGGCAAGCAATGGCTTTTTGAGTTAAAATACACCATTCGCAGCCATTGCTGGAGCTTTCAAAAGCGGGTGTACTGAGTATGGAGAAACGAATCATTTTCCATGTGGATGCCAACAGCGCATTTCTTTCCTGGTCAGCGGCTTATCGGGTAAAGGTGCTGGGAGAGACGGAAGATCTGCGGGATGTACCGTCTGTTGTGGCGGGAGACAAAGAGTCTCGTCACAGCATTATACTGGCCAAAAGCGCTCCGGCGAAGAAATACGGTATCCATACCGGCGAACCGCTGTTTGAGGCATTGGAAAAATGCCCGGAGTTAAGGGTGGTAGAGCCGGACTATGGCTTGTATGTAGAGGCTTCCCGGCATTTTGTTGAGGTACTTCGCTCTTTCAGTCCTGTGGTGGAGCAGTATTCTATCGATGAAGCCTGGGTGGATATGACCGGCACCCAACGTCTCCACGGAAGCCCGCGACTTGCAGCAGAGAAGATGCGCCAGAGAATTTGGGAGGAACTGGGATTCACTGTGAATATCGGTATTTCCACCAATAAGTTACTGGCCAAAATGGCGGGCGATTTCGAAAAGCCGAATAAAGTGCATACTTGTTTTCCGGAGGAGATTCCGGAGAAGATGTGGCCGCTGTTTGTGCGGGATCTGTTTTTAGTAGGTCCGGCAACAGAGAAAAAGCTGAACTATTTAGGAATCTACACCATTGGCGATCTGGCGAAAGCCGACCCCGGGCTCCTGCGTCGCAGGATGGGAAAGCACGGCGAGACAATCTGGCATTTTGCCAATGGCCGTAACGCAGATTTGGTGAGCCCTACACCGGCGGAAAATAAGGGCTACGGCAATTCTGTTACCACAGCAAAAGATGTTTGCAGCCGTTTTGAGGCTTGCCAGGTGCTGTTGAGCTTGTGTGAGACGGTAGCGATGCGCATGCGCAAGGATGACAAATGTGGCAGTTGCGTCTCTGTCCATCTGCGCACTCACGAATTTCAGCATTTTTCCCATCAGCGCAAGCTAAATGGCGCAACCAATATTACACAAGAGATATTCCAAGCGGCCTGCCAGGTGTTCGATGAGGCCTGGGATGGCCGAACACCTCTGCGGCAGTTAGGTGTGCAGGTTACGGAGCTGACCGAAGAACCCTACCGGCAGTATGATCTGTTTTCGGAGGTAAATCCGGTACAGTACGAGAAAAAGATCCGACTGGATGAGACGGTGGACAGTCTCCGCGACAGATTCGGCGAGGATGTGATCCGCAGGGCAAAATTCGCTCAGATGCCCGGTGAGCATATGTCCGGAGGTTTGGATAAAGCCCGCCGTACAGGCGTTACCAAACCCGTCCCCGATGAATTTTGATTGCAATGGAATTGCTTGTAGTGTATACTGTATGTAAATTCATTACGAGGTGAGAATATGGCCATTGTGAAGTTTTACCGGGGAGACCCTGATGCACCGAGGACTACCCAAAAGACCCATTTGGGTGCCAATGTGCTGATCGTGTATAATGATAAAGTGCTGCTTGAAAAGCGTCGGGATAGCGATACCTGGGGGATGATCGGCGGCGGTGTCAAGAAAACCGAGGAGCCCATCCAGGCAATCGTCCGGGAAGTATGGGAAGAGACCGGTATGAAAATTCCCAAGGAAAAATTCGAAAAGTTGGGAGTTTATGATGAACCCAAGCGAATTGCAGCCTATCAGGATGGCAGCGTTTGGAAAATGGTAGTGGTTGCCTATATCGTGAATCTTGGGCAGGAACCTAACATCACCATTAGCAACGAGTCTAAAGAGCTGCGCTTTTTTACCCGGGAGGAACTGAAAAAGATCGACATTGTTATTACCCACAGCGATATCGTAGAAGATGGTTTTGTAAACCGGAAATAAAGGGCGGAAATTCCGCCCTTTTTCTATGCGGAAAAATATACAAAAATTCAATTAACTCTTGTATATTCATAAATTCTGTGATATTATACATTCTGACGGTGCAGTATCCTAGTCAGAACCGCCGGTTCCCAGGTAGGGCCTAAAAATCCTATAAAGGGCATATCGGTGAAGTCCCTGGTGTCTGCTTTTTACGCCCAGTTTAGGGTGGATGCTGGG
>JAZRZW010000120.1:0-8428 GCA_045601585.1 Faecousia sp. | reverse complement strand
AGCAGGGGTGGATTGTGCCCGGCGTTGACATAGGAGAGGTGGCCGGTGGACAGCTCCAGCACACCCATCCAGGCAGTGACAAACATCCCTTCATCGTTTGCCTCGCAGAGCAGACGATTCACCTCGGTAAAAACTTCCTCCGGCTGTGTGCCTTGCTGCGCGTGATCCTTGATCAGAGTCTTGGCAATGACCATGAACAGAGCTGCCGGGACACCCTTACCGGAAACATCAGCGATTACCACCGCCAGATGGTCGTCATCCACCAGGAAGAAGTCGTAGAAATCTCCACCGACCTCCTTCGCCGGATTCATGGTAGCATAGATGTCAAATTCCGTCCGTTCGGGGAATGCGGGGAAAATACAGGGGAGCATGGAGGTCTGGATATGGGTGGCCACACTCAGCTCCGAAGCGATCTGCTGTTTCTCCGCGCTGTCTTTTATCTGCCGCTCCAAAAGCCGCCGTGTACGGTCTGACAGCGTGGTGCAGATCGTGGACAGGCCGCAGAGGATCAGGCTGCGGGGCAGAATATAGAACAGCACGACCCGCCGGATGGTGTTTGATGTGACCACCCGGAGTCCGCTTGTATCCAGCGCATAGAGCAGGTTGCTGTCCCACTCGCCCACATGGAGGCCAATGAGCAGCGACGCCGCCATACATATCACGGAGACAGCCAGCAGACGGTAAGAAAACCGCTTGGAGTAATAATGGCAGCCCAGAATAATGGGGGCCGGCCACGCCATGATGGCGTGCTTGGGCAGGGCGGCGGACATGAGTGTGATCCCTAAGATGCAGCACAGCAGAATATAGGATTTCAGCCTTGGAGAATCCCGATCCAGCAGACGGAGCAAAAGCGTCGGGAGCAGAAATAGCACGATGCCGCCGATGGCGGCAATGGCCATGATCACAGGAGGAACGATAAACAGGTGGAGAAGATTCATCCCCCAGATGACCGCCACTACAATGGCAAGCACCCGCATACACCTTGCGGCATACAGGTTGGCCTCTTTTTCGTTCTCCGCAAAGGCGGCGGAATAGTCAAGCTCGCTCATCATACCACCTCTTCTGTATCCTCCCTGTCACATAGAGCAATTCTTATTTGATCGTGATGATATCCACAAAACCGGTGACCTCAAACACTTCCATAATGGTTTCGTTGACATTCAGGATCACCATTTCTCCGCCCTGTTTCTGCATCTGCTTCTGGGCGGCAAGAAGAACACGAAGTCCGGCGGAGGAGAGGTATTCCAGCTTTTCCAGATCCAGCGTCAGCTCTTTGATCTCGTACAGAGACACCTTCAATTCATTTTCCAACTGAGGCGCAGTTGTGGTGTCCAGCCGGTCTTCCAGGGATAAGGTCATTTTGTTGCCATCCACTTTTTTGTTGATCGTCATCGTAACGTCCCCCTCAAATACTTGCATGGTGAAATGTTTTATGGACCGTGATGGTCACCTTGTCCCGGCGCAGGCCCACACGAACATCATCGGCCAGATGGTTCAGGACAGAGGTTTCAAGCTCATCCCATTTCTGCGCCTTTTTCTCCCGTGACCGCTGGTTGCGAAGCCGGACCAGCGACCACTCCTCAGACGGGTCATCGGAAAAACCGCCGGCCACAGCGCCGCGGTTTGACCGGTCTGCACCCTTGGCATACCAATCGGCTACCATACGCAGCTTCCCAGCAACACCTTGGTGGAGGTCATTTTCTCCGCTGGATGATGCGTCCAAAAGTTTTCTCTCTGCCGCTTCACCCATGGGGAAAGTCTGGGCAGAAAGCAAAAGACGATATTCCCCGTCCTTCAGGTCAATGACGAAAGTACCATCCCGCACCTCCGTCACTCCGTTGACCACGCCCAGCAGTTCTTCTGCCAGAAGGCGAAGATGCAGGGCCGATTTCCCCGTCAGGCCGGTGGTCTCGGCAAACCGTTCGGCCTCCCGCAGGGCGGCTGCCGTTGCTTCCCGGCTGCCGTCAACGGGACAAATTGCAGATGAAGTCACATCGATTCCTCTCTTTCCTTCATTTGATTTCTTTTTTGATGATCAGGATGTTTTTTCCGTTCTCATAGGCATAGTCCACCTGATCCATGATTTTTTTCACCAGCAGGATACCAAGCCCGCCGATCTCGCGTTCCTGTGCGCTGAGGGTGATGTCTGCGTCCGGCTTTTCCAGCGGATTGAAGGGACGGCCCTGATCCAGAAACCGGATCGTTACCGTGGGAGGGTCGCCGTCAATGTCCACGCCGACCTCGGCCTGCCCGACTTCCGGATGGTATGCATAGCTGGAGATATTGACGAAGATCTCCTCCACAGCCAGCATCATCTGCATTCGCGTCCGTTTCGGACAGGTGATGGATTCCAGTTTTTCTTGAATAAAGGTGTTGACCGTTTCAAGCGCCGTTGATTCCGCAGGTACTGTAATGACTTCCATAGCATCATTACCGCCTTTCCCCAAAAACCATTTTCGCCGTTTTTATCTTCTCCGCAGCGTTTCCACATCCAGACGATCCAAAGAGCCCGCCAGCTCCACCAGTTCCGCCTGCAGGCAGAACAGATTGACAGCAGTTCCAAAGAACTCGAGAATCACATTCAGTGCAATGGTGATCGCCACAGCCTCGGCGGGAATGTTCAGCTGCAAAAACAGCATGGTATAGCAGGTCAGGCCTCCGCCGGGGACCGGCGGTGCTGCCACAGCCAGCACAACGGTGATGAGCAGTGCGCTGATCAGCCAGGTCGGAGAGATCGGCACACCATAGACCTCCGCCATACACCGGCCAGCCGCCAAAAAGATGACGGCAGCACCCGGCATGAACACAACTTGTCCCAGCGGGATGCCGAAGTTGATGATCTGGCGGTCGATGCCCAATTGCTTCTCACAGCATTCCACATTGGTGGAGTATGCGGCAGCAGAAGATGCGGTACTCAACCCGATAAGGAAGGTAGGTGCGACCTTCTTCACAAAAATCGGCAAGGATACCCGCTTACGAACACAAACCAACAGCAGGTATACCGCGCAGACCAGCACATGACCCAGCAGCATGATGGGCAGCAGCTTGGAGGATTGCAGAAGCGTAGAGAAGCTCCCGCTCAGGATCATATTGAAGATGCTGCCGAACACAAAGAACGGGATCATCCCGCTGACCGCTTCCATGATGAGCTGAATAACAGAATTGGACTGCTCCACAAAAGAGGCAACACTCGAGACTTTTGAACCCAGTACCAGCATGGCAAGGCCGATCACCACCGCCACAAAGATGATTTGCAAAGGGTTGGCCTGCGTGAAGGGGGTAAAGAAGTTGCCCGGCACAATATCCAGCACCATCTGAAGAAGCTGTGAAAAATCAAAGGAGCTTCCACCACTCCCGGTCAGCGGAAAGAAAGGCAGCATGGCGGCGCCCGCCAGCAGCGCCAGAAGAAAGGACATAAGAAGAAAGCGCAGGATCATCCGTTTGCCGATCTTGCTCAGCGTGGCGGTATCCCCGATGCTGTAAACGCCCCAGACCACAGAGAGGAAGATCATCGGGCCGGCGATCGCGGTAAGCAGCCCCATAAAGGTATTGAATATGGGCGTGATCAACTGAACGGACAAGAAACTACGTATGTATTCCGGCATCAGGGTGCAGATTCCGCCGCAGCCAGCGGCCAGCACAACTGAGAGGGCCAGAAGCAGGATTTGAGAGGGTTTGCGCTTTCTGGGTGTGAAGATGATCTGATTGACTCCGTTTTTATACTGCCAAACAGGCGCGACACCCATGCCGGCAAGAATGCCCCGCAGGATCTCGCCGCCTTCCTCCTCACCGGCAAAGGGGTCATACCGAAGCCCGGGGACAGACAACTCAATGCGCAGTCGGCCCAGTCTTTTCACATACCGCACGGAGAACGAACCATTCTCGCCCAACGCTCCCTGGTAATTCAGCAGCGCCTCCTCCATGGCCAGACGGATGCGGAGTATATCCTTTCCGTCTACATTGGCTTCGGACAGGAATTGTTCCGCCTCATCAGCCGCCGTGTTTATGCCTGCGTTCGACAGGGGCAATTTTCTGTTTTCTGCCATCCTGATACACCACCATTCCACGCAAAGTTTCGTTTAATTATATCACACGCCGTTGTCCAATGTAAATTACTGATTCGTCACATTTGCCACAAGGATTGACAACCAAGACACCGGATTATAATATGGAGTAAAGGAAAACGCATAGAAATCACTGTCCGAAGGTGGATTTGTTTTGAGAAGTAATACAGGAGGGAGCGCAAAAATGAAGAAAATATCATTCGGCATCCTGATCTGTCTGTGCCTGCGGTGCGGGAATCATGAACGGCTACGGCAACGGCTACCTCGGCCCCAACGATGGAGCTACCCGCGCTCAGGCGGCGCAGATGCTGAAAAACTTTATAGAAAAGGCAGCGTAATAAACGCATCTATCGCGATGTCTGATCAATTGTAAAGCCTGGGAATAAGTTCTCGTAACTTGCTCCCAGGCTCTTTCATGGCATCTTAACAGAGTCTATATTTTACGCTGCTGTAGACAATTCCCTCTCAAACTTTTATTTAATGACTACATTATAGAATGTCGTACTTTGCATCGGATTTGGTATGATGTATAATATAGAAACACCGTTACCCTGCAGTTTGGGATTTACGGTTGAAACGAAAAAGGTTGTACTTGTTCTGATGCAAGGGGAGTCTGTATGAAAAAAAGACTGGTTTCAATTGTTTTGACAGTAGTCATAGCACTTTCGCTGGTTGTGCCTGCCGCCGCCAGCGGCGGGGAAATCGTGGTGTACTATACCAACGACATCCACAGCTATATCGACAACGCTGTAGAGGATGAAAACGGACTGACCTATTCCAAGGTGGCCGCCCTGAAAGTTTCCACTCCCGGCGCTCTGCTGGTGGATGCAGGCGACCATATTCAGGGCACCGCTTACGGAGATATGGACAGCGGCAAAACCATCATTGAACTGATGAACGCTGCCGACTATGATGCTGCCACGCTGGGCAACCATGAGTTTGACTACGGCATGGATGGCTGCATAGCCGCCATGGAAGCAGCGGAGTATCCTTATCTCTCCAGCAACTTCCGGCATGAGAAAGACGGCATCGCGGGCGATTTGGTTCTGGACAGCTATGTGATGCTGGAAAGTAGAGGAAAGAACATCGCTTTTGTGGGCGTCACGACACCGGAAACCATCACATCCTCTACTCCTGCCTTTTTTCAGGACGGCGCGGGAAACTACATCTATGATATTGACGCAGGTTCTGATGGAAGCGAACTGTATGCCGCAGTGCAGACTGCCATCGACGAGGCGGACGCAGACGGTGCGGACTATATTATCGCCCTGGGCCATCTTGGGATCGATCCCTCCTCTGAACCGTGGACCAGCCGGAATGTGATCTCCAACACCACCGGGCTGGATGCCTTCATTGATGGCCACTCCCACACCAAGCTGGAGATGGAAGCTGTCAGGGATAAGGCCGGAGATACTGTCATTCTGACCCAGACAGGCTCCTATCTGGATGCCGTTGGCAAGCTGACCATTGCTGCCGACGGCAGCGTTTCCGCCCGGCTTCTCACCGGAGAGGAACTGGCTGACCTGACTCCGGATACCGAGGTCAAGGCGATGGAGGACAAATGGATCAAGGAAGTCAACGGTCAGTTGGGCGAAGTGATCGGCTATGCGGAGATCACCCTCGACAACTTCGATGGCGAAGGAAACCGGCTGGTGCGCAGACAGGGCACCAACACCGGTGATTTTGCCGCCGATGCGCTCTATTATCTGTTCGACGAAATGGGCATCGATGTGGATGCTGCCGTGATGAATGGCGGAGGCATCCGAAACGGTGCCATCACCGGAGAACTGTCCTATCTCACCTGCAAGGAGATCCATGCCTTTGGCAACGTGGCCTGTCTTCTGGAAGTGACTGGACAGCAGCTGCTGGACGCGCTGGAATGGGGCTCCAAGGGCATCACGGCAGATGACTCCACCGAAAACGGAAGCCTGCTCCATGTCTCCGGTCTGAAATATACGCTGGATCTCGGCTATGATTCTACTGTTCAGGCTGATGAAAAGGATGTCTGGACCGGTCCTCCCACCGGGGAATACCGGGTAAAGGATGTTCAGGTATGGGATCGGGAAAAAAACACATATGAACCTCTGGAGCTATCTGAGACCTACCGGCTGGCAGGGTATAACTACACCCTGCGGGATCTGGGCGGCGGCTTTGCCATGCTGAGCGGTGCCGTCAATGTGTTGGACTATGTGGCGGAAGATTACATGGTGCTGGCGAACTATATCAAGTCTTTCCCTGTCGATCAGGCTACCGGCCTGCCCACCATTGCCGCAGACAGCGGTTACGCCGATGTGACCGGTAGCGGACGCATCTCCATCCCGAACTATAAGCCGCTGTACATAAACGGCGTGGAACTGAAGGACGGAGGCTATCTGAGCGAAAGCGGCCAGGTGACCGATGCGGCTCCTATCGGTGGCTATGCCCATTATGAGGGCGGCGTTCTGACGTTGAACAACTATACTGTCCAGGGCAAAGGCTGTCTCTACGGCCAGTCTGAGGATGGGGATGAAACTTACTACGCCCTGATCTACAGCGAAAACTCTTTGCAGATCGAATTGCTCGGCGAAAGCACACTGATGGCTGTGGAAGGTGCTGAACAGGATGTTTACTTGGACGGAATTGTTTCCGAGGGAAGCATTACCGTCGGTGGCTCCGGAAGCCTGTTGGTTAATGGTTTCAGCTATGGCATTAACGCGCAGGATGAATTGGTGATTCAGGGTGTTACCCTTACGGCAGACGCGGCCGAGGATGCGATCAAGACCTTCTACGGTACTGTGACCATCGAAAATGCCGCGGTGACATTGCACTCCGAAGGGGACGGTATCTTTGCGGGATGTGGCCTTGCTGTTGAAAACAGCAAGCTGACCATCACAGCGCAGGAAGATGGTATTTACAGCTATGAGGATGAGGTTTCTTTTGACGGATCGGATATAATGATCTCCGCAAAGCGGGCCATCAAAGCCGATGAAGGCGCGTTGACGCTGGGCGAGGGGCTGTCCATTTTCTTTCCGGAGCAGGGAACCGTTAAGGAGATCGACACCATGTGGGACTCAGATGATGACGGCACCAATGATACTGCTTACCGCTATCATACCATTGTGGACGCTGAGGGCAATAAAGCCGGCAGCGTGGTCATCCGGAATGAAAACGCCGCTGCCACCCGAGCCGAGGTGATCTATGATCTCTGGACTTTGACTGGCAATCCGGTGGTCAACTACCAGATGACCTTTACCGATGTCCCGCAGGACGCCTGGTATGCTGAGGCGATCCGCTGGGCGGCCTCTGAAGGAATTGCCGTCGGCTATGGCAACAACATCTTTGGACCGGAGGATCCTATCAACCGTCAGCAGATGGCTGCTGTGTTGTACCACTATGAACAGAAGCAGGGCGGCGGTTTTGTTGGCAGCTGGATGTTCCTGCTGGACTGCACCGACCGGGCAGAAATCTCCGAATGGGCTTACGAACCAATGTGCTGGATGAGTATGCACGGTATTTTGAGTAAAGATGATACAGGAGCACTGTTGCCCAGGGAGAGTATGAGCCGAGCGCAGGCGGAGAATATCTTGACAGCCTATAGGAAAGTAGAATGATTGAAAAAACAACGAATGATGAGGAGAACTCTCCTCATCACGGAATAATACTACGCTCCGTTTATATTTTGCGCTGCTGAAGTCAATAGAAATCCACGGGACCAGTTCTCTTGAACCGATCCCGTGGATTTTTCATTTCCCGTATTTCTCTTTCAGAGTTGACAAAAGCAAAGCCCGCAATCCGTTCTATCACAATGGATTGCGGGTTTAAAAACCGTCAGAAATTTGATTTTTCATTTGCAAAATATCAATTTTTTCAGCAACGAGGTCTTTTTCAATGCAGCAAAACCAGCTGAAAAGTACGTAAAACAAAGAAAAACCACTCAAATCCGAAGATTTAAGTGGTTATTTCTTGGAGCTGCTGGGCAGATTCGAACTGCCGACCTCATCCTTACCGAGGATGCGCTCTACCTACTGAGCTACAGCAGCAAAGGTGCTCCCCAGACGGGGAACTATCAATAACAGCTTGCGCTGATACTGGCATGTGGCGACTCGGAAGGGACTTGAACCCTCGACCTCCGGCGTGACAGGCCGGCGTTCTAACCAACTGAACTACCGAGCCACATATATCCAACGAGAAGCTCGTTTGATTGTAAAATGGCAGGGGCAGAAGGAATCGAACCCTCGGCACGCGGTTTTGGAGACCGGTGCTCAACCTGCTGAGCTATACCCCTGTATCGCGGTTCCACAAGAAAAGGTGGTGGGCCTTCACGGGCTCGAACCGTGGACCGACCGGTTATGAGCCGGCTGCTCTAACCAACTGAGCTAAAGGCC
>JAZRZW010000119.1:0-6616 GCA_045601585.1 Faecousia sp. | reverse complement strand
TCGGCATTGAGGGTCTGCGCAAGGCAAAGCTCTCCTACAACCCCGCTTTCCTGGTGGAAAAGCACTGGGCGGCCCTGATGGAGGACGGCTATGAATATTCCCGCCCCCACCCGGGAATCGTACCCCCTGCTGAAAAGCCTTTGGCACCAGGCCTTCGGCGATCCTATGGTGTTTATCGACGAATTTTTTGAAACCGGCTTTTCCCCCGACCGCTGCCGCTGTCTGACCGTAGATGGGCAGGTTGCCGCCGCCCTTTACTGGTTCGATGCAGAAAAAGACGGAGAGAAATTCGCCTATCTCTACGCCGTGGCCACAGAAAAAGCCCATCGGGGACAAGGTCTCTGCCGTCGCCTGATGCTGGAGACCCATTCCCACCTGGAAAAGGCCGGCTATACCGGCGCAGTTTTGGTGCCGGCAGAGGATTTTCTGTGGGATTATTACGGCACCATGGGCTACCGCCCCTTCGGCAAGATCCGTAAATTCTCCGCCCAGGCCGGCACCCCGACACCGTTGCAGGAGATCCCCCTTTCCGAATATCTCCGCCTGCGCAAAGCCTGGCTGCCGCCCCACAGTCTCAACGAGGCCGCTGCCATCGCGTTTTACGGCACCTGGGGCAAATTCTACCGCGGCGATGCCTGTCTCTTTGCCGCCGCCACCGACGAGGACATGCTCTATGTCCAGGAGCTTCTGGGAGACGCAACGAAAGCCCCCGGTATCGTAGCCGCTTTCGGCTGCAAGCAGGGAAATTTCCGTACAACCGACGGCTCAGACCCCTGTGCCATGTACCTGATGTTCGCCGACGCCGGGATCCCCGGGTACTTAGGCTTTCCCCTGGACTAAAAAAACCTGAAATTCGCGTATTTTTTTCTTGCATATCGATAAAAATGGAATTATAATAATTCCATCTTTGATAAGTAATATATGGAGGGATCATTTATGGCAAATTCTGTACGTCCCGATACTATGGAACGCATCACCAATTTTGAACTGGCCAACGCTTTTATCGAGGAGCAGATCAAGGAGATCCGCGCTCAGGTTGGCGATAAGAAAGTGCTGCTGGCCCTTAGCGGCGGCGTAGACTCTTCTGTGGTCGCTGCGCTGCTCATCAAGGCCATTGGCAAGCAGTTGTACTGCGTCCATGTCAACCACGGCCTGATGCGTAAGGGCGAGAGCGAAGATGTTATCAAGATGTTCAAGGACGGCATGGATGCCAACCTCATCTATGTGGACGCTACCGACCATTTCCTGAACCTGCTGGCAGGTGTCTCCGACCCCGAGTGCAAGCGTAAGATCATCGGCAAGGAATTCATCACCGTGTTTGCAGACGAAGCCCGCAAGCTGGAGGGCATTTCCTTCCTGGCTCAGGGTACCATCTACCCCGACATTCTGGAGTCCATCAAGGCTGCCGAGGGCAAGAAGGCTGTGAAGTCTCACCACAATGTAGGCGGTCTGCCTGAGGATCTGCAGTTTGAGCTGGTGGAGCCCCTGAAGCTGCTGTTTAAGGACGAAGTCCGTGTGGTCGGCGAGGCTCTGGGTCTGCCCCACGCCATGGTCTACCGTCAGCCCTTCCCCGGCCCCGGCCTGGGTGTCCGCTGCCTGGGTGCCATCACCCGCGACCGTCTGGAAGCGCTCCGTGAGGCAGACGCAATTCTCCGGGAGGAGTTTGATAAGTGCGGCCTGGCCAAGACCGTTTGGCAGTACTTCATCGCCGTGCCCGACATCAAGAGCGTCGGCGTGAAGGACGAGAGCCGTTACGAAGGCTGGCCTGCCATCATCCGCGCTGTGAACACCAAGGACGCTATGACCGCCACCGTCGAGGAGATTCCCTACGAGGTGCTGCACAAGATCGTAGCGCGCATCACCGGCGAGGTAGAGGGTATCAACCGTGTGCTCTTCGACCTGACTCCCAAGCCCACCGGCACTATTGAGTGGGAATAATACAAACTGGCTTACAAATGCCCGGAAACCCTTGGAAATAAAGGGCTTTCGGGCGTTTTGCAAAAGGATATCCTGCACAGATCTACATAAGGAGAAAAAGAAAATGAAAGACACCAGACCTATCGAAGCTCAAGTAGCTGACCTGACCGAACAGCAAAAGAAGACCGTTTGCAATATTTTTACATACGGCCTGATCGGCGAATGCATCGTGCTGATCCCCGGCGTTGCGCTGATGTTCTTCTGCCTGTTCCTTATGTTTGTCGACCCCGTCACATTCTTTGAGACCACAATTAACGGCATGTCCCTTAACCACATTTTCTTTCTGGTCTGCGGCGTCGTGGCTGTATTGTGCTTTGCTTTCATTGCTTTTATCAAAATCAAATTCCCCTATTATAGCGACAAGAAGGCTGTCTACCTCCGCAAGCAGCGCAAAGGTAAGTAATTATGAAGAAACTCAACATATTCGCTCCTGAAAGCGCGGGGCGTCATCTGATCCAGCTTGGCCTGACCCTGCTGCTGTGCATCTGGTCGTACATCATCTTTGCCCTCATATCCAAAGATTGGACCCCGTTTACTTTCTACAAGAGTCAGTTGCTGGTCAACCTCATCGGCCTTTCCTTTATGTTTATATTTGCCGCCATTGCCGGCATTGCGACATACTGGTGCGCAAAAAAATGGATGCTGGCCTGCCTGAAAAGAAGCGGCCTGTACTTTGTGGGTGCGATTCCCTTTGTGAATCTTCTGGTGCCCGCTGATGTAATGAGCAGCTGGTGGGAAGAGATCGACACGCTGAATTCCTCCGATGGCACTGTGACCACCTATTATGACGCCTTCGGCAAGCTCTACTCCACCAACGGCAGCATCCCCCTGATTCTTGCCATCCCCCTGGGCATTATCAAAGCCCTGTTCAAGGGCCTGGGCATGAGCCTGGTGAATCTGTTTTTCGCCATCGGCATCCCTGTGCTCTCCCCTATTTTGGTGATCCTTGGTATGATTCTCACCGGCTTGCTGGCGGAATGGAACAGCGCCATTGCCCTGATCATTGCCCTTATCCTGGTGGTGGCGGTGTTGGCTGTGTTTGTCGCCCATCCGATTGTCGTGTTCAAAACCACCCCCACATCCAAAAAAGAATCTCCCAATCCCAAGAAATAACGAAGACCCCCTGGAAAATTCCAGGGGGTCTTTTTTATAGCTTTTTCGCCAGGTCAGCGGCAGTTTGATAGCGTTGTGCAGGATTCAGGGCGGTGCATTTTGCCACGATCCGACCTGCCAGGCCCCGGGCAAAACTCTGGGTGGGGTGGTTGCCGGTGAGCATGACATTATAAAGTACGCCGGCGGCGTAGATATCTGTCCGCGCATCGGTTTGCGACAGCCCCAGCTGCTCCGGGGAAGCATAGCCAACCGTCCCCATCACCACCGTATCCTTTTCGGCAGCAGACTCCTTTCGGGAGGCGTTGAGATCAACGAGCACTACCCGACCGGTTTTTTCAATCATCACATTTTCTGGCTTCACGTCCCGGTGGATAATCCCTCTTTCGTGGAGCACCGTCAGGGCGTGGCATACCTCCCGCAGGATCCTTTTTGCTCCCAGGGGACGGTATTTCCCGGACTGCATCACCTCTGCCACCGTGATGCCGTCGATGTATTCCTCCAGGATAATCTGGCCGTCCTCCAGCTCTATGGCATCATAGATCTCCGGCAGATTTTCGCAACGGATACCCCACAGAAGCTCATAAGCCTCCAGCGGGCGGGGGAGCTTGCGCAGGATCAGATCCCGGTCGGTCTGCCGGTTGCGCATACGCAGCACTTGGCAATCATTTTTCTCGCTGAGCACTGCCACCAGGTCGTAAGTCGCCCGCAAGTCTTCTATATATTTTTCCGTGGTCATAGGCTCACCCATTCCATTCGCTCCAGGTGGCGCCGTATGCGGAGGCATTTTTGTGGTAGTAACGATAGTTGCGGTCGCTGCAGGCAGTAGAGCAATGGATCACCACGCCGCTGGGAATCGCGGAATTTTCCATATACACCGCATTGCCCCGGAAGTAGATATCCGTCAGGCCGGTACCGGAAAAGGCATTGCCCCAGATAGTCTTTACCGTTGCGGGCACATACACCACCCGGGCGCCGCTGCCGGAAAACGCACCGGGCCAGATCGCGATGACCCTTTTTCCATCAATGTAGGCAGGAATGTCGTAAACACCAGCGGATGAGAGCTGGGCAACACCAGTGATCACGATATCGCTGCCGGAATTTTGATAATTTGCGTTGAAATCATCCCCTGCCTGGGCGGCCCGGTAAATGTAAGCCGACTGGGTGGCAGGAGGTGCAGGTTCGTCAGGTTCCGGCTCTGCAGGCGTGTCCTCAGGGGCGCCGTTCGGGATTTGGTCCGGAGGATCTGCAGGAGTCTGGGCCGGGGTATCTACGGGAGCGTCCGGCGCTTCGGTCGGAGTATCTACGGGAGCGTCCGGCGCTTCGGTCGGGGTGTCTGCGGGAGCGTCCGGGTTTTGGGTCGGTTCATCCGGTTTCTGGGATTCCTGCTGCGTGGTGTCCTGTTGGGTATTTCCCGGCTGGACCTGCTGCTGTGTGGGGGCAGCAGGATCAGACTGTGTCTCCTGGGATTGGGTCCCTTCATCATCGGAAACCGTGGTGTCCGCCCCATCTGTCTCTCCCTGGGATTGGTTTTCCTGCCTCTGAGCAGTCTTTGTCGGCTCCTCAGGTTCTTGTGTCTGCTCCTCCGGACGCCACAAAAGCACCGCCGCCAGCGCTAAAAGCACCAGCACCGGAAGCCACCATATTTTTCTCTTTTTCGGTGCTGCAACCACCTCTTTTTCCTTCAGAGGCTTCATGCAGTAAAGGCAAAACCGGGCATTTTCCTGGACCTCGGCTTTGCAATAGGGGCATTTTTTCATCCTATCGTCTCCAAACCGTACTCAAACAGCAACTCATTGATCTGCACCACCGGCAGATCCTTGCAAAGGCCGTAAAGCACAATGCTGTCAAAAGGCTTCTTCACATATAGCTGGGGGTAACCGGCGCATTTGAGCAGCTGCTGGGTCTGGTCGATATCGAGGCCCATACCCACAGCAATGGCCAATATTTTTTTGCGTTCCGGTATCCGCACACCGGAAAAGATCTGGTAGCCGTACACCTCAGAAAGCTCTGCATTTTTAATAACCTGAGACTTTTTCAGCCCCTTTTTCTCCAGCAATTCAGCAAGGAGGGAGGCCAGATTCCCGGAAACCATATATTCCTTATTTTCCCGGTAGAATGTCTGAAAATCCGGACAAAGTCCCAGCTCTTCCACAATTTTCCGTGTGTCTTTTTCCATAAAAACCCCTCACCCTTCGATTTATATTAGCATACCACATTACCGAAAAGTTTTCAACTATGCTGCCAGCATAAGACTTTTCCAGTTCGGTTGCCTATAATCGTCATTAGGATGAGGGGCTTTTTATAGCTGCGCGTCCTCCGCCGACAGCAGTTCGGTTATGGGTACATCCAGTGCTCTTGAGAAGATCACAAGGTCAATGTCGGTGACAAACCTCTCACCGTTTTCCACCCGACGAATGAAATAGTGATCCACATCAAACCCAAGTAACTGCATTTTGACTGCCAATTTGCGTTGCGATAGCTTTTTGCTTTTTCGTATTTGCGCAATCCGGCGGCCACATAGGTTATTTGTGCCGTCGTCGGCCTTGATTTTGAACATAAAACCCCCTCATTTTGTTGAATAGTATTTACATTTCTGTTATTGTATGCTAATATGATAGAAATATTGGTGAACACTATTCAACATTTTTGAGGGATTTTTATTTTTACGTGTAATCTACCGGAAAATCCGGAGAAATAAAAAAACAATTTGGAGGAACAAAAAATGGGTTTTATGGAACAGGTAGCTGCAACACTGGCAACAAAATATGGTGTTGTAACCAGCGGTAAGTATGAGGGTTGTCAGATCGCTATGGGTGATCCTGCAGGAGAAAAGAAGGTAGAGACCACAAAGAGGTTTTCTCAAATCATCCTTGTAGAGGGCAATGAGGAAAAGGGAAGATATGAAATTGATAAGATGCTTATGATGGTGCACGGTAACAATACCAAAGGTGTTCAGATGTCTTTCCGGGCGGAGGATGGAACGATTTGCGAGTTTGATCTGCTGCTGCGTCCTAAAGATAAAATGTGGATGAAACTGGTTAGAACCTTCTTTGGACAAAAAGGCGGCATTAAGTCTACTTCTGAGGGCGGTGTAGAGGCAACCCTGCAGGAGGAAAAGAATTTGAGATTCCACAACATTAAGGTTTTCTTTGAGCATGTATTAGGCTGCCTGCGCAATGAAGATGTCGATTTCTTTGAGGCATACTTTATGGAAAACGATATTTTGGATGACATGACCAAGAAAAATATTGAGATTTATAGAAAAACCGTGGGCAAAGCTAGACAGTAAATATCAGATGATGGAACTTGTAAAATATAATGCCCAGTGGTTTTTATCGAAGGCCGGCTGCAACGCCTACTCTGGACTAAAGACACTGGAAGAGCGCTCTGTTTTCTTGTACTCATACCTAAAACAGATTGCTAAGGCAGATTTTGAAGAGGATCAGTTGCTGTTCCGGATTGCATTCTTCCTTGCGGATGCAATTATGGGATCAGCACTTCCTTATAGTACATATCCTGCGCTGAT
>JAZRZW010000118.1:0-2272 GCA_045601585.1 Faecousia sp. | reverse complement strand
TGTGAAGATGGTATTTATATGTACACCGATGGTTTCCGCGAGAGAGCCGGCGCTAAGGATGCTTTCGCTTTCCGCACCGGTCGTTCCCGTGAGACCGCTTTCTCCCGCGACTACGATGAGCTTTACGAACTGCTGCGTCATGACCGTGAACACGGCAAAATCGTTTGGGTCATGGGTCCGGCTTTTTCCTTTGATAGTGACGCCCGCAAAGCCATGAGCAAACTGGTGGAGCATGGTTATGTAGATGCTATTTTGGCAGGCAACGCCTTGGCTACCCACGATCTGGAGGGTGCTTATCTGCGGACCGCTCTGGGTCAGGATATTTACACCCAGCAGTCCATGCCCAACGGCCATTACAACCATTTGGATACCATCAACCGCGTAAAATATCACGGCAGCATTACTGAGTTTATTCGTAAAGAAAATATCGACAACGGCATCATTTACAACTGCGAGAAATGCGGTGTTCCCTATGTGCTGGGCGGTTCCATCCGCGATGATGGCCCTCTGCCTCCCGTTTTTGGTAATGTATACGAGGCTCAGGATGCCATGCGTGATCAGATTCGCGAGGCCACCACTGTGATCTGCATGGCCACCACACTGCATACCATTGCCACCGGAAACATGACTCCCTCTTTCCGCGTTTTGCCCGATGGCACCATTCGTCAGGTTTATTTTTACTGCGTGGACATTTCTGAATTTGCTGTAAACAAGCTGGCCGACCGCGGCAGCCTGTCCGCCCGCGGCATTGTGACCAATGTACAGGACTTCGTGGTGAACCTGGCCAAAGGTTTAGGAATTTACGAATAATTTTGCTTACATAGTTGGAAGCTGACTCAGCAGCTTCAGATTGGAGATTTCTATGTTGCTTTCCAAAGCCAAGGATCCTGCTTTCTGGCAGACTGTCCGCTCCGATGCGGCCTATCAGCCTATGATCACCCATTTGCGATCCATCTATGAATCTTCTTTTTACAATGAAATACCTGCGCTGCCTTATCATGCTCGCATGCGGTTCTATTCCGATGGGGACCGCAGCGAGTTTGAGGCGCCCTATTTTCGCCGCCGTGCTTTTCTCGCATCAGCGGCTCCTTTGTTTCTTATTTACCCCGAAGAGACCCACTATCTAAACGAGGTGCATCAGGTTCTTTGGGCGATCTGTGATGAGTACACCTGGGCTCTGCCCGCCCATACTAACGGCACTTTGGAAGATGATCTTACTAACGTGGATCTGTTCAATGCCGAGACCGGCTTTACTCTGGCAGAGCTTTGCTATGTGCTGGGGGATCGTTTGGATCCTTTAACCAAAGCCCGAGCTGAACAGGAAGTTCGAAAGCGCGTCATTCAAAACTATTTGCACCGCACCTTTTGGTGGGACACCGGCACCAACAACTGGGCCGCTGTTTGCGCCGGCAATGTAGGCGGTGCCATGATGTATTTGGAGCCGGAGCTGTTCAAGCAGCAACTGCCCCGCCTTTTAGATACTTTGCGCTGCTTCCTCAGCGGTTTTCCCGAAGACGGTACCTGCATGGAGGGTTTCGGTTACTGGCACTACGGCTTTGGCAACTACCTTTGGTTTGCGGATTTACTGCACCAATTTACCAACGGCGAAATGGATCTGCTCACCTGGCCAAAGATCGAGGCCATTGCCGGTTATGCCCAGCGCAGTTTTCTACGGGGCGGCAGCACCATCAGTTTTTCCGATGGCAGCCAGACCGGCAAGGCAGATTATGCCATGGTGCACTATCTTGCTCAACGCTTCCCTGAATCTGTTCAACTTTTGCCTCCTGCCTATTCGACCTATTCAAAGGGCAATGTGACCTGGATGCAGTCGCTGCGCAATTTACTCTATGTGGATTTCCATGCAGTCGCTCCCGAAAAACGGTTGGAAAATTATGATCTGCCCGATGCCGGACAGGTGATTATTAACGAAGCCTCCTACTCTCTGGCTGTGAAAGCCGGCGACAACGATGAGCCCCATAATCATAACGATGTGGGCAGCTTCATTTTGTCCACCAACGAGGGTCAGATCCTCTGCGATTTGGGTGCCGGTACCTATACCCGCCAGTACTTCCGACCGGAGACTCGTTACTCGATTTTCTGCAACTCCTCCCTCAGTCACAACGTACCCATCGTCAATGGGCAGACACAGCTGCCTGGCAGTGAATACCGCGGTACCCTTACTCACACAGATAACGTAATCAGCATCGACTTTGCTGCCGCCTATGGCCAGCCCGGCTTTTCCAAACTGACCCGACGATTGGAATACTCTGCG
>JAZRZW010000117.1:0-6032 GCA_045601585.1 Faecousia sp. | reverse complement strand
GTCATTTCGCAGAAATCGGCTACCTGATCAAAACCCCCCCCCACCCCCGCCGCCTCCGGAGCCTATAAAAGAAACACCGCCGCCTTGCAGACAAGGCGGCAGTGCGGCAGGATTTTTGAGAAATCTGCTCCCCAAGAGCTTTGACACGGGAGACCTTTTTGTGGTGCTTTTGCTTCTGCTCATCGCCGGGGACAGCCAGGAGGAGAAAAATACGGCACTGTTGACCCTGGCCCTTTATTTCTTGATGTAAAGTTGGGGGAAGGTGCGGCGATCCGAGCGGTACATACCGCAGTACAGGCAGGCGGCAACCAAACCGCATGCAATGAAGATCAGCCAGATCAGGAAATAATTGCTGCCGGAGATGGTCAGCACGAAGCTGATGAGGAATTGGGTCAGCGCAGAGAAAACGGCGTGGGCAACGCTGGAAAGTCCGCCCACCCGACCTCTGTGGGAGGCAGGCACCCGGCGGGAGTTATAGGGGTTTGAACCCAGTACGGTAGTCACTTCTCCCAATGTGAAAACGAACATACCTACAAATAGCACCCAGGCGGCGGTGTCCAGAGAGAACAGTGCAATGCCCGCCACAAACAGCAAAAGACCTGCGGTGGCTTTCGGGATCTCTGTGAGCTTTTTCAGCAGGACCGTGAGGATGGGCGTAAATACAATTACCACAAAGCCGTTCAGAGAGTTGAGGTAGCCGTAAAGGGTCGCGCCGCTTTCGCCCATGGAAGCCTTCAGCTGTAAAGGCAGCAGAATACCCACCACATTGGAGGGCATGGAGGCAAGGCAGCCGATCAGCAGCATGGCGATGAGTACCGGCCGATCCTTCAACACCTGCAGAACGGGAATCTTCTCGTCCACAGGCATTTCGTATTCGGTGTAGTGGATCTTTGCGGTTTGTTCATCCTCCAAAATAGCGTTTTGGGGATGGACAAAGAAGGTGATTAAAACTGTGGAGATGAAAATTGACAGACCGTTGATGCAAAATGCCAGCCGCAGGAAATTCTGAAAGAGGATACCGGAAAGGCTGGCACCAACCACAAAGCCTAAATTAAAGCCCAGATAGGAGAGTGAATAGGCTTTTTCCCGTTGCGCAGAGGTGGAAAAGTCTGCGTTCAGAGCATCGTAGGCAGGGGATTCCACAGTCTGAAATAAGCCCGCTAAAAACAGAATCACCACGGTGGCGAAGTTTAGCGGCAGCAGTGCCGCCAGAATGTAAAAGCTGACGGTCAGACAGTCAAAGACCTGAATGATCCGCTTGCGGCTGAATCGGTCGGCAAGTTTTCCACCCAGTAATGCCACCGGAAAGGAAAGCACCGTGGCAATGGCGATCAGCAGGGTGGCGGTGCCGTCAGAGAACTTTAGTTTGGTTGTCAGGAAAAAGGTCAGCATAGGCCAGACGAAGGAGCCCATAGCAGTAACCAGCTTGCCGATAAAGAGGATGTAGATCTCTCGCTTCAGACCGCCGTATTGTGCGATTAGTTTCTTCATAATTTACTCCGATTTGCGATTCTTCCACTCCAAAACACTGCGGACGGCTTCCCACAGCGCGGCAGCTTCTGCCACAGTGGTATACCGACTCAGAGAGACACGGAAAGAACCGTCGATCACATCTCCCGGCAGACCCATAGCTGTCAGCACATGGCTGCGGTGACCCTTGGCGCAGGCAGAGCCGGCACTGACGCACACACCTTCATCCTGCAGGATGTTGATGATATTCTGGGTGGGAACACCGGGGATGGAAAGATTTAGAATGTGAGGCGCCTGATGGGCGCCGTTGATTTGTACCCCTTCGAGTTTACATAACTCTCTCACGAGGCCATCCAGCATTTCTTTTTCAGCCTTTTGATCGGCGGCGGCAGTGGCGCTGACTGCCTGACAGGCAGCAGCAAAGCCGAAGATGGCGGGGGTTGCCTCTGTGCCGCTGCGAAGGCCGGTTTCCTGGCCGCCGCCCAGCATCAGGGCGGGGAAACTCTTAAGGTTCGGGCTGATATACAGCGCGCCGGCACCCTTAGGGCCGTGAACCTTATGAGAGGAAACGGAGATCAGATCGGCCCCCAGAGTCTTTGCGCTGAAAGGCACTTTCAGGAAGCCCTGCACCGCATCGGTGTGAAACAAAGCATTGGGGCAAACTTTGTGAGTCAGTCGCGCCATCTGGCTGATAGGCATCACAGCGCCGGTCTCGTTGTTGACCATCATCACGGACACTAAAATGGTATCGTTGCGCAATGCGCTTTTCAGGGCGTCCAATGTGACCACGCCGTCAGAGTCCGGCTGCAGATAGGTGACCTCAAAGCCTTGGGTTTCCAGCTCTTTCATACAGTTGAGCACCGCGGGATGTTCAATGGCGGTGGTGATGATGTGCTTGCCGCGCTTGCCCAGACGCTTTGCTGTGCCGAAAATGGCCCAGTTGTCTGCCTCCGTACCTCCGGAAGTGAAGAATATCCGGCCGGGTTCTGCGCCCATGGCAGCAGCGACGGTAGCTCTTGCGTTGCGCAGTGCAGCTGCGGCTTCAAATCCGAAGCGGTAGAGAGAGCTGGGGTTGCCCCAATTTTCTGACAGTGCCTGGGTCATAGCCTTCACAGCTTCTGGGCAAGGTCTGGTAGTGGCAGAATTATCTAAATAGATCATATATACCTCTTATTTTCCAACACAGAACCGTTCAAAGATCCGGTTGGTGATATCTTCCCGGACGGTGGCGCCGGTGACCTCGCCTATGGCTTCCATGGCCATCTCAATGTCAGTCAGTACCGCATCGGGGGTCAGTCCGGTTTTCAGACCCCGCAAAGCTTCGGCAATGCCGTCCCGCGCCCGATTTACAGCATCAAACTGCCGGGGATTGGTCAAAATAGAACCGTCGCAGGGAGCAGAACCGGCAAACATCAAGTCAATGGTGTCAGCCAGAAGATTCAGGCCCTCGCCGGTTTTTGCACAAATGGGGATCACGGTGGTAAAGGGCAGATCCGACGGAACTACCTTACTGCCAAGATCGGATTTGTTGATCAGCGCCACAGAGGGATCTGCATCCAGGCAGATATCGATTACGGCGTGGTCCTCTTCTGTCAGCGGCGCAGAGCCGTCGCATACAAACAGTACCACATCTGCCTGTTCGGCTGCCTTGCGGGAGCGCTCCACACCCATGGCCTCGATCTGGTCGGGGGTCTGGTGGATGCCGGCGGGGTCGATGAGTCGCAGTCTGGTAGAACCCAACATTACCGTCTCTTCCACGGTGTCTCGGGTGGTGCCTGCAATTTCTGTAACGATCACCCGCTCAAAACCGGCCAGGGCATTGAGCAGACTGGACTTGCCTACATTGGGTTTGCCCACAATGGCGGCAGCCACACCTTGACGCAGGATCCGTCCCTGGCCGTAGCTGTTGGCCAGCGCCGTCAAGGCACCAACATCGTTGCGCAGCATCTGCCCATACTCCTGCAGGCGGAAGTCTTCAATGTCCTCATCGGGATAATCCAGAATCGCGTGGAAATGACTGCATAGATCCGTTAGATGGTCGTAGATCGGCGCCAGCTTTTTTTGCAGCACACCACCTACCTGACCGGCAGCGTTGGCGGCGGCATCTGCGGTCTCAGCTTCGATCAGGTCGATAACGGCCTCTGCCTGGGTCAGTTCCAGCCGCCCGGTCAGAAAAGCGCGTTTTGTGAACTCACCCCGCTTGGCAGGCACTGCGCCTGCGGCAAACAGCGCGTCCAATCCGGCGGCCAGCACCGCAGGGGAGCCGTGGCAGTGGAATTCCACAGTATCTTCACCGGTGTAAGTGTGGGGTGCCCGGGTGTAGACGGCCATGCAGCGGTCGATGGGGCGGTTCTGCTTATCATAAAGGGTGCCTAAGATCAGCTTTCTGTTGGGAGCTTCCCATAACGGAGTGCCGCTGTCGGGAACAAAGACCTTTCCTCCAATTTGGGCGCAGTCGGTTCCCGTCATCCGCACAATGCCGATGGCGCACACCTGATTGCCGGTGGAAACGGCGGCGATCACGGTAGACACAGGTACCCCTCCAATCCTTGATATATAATAATGTATCATAACACCTAAGGAATAAAAATGCAACTATGGGACAAAATACATAAGAGGTGATAGTGTTGACCAATGAAAAAATCCGTGCCATGTTCGGCGAGACCGCGGACTTTGTCTACCGTCCGCTGCAATGTGGCGCCTATACATTATACAGTTATGCTATTGACGGACTGACCTCCGGCTCCGCTATTTCCGAGTATGTCATCGGCTCTGTGACCAAGTTTCTCCATGGAGACTCTATGGAAGCGCTTTACCACGGCGCTCTGGCAGGTGGGGTAATCAACAGTGTGGCAAAACCCTGCGAGGACCTGGAGACGGTTGCGTTGATGCTGGTTAACGGGTTTTGCGTGATCCTGTTTCCCGGAGTGGGAGCCATTGCTTTTGAGGCCAAGACCGGAGAAAAGCGCAGCCTTTCCGCGCCCGCAGTGGAAAATACCGTCAAAGGGCCTAAGGATGCCTTCGTGGAGACAGTGCGCACCAATACCAGCCTGATTCGCCGTCACCTGCGCAGTCCGGACCTGCGGTTTCTGGAGATGCAGGTGGGACGCCGGTCGCTCACCAATGTCTCTGTGGTGTACCTGGAAGGGCTTACCAACCCCACCCTGGTGGAGAAAATGCAAAAACGACTCAAGAGTATCGATATCGATGGGTTGCTGACCTCCTCCGCAGTGGAGGAATATGTCACCGGCTCCCGTATGACGGCCTTTCCTTTGGTGCAGTATACCGAGCGTACCGATCGCTTTTGTCAGGGAATCCTGGAGGGGAGAGTGGGGCTTTTAGTAGATGGATTGCCGCTCGGTTACCTGGCGCCTACCGACCTGATGCATCTGATGGAAAGCCCAGAGGACCGCAACCGGGATTTTATTGCAGCGTCGGCATTGCGCATTCTGCGCTATATTGCCCTGGTAATTGACTTGCTTTTGCCTGCGATTTTTATCGCATTTGTGCTCCATCACCGCAACTGGATCCCTCAGGGACTTTTGCAGGTGATCGATAAGAGTAAGGAGGCAGCGCCCTTTTCCACAGTGGCGGAGGTGTTGGGATTACTGATCGCTTTTGAACTGCTGCAGGAGTCCGGCATCCATCTGCCTCAGGCCATCGGACAGTCGGTGTCGGTAATCGGCGGTATTGTAGTGGGCAGCGCGGCGGTAGAAGCAGGTCTTGTTTCGTCTATTGCCTTGATTATGGTCAGCTTTACCGGGGTGTGTGGCTTCGTGCTGCCCAACCGGGATCTGGCAGAGGCTCTGCGGGTGTGGCGGTTCTTTCTGGCGATCCTTGCATCTATCCTGGGATTGTGGGGTGCCGGAATAGGTCTTGTGCTGCTTATCATCCATCTATCCCGGCTTCGTTGTCTCGGTGTGCCGTATCTTTGCCACTCCGGAAGGATCCTTCGTTTGCCGCTCAAAATGGAAAAATGGAGGAACCGGGATCTGGATCCTCTGGACCGACGCAACCAGCGGTAAAAATCCACAAGGAAAGCCTGGAAAGCCTGGGGCAAATTGCCGAAATTTACGAACATGGAAATCTCGTAAAAATTTTTGTCAGGAATAGAAAAAAGTGCTTGACAAAGGGTAGAGGGAGTGGTATCATAAACAAGCTCTCCGCAAAAAAGGGAGCAAGCTGTACCTTGTAAATTGAATAACGCAAAGACGAACAAAACACCTTGGACAATTTAAATTGTTTAAGTTTCGTGTAAACGAATTTAAGCCAACGAAAATTCTTGAGTAATATTGCTAGAAGCAAATTATTCAAAAAATGATTTGAGCTTCCTTTGGGAAGTTTAGATACAATTTTTTGAGAGTTTGATCCTGGCTCAGGACGAACGCTGGCGGCGTGCCTAACACATGCAAGTCGAACGGAAGTTTTTCTTCGGAGAAACTTTAGTGGCGAACGGGTGAGTAACGCGTGAGGAACCTGCCTTTCAGTGGGGGACAACAGTTGGAAACGACTGCTAATACCGCATAACATATTCGGACCGCATGATCTGAATATCAAAGATT
>JAZRZW010000116.1:0-3986 GCA_045601585.1 Faecousia sp. | reverse complement strand
GAGTCTTGACTCGCCCAGAACCCGCAAATATCCTCCCCGCACATAGGGCGGGTCGAGACCCGCCCCTACACCGTACTATCCGCAGAACCGTAGGGGCGAGTCTTGACTCGCCCTGAATCTGTAAACATTCCTCAACTGCAGTCCGAATAACACGAAACGAAAATATAACGCAAAAAGAGAGGCAAAATGCCTCTCTTTTTATAGCCAATTTACCAGGATGGGGAACAGCACTGCTGTCAGGACACCGGAGACGGTGAGGGACAGAGTGCCTACCGCTGCCTGGAGGTCGCCCACCTCGCCAATTTTCGAAGTGCCAATCACATGGGCGGCAGTGCCGAAGGCTGCACCCTGGGCTTCCGGGTTTTTTATCCTCAGAAGTTTACATAACATAAGCCCCAGCACACAACCGGTCATGCCGGTCAGAAAGGTTCCGATAGGCGCCAGAGCCACAAGGCCGCCGTTTTGCTCCGTAAGGGCAAGGCCGATGGCGGTGGTCACGCTTTTTGTCAGCATAGGAATGGCCACCTGCCGGGAAAGGTCAAATGCCTTGCAAAGGCCAAACACCGAACCCAGCGCCGTTACTGTGCCGGCCGCCACGCCGGCAAGGATTCCCGGCAGACTCTTTCGTAAGGCCTTCATCTGCTGATAAAGGGGCACCGCCAGGCACACCGTCGCCGGGGTCAGCAGCCATTGAACGCTGCTGTTCATCGCCGTCTGATACCGGTCTGCCGGGTACTTGGTCAGCAGCAGCGCACCGATGCACAAAAGCACCGCGATCAGCAAGGGAGTCGTCAAAGGAGATTTCCACTTTTTGTTGACCCAAATGCCGATTTGATAGGAAAGCAAGGTTAAAACAAGGGGGAAAAGTGACAATTTCAGCAAAAACTCAGCCATCGTTTTTCCCTCCTTTTCCCTTCATCAGCCAGGAAACCACCAGGCCGCTGACGGCAAGAACCAGCAGGGTAGTCAGCACATTGATCACCAAAATCGGCACAATATCCTCTGCGATCAGATCCCAGCAAGCCAGCAGGTTTACGCTGGGAGCAACGAACAACGCCGGCAGGATCGAAATGAGGAATTTAGACACATCCTCCACATCCTCCACCTTCACAAGACCCACGCACAGCGCCAAAAACAGCAGCACCAGGCCGTAGATCGCCCCGGGAATGGGAAAGGGTACCACCTGCTCCAGCACCTGACCGATCAGAGTAAAGAGCAGAATATACACGATCTGCTTTAAGTATTTCACAGACAACTCTCCTTTACTGCCCGGATGAATTCCGGGTCTGTGCCGCAGCAGCCGCCCAGAACGGATGCACCCATTTCGGCGCAATTTCTCATAATTTCGGCAAACTCCGCCGGCTTCATGGGATACACCGGGATGCCGTCGGCGCCGATCAACGGGTTGCCCGCATTGGGCTTGCACACCAGCGGACCACGGACAAATCTTCTCAATTTTGCCACAAGACCCGGGAGCATCTCGTCCGCCGCCACACAGTTAAAGCCCACAGCTGCCGCCCCGGCCTGTTCCAGCTCCCGGAGCACCGGGCCAACCTCCCGACCGGAGAAAAAGCTGCCGTCGGGCTGCATGGTGAAGGTATACATCACCGCACCTGCACCTTCCATTTCCGCAGCGGTAAGGATGGCTTCCGCCTCCAGAGGATACATGAGGGTCTCTGCCGCCAGCAGGTCAGCGCCGCCGTCCACAAGACCGCGGATCTGCCGCCGATAATTCTCTACCAACACATCAAAATTACCCTCGTCGTAGCTGTCGGTGTAGGCCACCAAGGTGGTCAGGTCGCCTGCCACCAGCACATCCGGGGCAACGCTCTTGCTCAGCTGCACCAAGGATGCATTGATCTCCTCGGTTTTGTCCGAAAGCCCCACCCGCTCCAAGGCAATGGGCTGGGCCTGGAAAGTGGGGGCGTATAAAATTTTGCTGCCGGCGTCAACATACCGCCGCTGCAGATCCAAAAGAGCCTCGGGATGCTCCAGCACCCAGGTTTCCGTGCAGCAGCCCCGGGGCATACCGGCTTTTTGCAGGTTGCTGCCGGTGGCACCGTCCAGGATCACCGGACACATATTATAAAATTCTTCCCGTGTCAGCAAAAAAGCCCCTCCTCACAACGCCCTTAGTAGGGGAGGGTCTTGACCCTCCCTGTCCGGAGCGAGTCGCGACTCGCCCCTACAAGCAGTTTCATTATAATAGAAGCAGAAAAATATTGCAAGGTACGATTCACGCAAGTGTCATTTTTTGCTACTATATATTCATATTCCAAAAAAGGAGGCAGTTTTTATGAACAAAACCGCTTTGAAAAAGTACGCCGACCTGATCGTTCGCTGCGGCGTCAATGTCCAGAAGGGTCAGGAAGTCCTGATCTATGCCGAGCTGGATCAGCCCGAATTTGTAAAGATGGTCGTGGAGGCCGCATACAAGGCTAAGGCCAAAAAGGTTACCGTGGAGTGGGATTACCAGCCCCTGCAAAAATTGCATATCCGCCACCAGTCCGTCAAGACCATGGGCACTGTCACCGATTTCCAGAAGGCCCGTCAGCAGCACTACTGCGACACTCTGCCCTGCCGGATCTACATTATGAGCGAAGATCCCGACGGTCTGAAGGGTGTGAATATGAGCAAGGTCGCCAAGGCTCGCCGTATGTCCTACCCCATCCTCAAGGCCTACATCGACAAGCGCGAAGGCTGGCAGCAGTGGTGTATCGCCGCTGTTCCCGGCAAGGCTTGGGCAAAGAAGGTATTCCCCGGCCTGCGCCCCGCTGCCGCTATGGAAAAGCTGTGGGAAGCGATCCTGATGACCTCCCGTGTCAACGACGATCCCATCAAGGCTTGGCAGGAGCATAACAAGGACATCCACGACCGTTGCGATTACCTGAATTCCCTGGGTATCGAGAGCCTGCACTACACTGCTGACAACGGCACCGATTTCACCGTTGGTATGATCCCCGAGGGCATCTTCTGCGGCGGGGCCGAGACCTCCCGTCAGAACATCGTCTTTAACCCCAACATCCCCAGCGAGGAGTGCTTCATCTCCCCCATGCGCGGCAAGGCTGAGGGTATCGTCTACTCCACCAAGCCCCTTTCCTACCAGGGTCAGCTGATCGAGAATTTCTCCATCCGCTTCGAAAACGGCAAGGCTGTGGAAGTCCATGCCGAGAAGAACGAGGAGCTCCTCAAGACCATGATCTCCATGGATGAAGGCGCAGCTTACCTGGGCGAGTGTGCCCTGGTTCCCCAGAAGAGCCCCATCTGTGAAAGCGGCATCCTGTTCTACAACACCCTGTTCGACGAGAACGCTGCCTGCCACCTGGCTTTGGGTGCCGGCTTCCCCGACACCATTCGGGATCACCACAACAAGACTCTGGAAGAGTGCCGCGAGCTGGGTGTCAACGATTCCATGATCCACGAGGACTTCATGATCGGCTGCGACACTATGAACATCACCGCCACAACCCGTGACGGCAAGGAAGTTGCCATTTTCCGCAACGGTAACTGGGCATTCTAAAAGTTTTTTCGCAAAAAGTTAAAAAAACACTTGCAATTCCTATATTGCTGTGTTATGATAGCTCAGCAATATCGATTATTAGGGTTTTTGCGCCCTTTTAACAAACCAGAAAGAGGTGAACAACATGAAGGAAGGCATCCATCCCAAGTACGAACAGACCACCATTCGTTGTGCATGTGGCAACACTTTCACTACTGGCTCTACCAAGGGCGACATCCGCGTGGAAATCTGCTCCAAGTGCCACCCTTTCTATACCGGCAAGCAGAAGCTGGTTGACACCGGTGGACGTGTTGATCGTTTCAACAAGCGTTCCAACCTGAAGTAATTGAAGAATGCCGCACTGCGAAATTCGCAGTGCGGATTTTTCTTTGCAAAATCTGCGGATTTTTGTTGTTGATACTTTATTTTTGTAGTATACTATATTGTGAGAATATAGGTCATTGCGAAGCGGTCAGCAGACCGGTGT
>JAZRZW010000115.1:0-23320 GCA_045601585.1 Faecousia sp. | reverse complement strand
GATACCGTCAGCTACAACCACTATTTCGGCTGGTACGGCGGCACCATCGAGACCTATGGCCCCTGGTTCGACAAGTTCCACGCTGACCATCCCAATCAGCCCGTGGGTATCTCCGAATACGGCTGTGAAGCCCTCTGGTGGCACAACTCCAATCCCGAGGCCGGTGACTATTCCGAAGAATACCAGGCTGTCTACCATGAATCTCTGATCCGTCAGCTGTTCAGCCGCCAGTATATGTCGGCCACTCATGTGTGGAACATGTTTGACTTCGGTGCCGACGCCCGCAGCGAGGGCGGCGAAAACGGCCAGAACCACAAGGGTCTGGTGACCTTCGACCGCAAGTATAAGAAGGATTCCTTCTATGCTTACAAGGCATGGCTTAGCGATGAGCCTTTCGTGCACATCTGCGGCAAGCGCTATGTTGACCGTGTGGAAGATGTGACCAAGGTCACCGTCTACTCCAATCAGCCTAAGGTGGAGCTGTTCGCAAACGGCGAAAGCCTGGGTGTGAAGGAAGCAGAAGATCATTTCTTCTACTTTGATGTTCCCGACGCCGGTGAGACCAAGCTGGAAGCTGTTGCAGGCGACCTGCGGGATGAAAGCCAGATCCGCAAGGTAGATACCTTTAACGAAGACTACCGACTGAAGGAAGAGGGTGCCATCCTCAACTGGTTCGACATTGAGGAAAAAGAAGGCCGTCTGTCCCTGAACTCCAAGATGGGCGACGTGATCTCCACCTTCCGTGGCAAGATGGTATTTTTGAAGATCTTTGCCAAGATGCTGGGCGGCAATAAGAAGGGCGGCAAAAAGCAGAAGGTTGCCGGTTTCGAGATGACTCCCGAAATGATGGCGATGATGAACGGCTTCACTGTGCTGCGCCTGCTGACCATGGCCGGCGGCATGATGGACGCCAAGTTCACCAAGGAAGATCTGCTGAAGATCAACCGCAAGCTCAACCGTATCAAGGCTCCCAAGAAATAATGGTAAAAAGCACCCAAAAGCATCACTTTTGGGTGCTTTTTGTTGACGGAAACGAAAAGGCCATGATATAATGAGTCCGTCATAAAATCACAGGAGGTTTTTCACATGAAGAAACTCATTGCTCTGCTTTTGGTGCTGTGCACGGTGCTGCCCCTTTGCGCCTGCGCCGACAAAGCCGACAGCAAGGACACCACGGCTGCTGAAGAAGCCACCGAAGAGACCCTGCCCCCCGAACCCCCTCAGTTTACCGAAGATCCCGCTGCAGATGACACCCTGAACATTCTGTTCATCGGTCACAGCTTCAGCTACTACTTTACCAACGAATTGTACGGTATGCTCACCGAAGCCGGCATTAAGGCCCGTGTGTGCAATCTCTACTACTCCGGCTGCCATCTTGAGCAGCACCACGACTGGCTGATCAACGACCAGGCCAACTATCAGGAATTCGTTACTATCGATGACAATGGCCGCACCTCTATCAAGGACGAGGATCAGCCCATCTCCATGCGAGAGGCCATCGCCTCCCAGAACTGGGATGTGATCAGCCTGCAACCCGGCATTGACTTTTATGAGCGCACCTCTGCTGTGATGCTGGACGAAACCGCCACCGCGCGACGCGACCTGCTGAATTTCCTGAAGCAGAAGTTCCCCCAGGCCGATCTGTACTGGCATCAGTTTTGGGCATTCCAGATTGGAATGCAGATGGGCGACTATGTTGTCACCACCGAAATGGATCAGGACAACTACTATAAAGAGGTCCTGGCTTTTGCAAAGGCCACCTGTGAAGAGTACGGCCTGGAGCGGGTCAACACCGGATACGCCTGGCAGCTGGTCCGTAAGGGCGGCTACGACAATTTGTGCGCCCGTATGGCTATCAAAAACGGCGAAGGCGACTACTACCACGACGGCGATATCGGCGGCGGTCAATACCTGAACGCCTGCGTCTGGTTTGAGTACCTCTCCGGTCAAAGCTGCATCGGCAACACCTTCCGTCCCGACGATTGCACCTACGGCGAAGGTGAGCCCTACACCCTCAGCGAAGAATTGATCACCACCCTGCAAAATGCCGCCCACGAAGCGGTTGCCAATCGGGATTACGAATAGCAAATAATCAGAAACGGAGGGAGAGATCAGCATCTCTCCCTCCGTCTTTTCATCCCCAAAATCCACCTCCCCATCAGAGGGAGGCAATTAAAAAGCCGAGAGGGTCTCCCCTCCCGGCTTTTATTTTAGATAAATTCGTTGCGCAGACTTCTTGTAAACAGCCGTCTCAGGGTTTCTTTCGGTTCTGCGTTTTCGTGGAGAACCTTGTACACGGCCTCGCAGATGGGCAGCTCCACGCCGTAGGATTTGCCTAAATTGTGCAAGGCCTTCACCGTATAGTAGCCCTCTGCCAGCTTGTGGTACTCCTGACCCAGGACAACGCTTCTGCCGAAGGTGCGGTTCTGGCTGTGTTCGGAGAACAAAGTAGCCTCATAATCGCCCAGGTGGCACAGGCCGTATACCGTCTCCGGGTTGCCGCCCATCGCCACGATCAGCTTTGCGATCTCATTAGGGCCACGGGACATCAGCGCACCTTTCAAAGAAGAACGATCCATACCGTCCAGCATGCCGGCAGCGATGCCGATGACATTCTTTGCCGCCGCACCCACCTCATTGCCGACAAGGTCCATACCATAGTAGAAACGGATCAGATCACTGGAGAAATTCCGGATCAGTTCGTCCTTAATCAGCTCTTTATTGCTGTCGATGACCATGCAGTTGGGAATACCCCGGCAAAACTCCTGGATATGGCCCGGGCCGATCCACACCGCCACATCGTTAGTATCTCCCAGACCGTCGGAAACAACCTGGGACAGCCGTCTGCCGGTGGATATCTCCAGACCCTTCATGCACAAAACAATGACCTTGTTCTGAATGTTCCGGTCTGCCAACTCTTTCACAACATCCGTAAGGCTCTGAGAGTTTACAGAAATTACAACATAATCTGCATTTTCCACGCCATCCAGGGTAGTTGTAAGCTTGATACTGTCTGTCAGTTTTACATACTCATTCTGCCCGGTGGTCATCAGGCGCTTCATTCTCTCGGATGTGGATCTGCCGTACAGGGTTACACGATGGCCCAAACGGTCCAGATACCAGGCTACAAAAGTACCCCAACGGCCACAGCCGATAATGGTCACATTTTTCAGGAATCTGCCCTGACTGGGGAAGGAAATTTCCTTGCGATATTTCAGACTGCCAATATCCGCCCGCAGGATCTCATTGATGGTCACACCGTACAGCTCCGAGAGCTGCACCAGCATTTCCACATCAGGAATCGTGGCGCCGGTCTCCCACTTGGAAACCGCCTGCCGGGTCACTTTCAGGCTGGTGGCCAGCTCATCCTGTGTGATTTTATAAAACTTACGAAGGCTCTGCAGGTACTTTCCGATCTGCACTCCATCCAAAGCGATCACCTCTTTCATAGGACATTATACTACATTTTTTCAAAAAAGCAAAGCAACTATAGATTGCAATCAGGAATGTTATGTATTTTTCTTTTCACACATTGACATTTAAAAGTTTTGCTATATAATGGGGTTGTTTGAGAAAAAACACAAAAAAGGATGGTAAAAATTATGAAAAAGTTAATTGCTGTGATGCTGCTGGTATTCACTGTCGCTGCGCTGTGCGCCTGCAAGAAGACTTGCCAGGAGCATACCTTTGAAGGCCCCACCTGCGAAAAGCCCAAGACCTGCACCGTTTGCGGTGAGACCGAAGGCAACGCCCTGAAGCACAACTGGGTACCCGCTAACTGCGAGGATCCCAGAAACTGTGTCCGCTGCGGCGCGATCGATGAGAGCGCTCCCCTGCACAACATGGTTGATGCTACCTGCGAAACCCCCAAGCACTGCGTGCGTTGTGAAATCACCGAAGGCGAAGCTCTGGGCCACAAGTTCTCCGAGGGCGTCTGCTCTGTTTGCGGTGCTGCGGAGGTCGTTGACGAGGCTGTTGATGCCGAATAAGCTATGAAAAGAGTTTTATGTGCCGTTTTGGTGCTGTGTACCTGCTTCGGTCTTTCGGCTTGCGCCCAGCCCTCCGATAAGGAGCTGCGCCAGGAGCTGAACGTTCTGATCGCCGAAGCCGCCAACGAACAGCTTGGTGTCGCCACCTATTACCGGGTGGCCATCGACACCCTGGAAAAAGACGGCAAAAACCAGTGGATTGCCACCGGAAATGTCAGCTTTTCCAACACCGACACCGAAACCGTAGCCGTACTCTACAGCGCCACCCTGCACTACCACAAGGACACCAAGTCCTACTCGGTAGACACTGTTTTTGGCGAAGTATACTACATCTAAAAGAACCCCCCGGTTCCTTTGAACCGGGGGGTTATGCTTTTATTTTCCGGTTATTGCGGTTACACATTGAAGAGGAAATTGACGATGTCGCCGTCCTTCATCACATACTCCTTGCCCTCACTGCGAACAAGGCCCTTGCTCTTTGCGTTTGCCATGGTGCCACACGCTTGCATATCCTTGAATGCAATCACCTCTGCACGGATGAAGCCACGCTCAAAGTCGGTATGGATCTTGCCGGCGGCCTGGGGTGCCTTGGTGTCCTTCTTAATGGTCCAGGCGCGGCACTCGTCGCTACCGGCAGTCAGGAAGGAAATCAGGCCCAGCAACGCATAGCTGCTCTTGATGAGCTTATCAAGGCCGGACTCGTTGACGCCCAGCTCTTCCATAAACATAGCCTTTTCATCGGGATCGTCCAGCTCGGCAATATCTGCCTCCAGCTTGGCGCAAATGGGGATGAGCTGGCTGCCCTCTTCCTCGGCCAAAGCCTTCACTGCCATAAAGTGGCGGTTGTTCTCAGGCTCGTTGATCTCGCTCTCGGCCAGGTTGCCCACATAAATGGTCTTTTTCAGGGTCAGCAGGTCGGAAGTACCAATCAGCGCCAGATCCTCGGGATCGTCGGTGTAGGTGCGTGCAAGCTTACCCTCGTTCAGGTGGGTCAGCAGACCGGAGAACAGGTCCACTTCTCTCTGGAACTTCTTGTCGCCGCCCTTCATAGCCTTCTGGGCCTTATCAATCCGTCGCTCTACCATTTCGATATCCGCCATCACCAGCTCCAGATTGATGATCTCAATGTCACGCAGGGGGTCGGTGCTGCCTTCCACATGGGTAACATTGGAGTCCTCAAAGCAACGAACCACATGGACGATGGCGTCGGTGGTACGGATGTTGGAGAGGAACTTATTGCCCAGACCTTCGCCCTTGGATGCGCCCTTGACGAGACCTGCGATATCCACAAACTCGATCACTGCAGGGGTAAACTTCTTGGGTTGATGTACTTCTGCCAGCCAATCCAGACGCTCGTCCGGCACGCTGACCACGCCCACATTGGGGTCGATGGTGCAAAAAGCGTAGTTGTCAGCCGGAACGCCGGCATTGGTAATTGCGTTAAAGAGAGTGGACTTGCCCACATTGGGCAGACCAACGATACCTAATTTCATATCTTAATTTCCTTTCTTTTTTGCTCCTCCAGCAGGTCGGCCAGGGTGATGCCCTCGAAAAACTCGTCGATCATCTTATCCAGCTTTTCCCACATAGGCTTGGTCTGGCAGCAGGTGGAACGGGAGCAGGCTGCCGGGCCCTGACTGGTGCAGGAGACTGCGGCAAGGCTGCCCTCAGTGAGCTTGAGGATGCTGCCCACGGTATATTCCGCCGGGGAGCGGTTCAGCCGGTAGCCGCCGCCTTTGCCGTGCACCGCGTCTACAAAACCGGCCTTGGAAAGCACGGTCATAATGGACTCCAGGTACTTCTGGCTGATTCCTTCGGATTCTGCGATCTCTTTCAGCGGGATATAATCCTTGCCACCGTGGAGGGCAAAATGAACCATCACCCGCAGGGCATAGCGCCCTTTCGTAGATACAATCATAGCTTAATGGCAGTGAGCGCAGTTCTCGCAGTCGGGGAACTGCTTGGGGTCATAGGCGATGCCGTTGCGATCATAATAGTCCTTCACAGCAGACTTGATCGCCTCCTCCGCCAGCACAGAGCAGTGGAGTTTGTGAGCAGGCAGACCGTCCAGCGCCTCGGCAACCGCCTTATTGGTCAGCTCCAAAGCGTCAGAAAGAGGCTTACCTTTGATCATTTCAGTAGCCATAGAGCTGCTGGCAATGGCGCTGCCGCAGCCGAAGGTCTCAAACTTCACATCCACAATGATATCGTTTTCGATCTTCAGGTAGATCTTCATAATATCGCCGCACTTGGCGTTGCCCACGGTGCCTACACCGCTGGCATCTTCAATCACGCCCACATTACGGGGGTGCATAAAATGGTCCATTACAACTTCGCTATAAAGTGCCATAACAATCTCTCCTTACAAAATGTATTCTCTCTCGCCGTTCTGCAGGTCTCTCCAGACGGGGCTCATATTCCGCAGCAGCTGCACCACTTCAGGCACGGCTTCCAGGATATAGTCGATTTCTTCTTCGGTGTTATAGTGGCTCAGGCTCAGGCGCAGTGAGCCGTGGGCTACATCGTGAACCCGGCCGATGGCCAGCAGCACATGGCTGGGATCCAGGCTGCCAGAGGTGCAAGCAGAACCGGAAGAAGCGCTGATGCCCTTAGCGTCCAGATACAGCAGCAGGCTCTCGCCCTCGATGCCCTCAAAACAGAAGCTGACATTGTTGGGCAGGCGGTTCACCCGATCGCCGTTCAGCGCGCTGTGGGGAATCTTCTCCAGGCCGGCGATCAATTTATCCCGCAGAGCGGTGACTTTTGCGTTGTTCTTTTCCAGGTTGGCAACCGCATCTTCCAGAGCTGCAGCCATGCCGCAGATGGCAGGCAGATTCTCCGTGCCGGCACGGCGATTGCGCTCCTGGGCGCCGCCTTCAATCAGGTTGCGCAGAGCAATGGTCTTACGGCAGTAGAGGGCGCCTACGCCCTTGGGGCCGTGGAACTTATGGCCGGAAAGGCTGAGCATATCAATGTTCTGGGCCTTTACATCAATGGCCAGGTGACCCACTGCCTGGACGGCATCGGTGTGAAACACAACACCGGCAGTGGCACAGACCGCACCAATCTCTGCGATGGGCAGCACGGAACCGATCTCGTTGTTGGCGTACATCACAGTCACCAGGCAGGTATCTTCCCGAATAGCATCCTTGACCTGCTGGGCAGTGATATTGTGGCCATTGCTTACATCCAGAAGGGTAATTTCAAAACCTTCTTTTTCCAATTTATTCAGGGTGTGCAATACGGCGTGATGCTCAAAAGCAGTGGAAATAATATGCTTTTTGCCTTTTTTCGCACCGTAGAAAGCGGTGGAAAGAATCGCCTGATTGTCCGCCTCGCTGCCGCCGGAGGTAAAGTAGATCTCCTTAGGCTCGCAGCCCAGTGCCTTTGCCACCCGGGCACGGGCATCCTCCAGAGCTTCCTTTGCCTCCTGGCCAATGGTGTGCAGGCTGGAAGGGTTGCCATATATAGTCTCAAAACAAGGCATCATCGCGTTTAATGCGTGTGCGCTTATCTTGGTAGTAGCCGCGTTGTCAGCATAAACTTTCATTGCAGTTTCCTCCTTTTTTATTTACCTATTTCTTTTATAGGTAATATACCATTATTTACCTATAATGTCAATGGGTAAAAGGCTTGTTTCTATGATTTTCCCCCACTTGTTTTTTGTTCCTTTGTTCTCGTTTTTTCCTTAGTTTACGGGCAACTCTCCAGGGAAATATTAAAGGGCGGAAAGGAAATGGAGGGCGAGAAAAATGAAAAAATTTTCTGTCAGGATCGTATCGGTTCTGTTATGTTTTTTAGCGCTGGCTCAAGGTGCGGATGCAGCAAAATTTCTGGTGCCGGGAGGACAGATCGTAGGCCTGGAATTACAAAACGACACCGTTACCGTAGCGGCATTTGATGAGACCCTTGGCGACATCGCCAAGAACGCCGGCCTACAGGTGGGCGACCGAATTTTGAAAGTAGATAATGTGGAGATTTCTTCACCGGAGGATGTGCGGCGGGCATTGGATTGCGCCCGGGGAATGGTGCGTCTGGAAATCCTGCGCCAGCAGGAAGTAAAGACGCTCTCCCTCTCCCCTGCCATTACCGAAAACGGTCCCCGGCTGGGTGTTTATCTGAAATTGGGAATTTCCGGCATCGGCACAGTCACCTATTATGATCCCCAAACCAAGGATTTCGGTGCATTGGGTCACGGTGTCTGCGTTCAGGGAAAAGAACCCATCCCCTTTCGTAAAGGCGTGGCCTACGAGGCATCCATTGTCTCTGTAAAAAAGGGTAAAATCGGTACCCCCGGTCAGTTGATGGGCGCTATTCAAAATCAGGAACAAACAGGCTCCATCACCAAAAATACCCCCCAGGGTGTATTCGGCACACTGACTGTGCCGGTACAAGGCACGCCCATTCCCACCGCGGCTGCCGGAGAGGTTCGCACCGGTGAGGCGGTAATCCGCAGTACAGTCAGCGGCAATGCGCCCCGGGAATATTCTGTGGAAATTCTGAAGATCTATGCTTTCGAGCGCAACGGCGGCAGAAATATGCTGATCAAAATTACGGACCCGGCGCCGCTGGCAGCCACCAGCGGCATCGTCCAGGGCATGTCAGGCTCGCCAATCATTCAAGACGGCAAACTGGTCGGCGCCGTTACTCATGTCCTTGTTAACGATCCTACCACCGGATATGGTATCTTCATTGAAAATATGTTAGATGCAGCTGCGTAATCATCACCAAGTCCTTGCCAACATGTCACCATTGGCAGGGACTTGACAAATTTATATTGCCATAGTATAATTATATTCGAACATAAGTTCTAATATAAAGTGAGGTGGTTTACTATGAATCAAGTTTTTTACAATGCTGTTAGAGAAAAAGTCAAAATCTCGCAGCAAAGATGGGTTGAATGGCGGCATGAGGTAATGGGGCTGCTGTATTGTGGTTCTTGTTTATCTTTGCACGAATGCTGGTTTGTTTTTGAGAATGCGCCGATAGCACCGTTGCATGAAAAATGTCATTGCACAACGGTTGCGATACCAACCACCCAGGTTAAAAACAATGCGGAAGCCACCAGTGCATATAGCAAGTTTGATCCGTACTTATTTAACACATGGGGTATCCATCCCCACGGAAAGGACAAACTGTTTCAAAGTTGGGGGTATAGCGTAGAAGATGCAAAGTGGCTACAAAATGAGATCGAGCAGCAAGGCCTTGCAAAATATCTATGTGGAGAGTATACTCTAAACAAGCTGAATCATAACGGACAGAGAATTAACATCACAATCGAAATTCCCAGAAAGGATCAATCCGGCACAGTCACATTTACCAGTGGCTGGATGGTAGAACCGAAGGGAAAGATTCGATTGGCAACCCCTTATGGAAATAAATGATATGAAAGAATTAGATTGCATTGAAGTAATTGTTGAAAAGAAAAAATACACCGAGGACGGTGTTCATAAAGGCATGACCGGTTGGATCTGCTATGATAAATGTGTGGATGGCTATTGGCTGGTCAACTTTCCACAGTATGGCGACAAGCCGGATATCGCAACCATTAGTGTACATGAGTCAGACATGGTAACAATTCCTGTCTTGAATGTACAGATCAACGAACAGCTCCATAAACAGTTTGAAAATAAAACCTAACCAAGAGCAAAGCCTCCGGACAACCGGAGGCTTTGGCTATTGGGGCAGAAGAACCGATGGTCCGGCAAATATCAGAATTTGTCGAAAAGGTAAGGATAATTAAAAATCTCCTTTTTCGACAATTCATCTAAGCCAAGTTAAGGACAGCGGTTGATGGGTGTAAAAACCTGCCTTTTGCCTTTAAAAACGCATAAAAACCGCAGAAAAACACCAAATTCTTTTGTCCCCTACTTGACACAGAAGTGAGCGGCTCTCCTGTTGCGGTGCCCGATAAAATCCTCGGGCTTACGCTTTTCCTCGATTTTATCGACCGCTGCCACTCGCTCAGGTCGCTGTATCCGCCACCGGCGGCGCTCCCATCGCTCCCCCATCATTCAGGACGGCAAACTGGTAGGTGCCGTCACCCATGTCCTTGTGAATGACCCCACAATGGGCTACGGTATTTTTATCGATAATATGCTGGAGGCGGCGGCGTAGTCAGAAAAAGCGGCAGGCGTATATAACGCCTGCCGCTTGCCTTAAGATTCTCAATCCGGTATCTTGTTCGTTTCTTTTTTCTTGCGGATCGTAAGCAGTCCTTCGAGCCACTTTTGTATCTGGGTAATACAGGTTTTCTCTATGGGGACCAGGAACTGATTTACCAAAAGGATCAGCACGATGCAATAAATGTACACCACCAGCGGAGACGCCATATTGATCTGCAGACCAACAATGGACATCACTGCCGGGAACAAATGCTTGATGGTATATTCGTTTCCGCACAGGTACAATGTATTTTGCCCAATCTTATTGAGTAGGGGGATGTTTTCAAAGATCTTCGCCAAAACACAGTACATCCAGATCATCGTCAGAGCGTTGATCACCGAGGTGTAGATCTTTACGCCGGGGATCATGCGGAGAAATTCTTTCAGAATCGGCTCTTTGAAAAATGTGCAGCCGGCAAAAAATACGCTGATGGCAAATGTAACTGCAAGCACACACTTTTTCCAGATTTTATCTCCATCCAGAAGCTTATCCAGATGAGGGAACGATATATAGCCGATTACATAGTAAATGATGTAGTAAAGCGCGCTGTCCACATTATAAGGCAGGGACGGTTTTGAGGAGGGAGCGGGCTTCATAATCAGCGCGGCATAGTAGAAAAGGGCCATGCCGATCAGCAGCATCAGCCACTTAAAACGGACTTTCTTAATAAAGAAGAACAGCATCCTGACCACTGCCATACCGGTAAGGAACCACAGAGAGCCGGCTAAATATTTATTGCGGATCGTACCCTTTGCAATCACCTTGATGTATCTCAAAACCTTGTGGGCTGCCAAATTATATTCTACGGTATTCAACACCAAAGAAAGTACCGCAAAAAATGCCCAAGGCACCAGCAAATTGAGGATCGTCTTTTTTGCTGTTGTCAGGAAATCGCGATCTGCGTAGAAGTTCTCGGCACAGCCAGCCGCAAAGAAAAATAGGGGTACATGGTGGGTAAATACATATTCCACAGCATTTCCCGCACTATGGGGAAAGTGGCCAACATAAATCAGAAAAATGCCAAAACAACGAAGTACATCCAACCACTTGGTTCGCTTCTTCATATTTCCTCCTCCGGCAATATTTTTCATAATTATACCATCGGCTTTTTTGTTTGTCAATTTCCTTAGAAACCGCAAGGGTTTTCCGTTACGGCCTAAAAAACGAGGTTGTCGGGATGACAACCTCGTTTTTATTAGAAGTGACTGAGGAGAAATACCTCCGCCTCACCGGACCAAAGGCCCGCAACCTGCCAGAATTGCAACCTTGCCACCAGGCTTTAGATTCGTGTAGGGGGTCGTGTCCTCGTTCAGGTGGAGGGTTGCCTTATAGCCACGGATCACGCAGGAGGCGGGCTCGATGAGAGAGCCCTTGAAAAAGCAATCGCTGTCCAGCTTCATCAGGTAGCCGTTTTCAATAATGTGGTCATAAACCACGGAATATGTAGAAACGCCGCCATTGCCGCTGCTCTGCGTACCGACACCATCGACACCATCATCACCGATGCCAACACCGCAAAAATGGTTCTTGAATTAGCCTGATGGGTTGCATAAAGGCGGATCTTTTCGGGGAGGATATTCCTACCACAAAAAAACGGAGGAATGATTATGCCCCAAAATGATGTGCCCGTTGGGTTTGGATTTTACCTGAATCAAAACACCGCCGCTATGAACCGCTATGCTCAACTGTCCGAATCTCAAAAACAGGACATTCTGAACAAAGCCCACAATGCCCGCAGCGAACAGGAAATGTACTCTCTGGTGGCAAGCCTTGCAAACGGCACAACGCAATGAAGTAAGGGCGGCAGTTGCCGCCCTTACGAGCAAAAACCGGTGCATATAACATCATAGGGGGCGGCAATCTGCCGCCCCCTTTTGGCTTATTGTTTTTTTGAAAAGTTAGGACAAAATTGATTGAATTTGCGCATAGCTGTACGGATTCGGACCAATAACGATTTCTTCTTCCTTCTCCTCCACGCCTACAACAGAAACGGCGGAAGATGTATCAAAGACCTGCTGTAAATTATCGTTGTATGCTTCCTCGGTAACACTTTCCCCGTTCCAGGAGTGGCTGTTTGCTTCTATATCGTTCCACGAGCCTGATGCAACGGAGTTAATACATCCGTCCTTAACGCAATAGACATTATCTGAATATATACCGTGATGTCCGCTTGAGCTGAGCACATATCCCGTGTTCGGAATATAAGAAACAACTCCCCATCCCTGCAAATGCATCTCATTGACCCTGCTGCCATCAAAGGAACATAGTTTCATTCCGTTTGCATAGATCATAAAATCTATATACAATTCCGGAACATGATCGCCGTCCATATCCACTAAGTAGAACCGCGATTCTTCGGGAACATCCTCCAACTCTGTTTTCACATAATTTAAATATGCATTCCTCCAGGAGTTGTCCGTTTCTGTCTCTACCGCAGCCACATAGTTATATACCGTACATCCCCGGTCAGACACATTTTTGCTGATCACATTGCCATTGTCATCATAGGTGTAGGTTGTGATACTATTGTAACCCCCTATGTAATCCCCCATGTTCTCTTCTTTGGAAACTAAACGGTTATTCTCATCATAGGTATACGCTTTCAAAATATACATATCGCCATACTGGTTTTCTTCTTTTATCAAATTTCCGGCATCATCATATGTGTAGAGTGCCCAATCATCCTCGAATTCCCGCGATTTAGCGGACAGCATATGCCCCTGATCATCATAGGTATAATCACGGATTTCTGTGTTGACCGGTTCTCCGGCATCGTCATACCAGAACGCAACGGAAGAAATTTTGTTGCCGTTTGCATCGTAAATGTATTCCGTAGCACTTTTAACTACTCCGTCTACACCCATTGAAGTATCTTTTATTAGATTTCCGGAGTCATCATAGTAATATTCAATTTTATATCCGCCGATCATGTTTTCGCAAATCCGATTTCCGTCTTCGTCATATTTATACTCAACCGTGTCTTCGCCGTATTTATCACGCTGAATTTCCTGAATCACATTTCCCGAAGCATCGTATTTGTAGCTAACTGTGCCTGATATATACCAGGAATCGCCACTATCGTAGGGCTTCCACGTCGCGGCGCCCTGCAGCAAGCCTTGACTATTATATTCATAATTCACAATGGAGGTTAACTCTCCGTCCGCTCCATATACATATTCAGAAGAAAGCAACGCAACGCTCTTTTGCGAATCGTTGCCGGCTTCCTCATTAACATCGCTATTAACACCACTTGGTTCTGCGGTTGATTTACTTCCGCACCCGCTAAAAGACACTATCATTGCAATACTAAGCAACATGGCAACAATGGGTTTTAAGCGGAACTTCCATTTGTTCTTCATGGTTTTCTTCCTCTCTTATCAATGAATAACACGCAGCTTTTTATTGTTGCAAAACGGTTTATTGGCCAAACGTATTCCCTGCGGAAAACATAAAGCTGTGGCACAAAGACATTATATCACAGATTTTTCAAAAATAAAGTAGCAAAATTCTTTGTCTCCGTAGAGCGTTCTTCGTTTTTCAAAGATAAGCGAAAGCAACAAATAACTCCGTGTGCCGGGCACACGTAGTTTTTCTTTTCTTATTGCTGCTTATTCTTTTTATTGGCGGAAGTTAATGCCACCTCACCGTTGAGGTACATGCTCAACAAACCAAGCAGCACCATTACGGTGGAGATATAGATAATCACAGGGAAAATTTCCTTATAAATGAATACGCTGATTGCACCACCGGTAGTACCGCCGATGATGATCGCTGCCACAAAACCCAGGAAGGTCAGGCCGCCGGCAAACAGAGAGATGTAGATGCCCCAACCGAAGATCACACGAATCACTTCGCTGAGCTTCTTGCAAAAATCCTTAAACTTCATAAGACATCCTCCTTACAGACCCAAAATGGGCAGCCAGCCCATCAGAATTACCACCTGCAGAATGAACTGGGCAGCCACCCACCACAGATCGTTCTTGACAGTCTTGCCAAAATCGGAACCGGCAATACTCATACCGGCATACAGACCCAGTGCCATGGGAGGGGTAATGCCACACATAACACCGCAGATGCAGGGCAGCATAGCTGCAGCCAGCATAGGATTGATGCCCACATTTGCCATCAGGCCGATCAGCACAGGTCCAAAAATAACAACCAGGGAAGAACCGGGGATCACCATACCCATAAAGCAGGTAATAATGCAGATCGCCAGCACCATACCCAGCTTACCAAACTTCCAGGAGCCGATGATTACACCCAGCTCTTCGGACACATTCAGGTCCTCAAACAGGCCGCCGATCATATAGCCAAACAGACACACGGCAATGGCAGGAGCGATGCTCTTGGCAGCCTTGCCGAAGGTCTTTGCCAGGGAATTGGGGGTCACCAGGGACTTATCCTTGGTGATCAGGCAAGCAAACAGAGCTGCAACGCCACCCACAAACAGCAGGACGGACTTGGAAAATGCCTTTGCGCCGTCAGCGCCCAGGCGCTGGGTGAAGAAGGTATCCTTGAATGCTGCATCCAGAATGAAGGGCAGCAGGATAATGATGGGCAGGAACAGAGCCTGCCAGCTGGTCTTGAGGACCTTTCTCAGGCTGGGCAGCTCCTGCTTGCTCATGGGCTGCACCTTATAGTATCTGCAGAATGCAAACACCATCAGAAGGCGCTGCAGGATAAAGTACAGAGAAATGCCCCAAAGCACGATCCAGAACTGACCCTGGGAGGCTTCTCTGCCGGTAGCTGCCAGGTAAGCACCCATAGCGGCCACGATATTGGAAGAGGGAGGGATCATATTGCCCATATAGCTGGCGTTACTCTCAATGTTGGCGGCCAGCTCGGGGGGGAAACCGGACTTCTTCATTGCAGGGATGGTAATCGCACCGGTGGCCATAACATTGCCCGGACCGGAGCCGGAAAGCGCACCCATAAAGGCACTTGCCACAACAGCGGCATAACCTGCGCCGCCGCGAATACGGCCAACCACAGACAGGATCACGGCAATACAGCTGTCGATCACCTTGGTTTTGGTCAACAGAATGGACATCGCCACGAACGCTACCATAGAATAAAGCAGCGAGGTGGACAGGGCTTCATCCAGGTAATTCCAGACATTGCTCCACATACCGGTAATGGCAACCAGCACCAGGAAGCTGACGAACACAGCTTCGTACACAGGACGCTTGACTACCAGGAACCAAATGCAGATCACTGCCAGCATGATGCCCAAGTAAATCATGGAACTCATCACAAATCTCTCCTTACATTCTTTTTAGGTTATAGTTTGCATTCCTAACAAGTTATATTGTATCTATTTTTTCCAATTTGTCAAGCATAAAATATTAGGATTGCATTTTTCTTTTGGAAGTGCTATAAATAAATGTATATAGAAGCTATAACAAAGCCCTCACGGAGGTATTCTATGAATTCTCGACAGATGCAATATGCGGTGCAGTTGGCAGAAGCCGGAAGCTTCTCCCAGCTGGCAGAAAAGCTTCAGATCACCCAACCTGCTCTCAGCAAGCAGATCCTGGCTCTGGAGAAGGAGCTGGGAGTACAGCTCTTTGACCGCAGCACCACTCCCCTGACTTTAACTCCCGCCGGCATCCACTTTGTAGCCCAGGCAAAGGATCTCTTATATCAGGAAAAACAGCTGGAAAAATCTATGGAGCAGTATAAGAGTGGAGAACTGGGTCGGCTGACCATTGGCGCAACCCCCTTTCGCAGCACCTACCTGCTTCCGGACATGGTGAAAAAACTTCGGGAAAAATTCCCCGGCATCCAGGTGAAAATCGTGGAAAAAGGCAGCGCACTGTTGCGCAAGGATGCCGCCGACGGTAAATTTGACTTTGCCGTGGTGAATCTGCCGGTAGACGAGGCCGTTCTGGACGCTACTGCTATGGAAGCGGATCATCTGGTATTGGTAGTGCCTGAGGCGCTGGCCTCCATCAATGTGGACACCACCGACTTTGCCAGGTGCGAAAAACTGCCCTTCGTGGTAGTCAGCCCCGGTCAGGAGATGCGCACTCTGTTCGACAGGCTCTGCCGCAGTACCGACACCCATCCCGCCATCGCCGCAGAGGTGATCAGCTTGACCACAGCCTGGGAAATGGCCTGCCGGGGTGTGGGCGCTACCCTGCTGCCCTTACAATTTGTCCGCCGGTATGCCCAGAACGGCATCCAGGTGGTAAAGCTCAACGACAAGGTAACCCTGCGGCAACCTGCCATCGTGGTAAAGCGCGGCCAGTATCTGTCTCAGCACGCAAAATACGCCATTTCTCTTTTAACAGAATAAAAAACTTGGGGCATCCCTTCCGAGGGGTGCCCCAACACATTTACCATATCACACAAGTTTGCAAGATGTCAACATCTTTTTATTCACTTTTCTTGCGTTCTACCTTTTGCACTAATATTATTACGATACTTTATGCAATTTTACATCTTGCAACTTGCAAAATTATATGCTACTATATAGACACAAAGAGGTGATACCAATGATCTGATACACCTTAGATCCTAATGAAAAAAAGGATCGAAAGACGGACTTTCCAATCTAAAGCTTCCGATCACATAAAAATCAGCAGTTAGAAGTTGGAAAAAGTCATGAATTTCAAAACGGAAGGAATTCAAAAAAGCAGACCAAAACCGACCATTTCCCAGCAAACCTCTGAAAAAGCATGGATCCCAAGCTAAAGTACTAATGACCCTGAGGCAAAAGATACAAGCAAAACAGAAAACGCAGAAACTCATAAATGCAAACGGTCTGCAAAACAAAAAAGTGAAAGTCGCGTCTAACCTGTAGAAAGAGAGGTAACCAATGATGTTAGATAATAAGAGTTCAGCGAAATAACCCTCAACGGTCTTTCTGGTCAAGAGACATGTTGAGGGTTATTTCTTTTTTATCCACCCTTTGCCCGGGCAAAGGGCTTTTTTTGTTTGACTTTACTGTAAAAATGATGTAGCCTAAAGGCAGTAAAGGAGGCGGTTTGATGAAACGCCTATTGGCAGCGCTGTTGGCAATATTGCTGCTGCTTTCCGGCTGCAGCATTTTGTCCGGTATAAAAGAAACTCTGATCCCCTCCGGCGGTATCGGCACCGATCTGTCCGTCTACCCATCCTATGATAATCTTACGGATCGGGAAAAAGAGATCTGGGAAGAGATCCGCACCGCTATGGAAAACCATCTCACATTGCAGATCCAGGTTGGCACTTACAGCTCCCAGCCAGAAGTGGATGCCGCCAAGGACCGGCTGAATCACTTTATGCGGGAACTTGCCTTCTCCTATCCGGATTATTATTGGGTCAACGCCTATTCCTTCCAGGTATTCACCACCGCCCAGAACGGTCTGTATACCCTGGCGGTCCAGCCGGATTACATTATGGACAAAGACCAGGCCGATGAATTGCGGCCCGCCTACGACCAAAAGGTAGACAGCATCGTCAGCACAGCAAAAGAGATTCCCGATCTGTTCGACCGGGTTTTATATGTCCACGACACCATTTTGGCAGGTGCCCGGTACGATTACAACCTGGCCGAAAGCAGCAACACCACCGACATCGGCCGTACCGCTTACGGCTGTCTGATGGAAGGCAGAACCGTCTGCAGCGGATATGCCCTTGCATTCCGCTCTGTTATGGATAAATTAGGCATTGAAAGTGGCGTGGAATTCAACAGCTACAACACCACCCCCTCCAGCGACGGCCATGTGTGGAACTACTGCCGGCTGGACGGAGAATACTATTATTTCGACCTGACCTGGAACGACACCGGCCTGGAGGGTGACGCCTACCCCGAGATTCCCTATACCTATCTCTATTTTGGCGTTACAGATCAGGAGCTATCCGCTTCCTCCGACAGTATGGATCCCAACGCCCCTACTCCGGATTGCACCGGTACCCAGTACAACTACTTTATCCATCAGGGGCTGAATTTCCCGAAATATGACTACAACTCCGTAAAGACTACAGTGCAGACCCACAAGAACGACGGCTTCATCACCCTGCGGTTTGACACCCCGGAGGCCCTGGCAGATGCGGAAAAAGCCCTGATTCAAGACCAGGAGATCTTCGATATGCTTCCCGGCGTAAACGATCTTTCTTATATTGTCTGTGAAACCGGCCATCACCTGATTCTGATCTTCTAAAATGCCCCCCGATTGCATTGCAATCGGGGGGTATTTTAATTGCTTTGTGCGGTACTATCCGGGAGAAACGCCGTGCTGTTTTTTGAAGGCCTTATAATAGTTATGGACTCCCATGTCTATTGCTATTTTTGCCCGCAAGCCTCCGGCCTCAGTCAGAAAAACCACATAATATACTTTTATTTGACATACGGGATTACACATAGTATTCTATAAGTAGAATAAGTAATAAGGAGGCCTTACTATGAAACGACTTCTGAGCTTACTCTGCGCCATCGCGTTGGTGGCAACTATGTCCTTCGGCTGCAAAAAGACCGAACCGCCTTCCCCGACCGAACCTGCCCCCACCGGCCCCAGTTTGGGCATTGATCTTTCCGTCTATCCCATCTACGACAATCTCACAGACGATGAAAAGATCATTTGGGACACCATTTGCACAGCTATTAAAAATCACAGCACTGACCGGATTCATATCGGTACATACTCTAACCAATACGAGCACGACAACGCCAAAAAGCGCTTTGAGCAAATGTACCGGGAACTGGTGTATTCCTGCCCGGATTATTTCTGGGTAAATCTCTACGATTACGAGCTCCATACCGTAGAGGACGGCAGTACCCGCCGCCTGGAACTGCAGCTACGCTATGTGCTGAACAACAGCAAATCCAAGGAATACGCAGTCACCTACAACGAAAAAGTGGACCAGATCGTTGCCGCCGCCAAGGAGCAGCCCGATCTTTTCCACCAGGTCCTCTATGTCTATGACACCATCATGGACGGCGCGGAATACGACTACGATCTGGCCGAAAGCAATGATATCAAGGATCTGGGTCTGTCTGCCTACGGCTGTCTGGTGGAAGGCAAGACCATTTGCAGCGGCTATGCCCTGGCATTCCGGTCCATTATGGAAAAATTGGGCATCGAATGCGGTGTGGAATTCAATTCCTACCAATATCTAAGTATGTTTGTAGGCCATGTGTGGAACTACTGCAAGCTGGATGACGAGTATTACTATTTCGACCTGACCTGGGATGACACCGACGATGATCAGTATCCCTCCTCCCATCTGTTCTTCGGCCTGAACCGGGAGGATTTGGAAAAAGCATCCTATTATGTCACCAGCAAATCCCCCATCCCCAAATGTAACGGCACCAAATATAATTACTACCGCTATATGGGCCTGAATTTTGCCACCTATGACTTTGCCGCCGTTGCAAAGGTTTTGCGGGAACATAAGGACGACAAGGTGATCATACTGCGTTTTGACAGCCGTGCCGAGGTAGAAAAAGCTGCCGCCGACCTGATCGACAACGGCAGGATCGCTGATGCGTTGCCAGGCTTCGACAGCGTTCTCTATGCGTTCCCGGAAACAGATCTCCACTTATGGCTGGAACCGATGAAATAAAAAAAGAGCAAGGTGTAAACACACCTTGCTCTTTTATGCTATCAATCAATCCAGGTAACGGCAGGCGGCCATGGCGGCGATGGCGCCGTCGGCAGAAGCGGTTACCACCTGGCGAATCCGCTTAGAGCGGCAGTCGCCGGCAACGAATACACCCTCCGTATCGGTGGTGCAGGACTCGTCGGTGTCAAAATAGCCCCAGTCATTGAGCTTTGCGTGCTCAGAGAAGGGCTCGTTCTCAGGCTGCAGGCCTACTGCCAGGAACGCACCGTCCACAATGATGGATCGCTCTGCGCCGGTTTCCTCGTTGCGCAAACGCAGGCCGGAAAGTGCGCCATCGGTGGTCTCATAGCCTACCACCACGGTGCTGAAGATAGCCTGCACATTTTCCTTCTGCATCAGGGCATCGGAAAGTTTCTTTTCGCCGGTGAAATCTGCCAGGTTCTGTACCACAGTGACTTTCTTACAGACTTCGCTCAGGAGCAAAGCTTCCTGCAGAGCGGAGTTGCCGCCGCCGATCATTGCCACTTCCTGGCCGGCATAGAATGCACCGTCGCAAACTGCGCAGAAGGAGATGCCGTTGCCGATCAGATCGGTCTCACCGGGCAGGCCCAGAGTGCGGTGCTTCACGCCTACAGCCAGGATCACAGTCTTGCCTTCATAGACGTTCTCTTCCTCGGTATGTACACAGAAAACGCCGTCCTTCTTTTCTACCTTGACGACCTTTTCCAGCTCCACATCAGCGCCCAGCGCCATGGTCTGGTCGGTAAGGGCGTCAGCGAACTCGGTGCCGCTGATGACCTTGGTGCCGGGGATGTTCTCCACCTTGGGAGAATAGGCGATCTGGCCGCCAAAGCCGTTCTTCTCGATCACGAGAACGCTCTTGCCTGCGCGCAGACCGTAAATTGCAGCGGTCAGGCCGGCAGGACCGCCGCCTACAACGATAATATCATACATAATCATTACCTCTTTTACCGGAGATTGCCACGGCGGGTTGGGCCTCGCAGTGACACCATAGATTCGTGAAAATCAGCCGGGCAGGTGCCCGGCTGATGTTTTGTTTTTACACAGAAGCAATGTACTTCTTGATCTCGGGAACGCTGTAGTAGTTCACATGGTTCTCACCGTCGGTGATCACCAGGGTGGGAGCGCCCTTAACGCCGTACTTCTTGCACAGATCAACATTCTCGTCTGCGATCAGCTTCTCGTATGCCACACCGGCCTTGGCAAGCTGCTGCTCTGCCACACGGCAGTTGGGGCAGGTCACACGGGAGAAGAGGATTGCCTTTGCACCGGCTGCGACTTCGGCCTTAGGAGCTTCGCAGGCGCAGGTCTCTTCCACAGGAGCAGCTACGGGAGCAGCAGCGGTCTTCAGGACAGAGGTGCCGATGTTGTAGACCTTACGATCCTTGTACTCCTGGCTCTTGCCGTCGTTCCAGTTCTGGATGGGACGGTAGTAACCGGTGATACGGCTGTAGACCTCAGTCTTCTTGCCGCAGGGGGGGCAGATATACTGCTCGCCAACCAGGTAGCCGTGCTCTGCGCAGACAGAGTAGGTGGGGCTCATGGTGTAGTAGGGCAGCTTGTGGTTCTCGGCGATCTTACGAACCAGGTCAGCAGCAGCCTTCCAGTCAGGCAGCTTCTCGCCCAGGAAGGCGTGGAAGACGGTACCGGAGGTGTAGCGGGTCTGCAGTTCGTCCTGGATCTCCAGAGCGGAGAAGATATCCTCGGTGTAGCCAACAGGCAGGTGGGAGGAGTTGGTGTAGTAGGGAGAGCCGTTCTCGTTTGCGGTGATGATGTCGGGATACTGCTCCTTGTCGTGCTTGGCAAAGCGATAGGTGGTGGACTCTGCGGGAGTTGCTTCCAGGTTGTACAGGTCGCCGTATGCTTCCTGATAGTCGGAAAGGCGCTCACGCATATGATCCAGCACTTCCTGAGCAAACTTCTGAGTCTTTGCGTTGGTCAGGTCAGCACGGAGCCACTTTGCGTTCAGGCCCACTTCGTTCATACCGATCAGGCCAATGGTGGAGAAGTGGTTGGAGAAAGTGCCCAGGTAACGCTTGGTGTAGGGATACAGGCCGTTCTCCATCAGCTGGGTGATGACCTCACGCTTGGTGCGCAGGGAACGGGCGGAAATATCCATCAGGCGATCCAGACGCTTATAGAAATCAGCCTCATCGGCTGCCAGGTAAGCGATACGGGGCAGGTTGATGGTAACAACACCGATAGAACCGGTGGACTCACCGGAACCGAAGAAGCCACCGGACTTCTTACGCAGCTCACGAAGGTCAAGTCTCAGACGGCAGCACATAGAGCGTACGTCGGAGGGCTCCATATCGGAGTTGATGTAGTTGGAGAAGTAGGGAGTGCCGTACTTTGCGGTCATCTCGAACAGGAGCTTGTTATTCTCAGTCTCGCTCCAGTCAAAGTCGCGGGTGATGGAGTAGGTGGGGATGGGATACTGGAAGCCACGGCCGTTGGCATCGCCCTCGATCATGATCTCGATGAAGGCCTTATTGACCATGTCCATTTCCTTCTTGCAATCACCGTAGGTGAAATCCATCTCCTTGCCGCCGACAATAGCGGGCAGATCCTTCAGGTCAGCGGGAACGACCCAGTCCAGAGTGATGTTGCTGAAGGGTGCCTGAGTGCCCCAACGGGAGGGGGTGTTGACGCCGTAAACGAAGGACTGGATGCACTGCTTAACTTCCTTCTGGGTCAGGTTGTCCACCTTGACGAAGGGAGCCAGGTAGGTATCGAAGGAGGAGAAGGCCTGTGCACCTGCCCACTCGTTCTGCATAATGCCCAGGAAGTTGACCATCTGGTTACACAAGGTAGACAGGTGGCTTGCAGGGGCAGAGGTGATCTTGCCGGGAACGCCGCCCAGACCCTCCAGGATCAGCTGCTTCAGGCTCCAGCCTGCGCAGTAGCCGGTCAGCATGGAAAGATCGTGCAGGTGAATGTCTGCGTTGCGGTGTGCTTCTGCGATCTCGTTGTCATAGATCTCGCTGAGCCAGTAGTTCGCAGTGATCGCGCCGGAGTTAGAAAGAATCAGACCACCGACGGAATAAGTAACGGTGGAATTCTCCTTCACACGCCAGTCGTTGATCTTCAGGTAGTTGTCAACCAGATCCTTGTAGTTCAGCAGAGCGGAACCGACATTACGAACCTTCTCACGGTGCTTACGGTACAGGATGTAAGCCTTGGCCACATCGGCATAACCGGTTTCGGACAGAACTTTTTCCACGCTGTCCTGGATGTCTTCCACAGCAATGAAGCCGTCCTTGATCTTAAACTCAAAGTCGGCGCTGACCTGCAGGGCCAGCATATTGATAACACTGGGGTGATACTGTCTGCCCACTGCTTCGAAAGCCTTGAGCATTGCGCCGCTGATTTTGGAAATCTCAAACTCAACGGTAGAGCCGTCTCTTTTCAGAACTTGATACATCTCTTTCTACCTCCTATATTAAATGAAAAACGGGCACTGTGCCCGTATTGGCGACAGTACCCGTATTATAAAGCATAAAGTGCGTTTTGTCAATATGATGTTTCAAAAATTTTTATCAAACACAATATATTGTGTTTTTATTCGCCGCGGATGGATACGCTCACTACATAGG
>JAZRZW010000114.1:0-7540 GCA_045601585.1 Faecousia sp. | reverse complement strand
GCCGCCTGCGTTCTTGCCGATGTAGCCCAGACCCTCGATCAGGCCCAGGGAAACGGTGGACTTACCTTCACCGAAGGGGGTGGGGGTAACAGCGGTAACTTCAATGAACTTGCCGTCGGGCTTGTCAGCCAGACGCTTCATAACCTTGATAAAGTCGATCTTGGGGGTCTTGCCGTAGGGGATGATCTCGTCCTCCAGCAGGCCCAGCTTCTGACGGAAGAAATCAACGGGGGGCAGAGTCTTCTCTGCTTCCTCGGCGATCTGCCAGTCAGCGAACTTGGTGGGGTCCAGTTTTACGAGACCCTTGGCGTCTACGTACTTGCCGTTTTCATCAAAAACGATTGCCATAGTAGGTGTTCCTCCTTATTTTTTGTGCTTTCGCACATTTTTGATATGTTTATTTATACTTCCGTAATGGTGGCTGCATCCCGGATGAGACGCATCACCTTGCCGGTGAGTACACTGTTGATAATGGGCTGCTCCAGAGCGCTGTCATACTGCTCTTTCAGCTCGTCCATGGTGATGTTGTTGTGGCGGCAGACCACAGCCATGGCCTTTGCGATGTCCTCGTCTTCTGCCTTCAGGCCTTCGATCATCACGATCTCGTCGATGGCGGCCTTAGCTTTCAGAGCGGCGATGGCAGTTGCTTCCACATCCTTACGGATCTGCTCCTCGCTGGTGCTCATGAACTGGCAGTACATTTCCAGAGTCAGACCCTGCTGGGAGAGCTGCTGACGCAGGTTGTAGATCTGATCGTCAACGGCTTCTTTCTTCATCTGGTCGGTAACAGTGAATTCCAGAGTCTCCGCTGCCATATCCAGCAGACGGTCCTGCAGATCCATTTCTCCCCGCTCGTCGGCATAGGCCTGCAAGCTCTGCTTCATCTTCTCCTTCATTTCCTCGAAGGTCTCACAGCCGCCAACTTCTTTTGCAAAGGTGTCGTCGGGATCGTAAGAGGATTTTACACGGATGGAGAGGATCTTGCACTGGAACTTGGCCTCTTTGCCGGCCAGATCTTCCGCATGATAGCTTTCGGGGAAGGTGACGGTAACGGTCACTTCTTCGCCGGGAACTTTATCCAGCAGCTGCTCCTCGAAACCGGGGATGAACATGCCGCTGCCCAGCACCAAAGTCTGGTTTTCGGCGGTGCCGCCGGGGAACTGTACGCCGTCGCAGTAGCCTGCATAGTTGAGAACCACTTCGTCGCCGTTCTCGGTGGGGCGGTCGGTGACCTCGGTGATCCGGGGGTTCTGCTGCAGCAGACGCTCCAGGTTGCGGTCCACCTCGGCGTCGGTGATGATGTGACGCTGATACTCGGCTGTCAGGCCTTTGTAAGTAAATGCCATGGGATTGCCTCCAATTTTGCTTATATATATAATAAGGTATCACATTTTGCTTCCGAACGCAAGATTTTCCTGCGTCATTGCAGGGATTTTTCGGCAAAATTGAAGGGATTCCCCAAATACCTTAGGCATTATAGAATTTTTACTTGCAAAAAGCAATATAGTTATGATATTTTATTTATAGATAAAAACTATAGATTTGCGAGGGCAAGGTATGAACTACAATTACCTGCGATATTTTTCTGTTTTGGCCCAGCTGGAGCACTATACTTTGGCGGCAGCCCGACTGGGTATTTCCCAGCCTTCTCTGAGCGCGGCCATTCACCATCTGGAGACGGAATTGGGAGATGTGCGGCTGTTTGAGAAGGTGGGGCGGAATATCCGTCTGACGGATGAGGGCCGGTACTTCCAGGAGAAGGTGGATGCGGCCCTCCAGGAGCTGAACACCGCCTCCATGACCCTGCGGGACAGCAAGATCAGCGCTCCGGTGGTGATCCGCCTGGGCGTGGTGTCCGGCACGGTGTCCGGCGTGGTGGCAAAGGAGATCGCAAAGTACATCCGGGATAATGATCGGATCCGGGTGCGCCTGACGGAGAGCTCCGCCCAGGAGCTGATGGACCTGGTGCGGCAGGAAAAATTGGATATGGCCATTGTGGACACCACCAACCGTGATCGCAGTCTCCATTTCCGCAAACTGGGACAGCGAAATTTCGTGGTAGCCCTGCCGGCGGATCACCCTCTGGCAAAGGAAAAGGTGCTTTCTCCACAGAAAATTGCGCATTTGCCCCAGATCGTGTTCAACAATGAGATGGAAAACAGCTTCGGCCAGTGGGCCAGCGGCGAAATGGCGGAGGAACGGGTGCTTTGTGCCGTCAATACCGCTGCGGCGGCCCTGGAGCTGGTAGCGGAGGGGGTGGGCATTTGTGCCCTGAGCGAGAGTGCGGTGGCCCCCCGCCAGGGGGTAGAATTTGTACCCCTGGAGAATTGGCATCAGGCACTTTATATGTGTATTTTATATGATAAATGGCTGGAACCCCCGGTTTGGGGCTTCGTGGAGACCCTGGTGAAGGTGATCCGAAAGCAAGAAAAAGAGAGTGTGTAAAAAAGGAGAGCCCAAAGGCTCTCCTTTTTATTAACAGAGGACAACGGCCGGTTATGAGAGGAACTCCTTTCGCATGGTGCCGATGGCGCCTTTCTCCAGACGGGAGACCTGAGCCTGGGAGATGCCCAGGATGCCTGCTACCTCGTTTTGGGTCTTGCCGTCATAGAACCGCAAAGAAAGAATTTGCTTTTCCCGGCTGCCTAAATTCTGATAGGCAGACCGCAGGCATAGCTTTTCCAGCCAATTCTCGTCGGTGTTCCGGGTGTCTCGCACCTGATCCATCACTGTCAGAGGGTCACCGCCGTCGGTGTACACCGGCTCGGGCAGACTCACCGGGGCGCAAACCGCGTCCATGGCTTCCGCCACCTGCTCCGCCGGCAGCTCCAGCTCTCTGGCGATCTCCTCCAGCGTGGGCTCTTTCCCCAGCCGCAGCTGCATCTCCTCTTTGCACTGGAGAACGCGGTAGGCGGTATCCCGGAGGGAGCGTGAGACCCGGATTACGGAGTTGTCTCTCAGGTAGCGACGCACCTCTCCTGCGATCATGGGCACCCCATAAGTGGAAAAGCGCACATTCTTTTCCGGGTCGAAATTGTTGATGGCTTTCATCAGGCCGATGCACCCTACCTGAAACAGATCGTCCGGGTTTTCACCCCGGGCGGAAAAACGCTGGATCACACTGAGCACCAGGCGCAGGTTTCCCTCAATGAGCTGCTGGCGGGCATCCTGGTCACCGCGCCTGCTTTTTCGCAAAAGCACCTCCATTTCCTCTTGTGTCAGGACCTTCAGTCGGGCGGTGTCCACACCGCAGATCTCTACCTTTGATTGCATAAATCCTCCTGTATATTTGATAGGTATAGTGTAGCCTGTGGACAGTTTTTCATACGGAGGAGACTTTTGTGCAATATCCACAAAAAATTTCGCAACACCCCGGTCGTGGGAGTGCTAAAAAGAGCCTCTTTTAGAGGATATGTCAACTTTTTCGCCAAAATGCGACCATAAAACCCCCTGAAAAAACGGCTACATAATTTACATTGCAACCAAATTATTCGCCGTTTCCCGGGAGAAAATACAGGAAAAACAGCCAATGTTTTCCGGGAAGATCAGAGGGATTTTTGCGTTGATAATATTGAGTTTTCCACACTTTCCACAAGTTTTTCCACAAGGAGAAAAACCCTATTTTTTCTCCCTTCTGAGTTTACATAAATTGTTTCGACAGGGGGTCCGAAAACCCCAATTTTTTCGCTGTCCAAAATGTTCACAAGGGGTATTTTTCTGTCCAAAAAATTGGGTATTGACACGCATTTTTCCGGCCCTGTTTTCATAGAATTCCCCTAAGGAAAAGGAGGGCGTTTTATGTGCGAAACCTTTCGGGAACTGCAGTGTAAAGAGGTGATCTGCCTCCGGGACGGCTGTCGGCTGGGCTTTGTTTGCGATGCAAAGCTCCAACTGCCGGAGGGCAACATCCTGGCTCTGGTGGTGCCGGGACCCTGCCGCCTGTGGGGGCTTTTGGGGCACAGAGAGGATTTTGTGATCCCCTGGCATTGCATCCGGCGGATCGGACCGGACATTATTTTGGTGGATGTGCAGCCCGAGGAGTGCCGGGTGCCCTGCAAAAAGCCGGGGCTGTTCTGATTTTTCTTGCAAAATATACCCATTAACGCTATGATAAGGGAGGACATCTATGCTGATCGCCGTTTTGAAAGCGCTGCTCTTTGGCATCATCGAGGGGGTTACGGAGTGGCTCCCGGTGTCCTCCACCGGCCATATCATCCTGCTGGATGCCGTCGTGCCCCTGGGTGGGTCGGCGGAATTTTACGATCTTTTTGAGATTCTGATTCAGCTGGGCGCCATCAGTGCGGTGGTGGTGCTGTATTTTCGCCGACTTAACCCCATCGGGAGTAAAAAGAACCTGACCCTGTGGGGCAAGGTTTTGATCGGCGTGTTACCGTCGGCGGCGCTGGGAGTATGCCTAGACGAGCCTCTGGACGCTTTTTTGCGGGGCACAGCGGTAAAAAACACCAACCTGAACACGATCGTGGTGGCGGGAGCGCTGATTTTTTACGGCGTGGTGTTTTGGCTTTTGGAGCGGCGCAGACCGAAGGCAGGAAAGCCTTTGAGTTTGTCCCGGGCGGCGGGAATCGGCGCATTTCAGTGCCTCGCCATCATTCCCGGCACCTCCCGCAGCGGAGCAACCATTTTAGGAGGTCTGCTTTTGGGGGTCGATCGCAGCGTTGCCGCGGAATATTCCTTTTTTCTGGCCATTCCCACCATGCTGGGGGCAAGCCTTTTGAAATTATGGCAATTTCGGGGCGCGACCCTCAATCCCACCGAAGGGGTGATGCTGGCGGTGGGCTGCTTGACGGCGTTTTTCGTGAGCCTGCCGGTGATCCGGGGGTTGATGGATTTTGTAAAGACACACACATTTTCCCCCTTTGGCATCTACCGCATCCTGCTGGGGTGCCTGGTGCTGGGGTACTTTTTAAGATAAAGGAGAAAAATATGCTGTTTGATACCCATGCCCACATGGTAGACCCGGTGTTTGATGAGGATATCCACGAATTGCTCACCGGCCTGAAAGAGAAAAATGTGGGACTTGTGATGAACCCCGGCTGCTGCCTGGAGACCTCCCGGCTGGCAGTGGCTCTGGCGGAAAAATACCCCTTTGTGTACGCTGCCGTGGGCTCTCACCCCGATGCCGCGGACGAGGTAAATGACGAGGTCATTGAGGAATACAGAAAGTTATGTAAACTTGAGAAGGTGAAGGCCATCGGCGAGATCGGCCTGGACTACTATTACGAGGACGTTCCCAGAGAAATTCAGCAGAAGGCTTTTCGGATGCAGATGGAGCTGGCAAAGGAGCTGGATCTGCCGGTGATCGTCCACGAGCGCAATGCCCACGACGACGGCATGCGGATCGTCAAGGAGTTCCCCACGGTGCGGGGTGTATTCCACTGCTATTCCGGCTCTGCGGAAATGGCCCGGCAGCTGGTGAATATGGGTTGGTATATTGGTTTTACCGGAGTGCTGACCTTTAAAAATGCCCGCAAGGCGGTGGAAACCGCAGCGGCGATCCCTCTGGACCGGATCGTGCTGGAGACGGACTGTCCCTTTATGGCGCCGGAGCCCTTCCGGGGCAAGCGGAACGATCCCGGCTACCTCTACCGGATGGCGGAGCGGCTGGCGGAGATCCGGGGCACCAGCGTGGAAGAGGCTCAAAATGCCACCTTTGAAAACGGCAAACGGCTCTATAGAATTGAAGGTTGACGCATCAGGGGGGATGTGGTATCCTTGATGTATAACAAAGCTGCGTATGCGGCGAATATTGGAGGAGAGAAATATGGCATTCATTAAAAAGCATTTTTACGGTCTTGTGGCAGCCGGCCTGGGCGTCTTGCAGTTCATTCTGCTGGCAATGCCCTTTGCAAATGCAACAGTCACCTCTTTCTGGGGTGGCACCCAGACTGTGACCGCAAACGGTTATGAGACCCTGAGCGGCGGCACTGCTTACAGCGTTTTCCTGGTGATCTCTATGATCGTAGGCATCCTGCTGATGCTCATCGGTGCATATGCACTGGTGCGTTCCCTGGCAGTTCCCAGCCTGCCCGACGGTTTTGGCAAATTCCATGTGAACAAGATCTGCAAGTTCGCTTTGTGGGGCTTCGGCGGCATCGTTCTGCTGACCCTGACCATCGGCCTGATCGAGGCACTGGATGCCAGCGCCAGTGCATATGGCATCCAGGCAAGAGCCGGCATCGGTGCCGGTTGCTGGCTGTATGCTCTGCTGGCAGCCTCCGGCGCAGCAGCACCCATTGTGCTGGAGAAGGTGGGCTTCTTTGCAGACCCCGCAGAAGCACCTGCTCCCGAGGCAGCCCCTGTTGCACCTGAGGCAATTCCCTATGCTGCTCCCTACGCAGCGCCTGTTGTACCTGAAGCAGTACCCGATGCCCCGATTGCACCTGCAGTACCCGATGCTCCGGTTGCACCTGCTGCTCCTGCAGCTCCCAAATTCTGCACGAATTGCGGCTATGCACTGACCGCACCCAGCGCATTCTGCCCCAACTGCGGCGCCCGTCTGGGATAAGTACATAAACATAATAAAAAGGAGAGCCTTTGGCTCTCCTTTTTTATTTGTTTTCGGTGGTTTTGGGTTTGTGGTGATGGCGGCGGTGACGGTGATGGTTGCTCTTTTTGGCAGTGCCATCGGCAGGTTTTGCCTCGCCGGTTTTTTCCTGAGCAGGCTTGGGTTGCTGGGTTTTTTCGCCCTGGGGCTTTTGCTCGCCGGTGGGCCTATGGCCACCTCTGCTTCTTCTTCTGCGGCGGCTGCGGTGCTCCTTGGGCTCAGCGGAGGTGGCCACCACATCGTCTGCGATGGTCTCTTCACTGTAGCGGAACTTGATGGAATCGAGTACCGGACTGTCGTCGCTAAGCTCTTTCTGGAAACGGCGCTTGGTGCCGTTGCCGGAGATAGGTGCCAGGTCGGCAGGAATGGGGTCATCACCCTTTTTGGCTTTGCCGTTGCGCAGCACGGCAATCTCTTCGTTGGCGAAATTGCCGGTGGCCTCGGGGCGGCTTTCAAACCGCACCTTTACCCGCTGGCGCTGAAGATCCAGCTCGATTACGGTGCCCCGACCCTCGGGGGTGTCCACAAAGGATTCCAGCTTCGGGCTGGTGCGGATCAGGCTCTCGTAGGTGTCCTGCTCATATTTCAGGCAGCACATCAGGCGGCCGCAGGTGCCGGAGATCTTGGTGGGATTCAGGCTCAGGTTCTGGGTCTTTGCCATTTTGATGGACACGGGCTGGAAATCATCCAAAAATTCTGTGCAGCAAAAGGGTCTGCCGCAGATGCCCAGGCCGCCGACCATCTTGGCTTTGTCCCGGACGCCGATCTGGCGCAGCTCGATGCGGGTGTGGAACGCAGCGGCCAGATTCTTGACCAGCTCACGGAAATCCACCCGCTCATCGGCGGTGAAGAAGAACAGAATCTTGCTGCCGTCAAAGGAACATTCGGCGCTGACCAGCTGCATATCCAGCTTCTGCTCGTTGATCATGGAAGAACACAAACGGAATGCGTCCTCTTCCTTTTTCTGGTTGGCGG